>MGDZ01000052.1:12062-13954 GCA_001791115.1 Candidatus Uhrbacteria bacterium RIFCSPHIGHO2_02_FULL_57_19
GGCGGCTCCGTGCCATAGTCCGATGGCAGTCATAATTAGGACGAGATTCGTCGCCGTGCGCGGCAGGCCGCGTCGCGATCCGCCGAGGGGAATGTAGAGATAGTCTTTGATCCAGGTACCCAAAGTCATGTGCCACCGGCGCCAGAAGTCCGATGGAGAGAGCGCTTTGTATGGCGAGTTGAAGTTTTGGGGGATGGTGAGCCCGAAGAGCGAGCCGATGCCTACCGCCATGTCGCTGTAACCGGAGAAGTCGAAGTATAGTTGGAGGCCGTAGCCGATGGTGGCGAGCCAAGCGCCAGCAGCCGTAAGCATCTCCGGCGAGCCCCAAAGCGAGTCCACCGTTTCCGCGAGCTGGTCGGCGATGATCACTTTTTTAGCAAGACCGATGATAAGGAGCATCACACCCCGGTGAATGGCCGCTGGAATGGCGGGGCTTCCAATTTGATCGAGATCAGGCGCGATCTCGCGATAGCGAAGTATCGGTCCCGAGGCCATGTTGGGGAAGAGCGTGGCGTAGCACAGGAAGCGAAGCGGATTCCGTTCGGGAGGAATCGTCTTTCGGTAGACATCGACGAGGTAGGAGATCGCCTGGAAGGTTGAGAAGGAGATGCCGAGCGGAAGGATGATGGAGAGCATTGGAGCGGTGAAGGAAAGTCCGAGTGCTGACGCCGCCGCCCCAACATTTCCGAGGAAGAATCCGGCGTATTTGAAAAATCCGAGAAGTCCGAGATGCACAATGATCCCAGCGGAAAGCGCGAGCCGACGCGAAGACTGTCGGTTCAGTCGGCTGATGAGTAGAGCCAAAGCAAAACTCACGGTCGCAGAACCGACAAGAAGTGGTATAAAACGCCAGTTCCAGTAGCCGTAAAAAGCGAGCCCCGCGGCGATGAGCAGGATTGTTCGGGCGGTTCTCCCGCGGATCAGCCAGAAAACGGCGAGAACTGCCGGAAGGAAGAAGATGACGAAGGTATAGCTGTTGAAAATCATCAGTGAGTGGTTAGTGAGTAGTGCCTAGTGTGTAGTCGGAGAGGAGCGCATCGGTGATGCGGTCAATATTGACGGAACTAGGATGGGTGGCGTCGTTAAACCCCAACGGATCGCCCTTATAAGTTTGGAGATTCGTGGCGTCGAAGAAGCGCAGATTCTGATGCGATTCTCGCTGCTCCATCATAAATTCCAGCAGGGAAAGGCGCAAATCAGAATACTTAGTGGATTCTTCAAGTTCCTTGATTGCCACGGGAGCGATCGGCAGAATTATGACCCGAATTTTGATACCTTGATTTTCGGCGAATGAAATTAATTCAGCGAGAAATTTTTTCCGACTGTCCGACAACTCATTCTCGCCGGCAAATAGCTGCAGTGCGGCCGGAACGGATATCTTCGTTCTCTCAACATTCGGCGGCGCATTCCTGTCGACTTGCTGGACGCCGTTGGGGAGGAAAGTCACCATTTCTTCAGGATACCCCCGCGCCCGGAAGAACAGCGCGACAAAGATGTCGCGGACCATCCGGGCGTTAAACCGCTCTTTGAGAACTTTGAGAACGGTGATTACCTGTTCTTTTTTTGATATCGGCAAGTAACGATTGAGGTCGAGATTGGTAATGGTTTGTGGATCGATGGGATCATGGTTCAGCTCACCTACATTAACACCGACGATGATAAGTTTAAGGTCAATCCCTAGCTCCTCGACGATGTATCTGGTCATCGCCAGATGATCCTCGGGCCGGCCGAAGGAGACGGAAGCGTTGAAGGTCTTCAGGCCGGTGATTTTTTCGATCCGGTCCGGATCCATCAAAAATACCCGGGACGATCCGAGAATGACGGCCTGGGGCGGCGGGGTCATCGCGCGGAAAGAGGCGAGTTTTTCTGATCGATTGGTGAGCACCAGCGGC
>MGDZ01000052.1:13965-31347 GCA_001791115.1 Candidatus Uhrbacteria bacterium RIFCSPHIGHO2_02_FULL_57_19
ATCACTACAGCGAGTGAGCGATATTCCGGTATTCTGGAGATTCGGCGGAAGATGTGGATGTCGATACCCGGATACTATACGGTCTTTTTGATTTTTGAGTCAATCGTATTGGGAAACATTTGAATTAATGAGTGTAAGTTGTTACTCTTAGATTTAAAGAATGGTCTTAGAGGAGCCGCACGAGCGGTGGGTTTATTCAGTTTTTTCGTTGTGCAGATGACTGAAAAGCAAAAGAGATATTTGATTCTTGGGTCACTAGCTTTGGCCGTAGCCCTGATTTACTCATCGTATCATTTTTATCTGTTTCTCTGGTATAGCCAGAGGGGCGAGCAATATTGGAGCGTGCTTCCGATGACTCCGGGATATGCCAGCACGATTTGGGCTCGCCTGCGGGAATTGGCCGATGGGTATCTGCGGATTGCCGACGTGAGTCTGTTTGAATATCGAAACGGCTTGACCACACTTCATCCGCTCCTCAACCCATTTCTGTATTATCCTCTGTACCTCATCGGCGGTCTCCGCGGCGTAATGCCCCTGGCCGATGCGTTTTTTGCGGCGATCACGTTCGCGCTTCTCTACAAAATCGCGCATTTGCTGACCGGTCGTTTTTTTCTCGCCGCGCCGTTCGCAAGCATATTCGTGATGGTGCGCGATCTTCCGTTCATGCTTCTCCCGCGCTCGATGAATGCCGTGAAGGATCTGGTGAAAGTATTTCTCCCGGTCTCTTTTCCCGGTGATTCACGCAACCGTTTGAATTTTTTGACCATGGAATCAGTGAAGCCCGGTTTCGTGATCTTTGGGCCCTTCCTAATTTTTGTCTTCCTGCTCCTCAAGAGTGAACGTAGGAAATATGCCGTGCTTGCCGGTGTGTTCTACGGATTGTTGTTTTATACGTATACTTATTATTGGATATACGGGACCATTGTTCTCGGGATCATCTTTCTTTCATCGCTTCTCCGGCGGAAATACAGGACAGCGCGGTACAGCACTATCTCACTGGCAATAGGGGGAGGAATATCACTCTACTATTGGATGACCTATTTCGCGGCACAGCGATTGCCGTGGATTGAGACATATCTCAATCGGACGGGCTGGATTGAGAGCGGCGGGCATCAGTTTCGGACGAGCCAATGGTTTTTCTATATTGTCGTTGTTGTCTTACTTGTTATTTTGTACCGCTATTGCAAAGCAAGAGCGCGGATGTTTATTTTTGATTTCCTGGCCGTTTTACTCATCGCCGGAGTTGTCGGGTTGAACATCCAGGTCTTCACTGGCACGAACGTCCAACCCGTCCACTGGTACCTGCGGATTATCTTCATCCCGTTGGCGCTTTCCTTTCTCATGTGCGCGCAGTGCGTGTTTGAACGAGTCGAGAAAAAAGGACTCGGTCGTCCGTTGACGGTGATTGTATGGATTCTGGCGCTCTCTGTCCTTGGGGGAAGTGCGAGCGATGCCTACGCTTTCGCGAAGATTCGTTTTCACACCTTCGAACAACCAACAGGCGTCATGCCCTCCGTTCTTTGGATGAACGAGCACCTTCCTCGGGATGCCGTCGTCCTTACTCCCATTCCATACTCAAGCGAGTTGTTCTTGTACTACACGCCCGCAAAAATATTTTTACCGAAGGCGGCAGGTACCATGGCGGGTGAAGATGAAATGATTGAAAGGTTGTTCATTCTCTATTCGTTGTACGGCATTCCCGCGAGTACGCTCGATGCCGAACTCCGGAATGACACCCTTGCTCAAACATTTATACAGAGACAATTCCCGGCGACCCATATGGCGCTGTTCGATTATCTCTATTTCCAGCAATTTTATTCGCAAGCGCTTGATGCCTCGATCAATATCGTCCCCGGAGCGGATGCGCCTCCGGGGTTGAAGGTGGATCAAATCGTTTCATCCTACGGCGCATATCCGTTTGATATCAGCGACCTCGGGAAAAAATACAAGGTGGACTATCTTTATCTGGGGCCGCTTGAAAAGGAGATATCGACAGCGGACTTTGACGAGATGCCGGACTTGGAAAAAGTATATGATGTTGATGGTGTAAGATTGTATAAGATACAAAAAACGGAGGCCGTGCCCCCGAGAACATAATGTTTTTTATTTCCCCACCCATGTTTCTAAGTGTCGTCATTCCCGCGTACAATGAGGCCGTCATCATCGAGCGAACGATTGACACGATCGTAGCGTACTTCGCAAAGAAAAACTTCGAGTTCGAAGTTATCGTCGTTGATGACGGCTCAACCGACGAGACGGCGGCCCGCGCGCACGAGGCAAGTCAACGCATTCCCAACGTGCGGGTGATCCGTCTTTCAAAAAACCAGGGGAAAGGCGGCGCCGTTAAAGCGGGTGCGCTTGCAAGCAGGGGAGAGTGGATGTTATTCCTCGATGCCGATCTTTCAACGCAGCCGATGGAATTTGAAAAATTCGTGCCCTATCTCGCGACGCACGATATCGTGATTGGGTCACGGTGTTTGCCGGGCTCGGTCATCACCGTTCATCAGCCGTGGTCTCGTGAAATTCTAGGTCGCCTTCTGAATAAACTTTTTCGCGTTGTTTCGCATGTGCCGTTCGCCGACACACAGTGTGGTTTTAAACTTTTCCATCAGCGCACCAAGTCACTCTTCCAGGAACAGGTTTTGACGCGCTGGTTGTTTGAGGTCGAGGTATTATACATGGCCATCAAACAAAACTTTCGAATACAAGAAATCCCAATCAGCTGGGCGCACGATCGGCATTCAAGCGTGAAATTATCTGATGGCCTGCGGATCCTCTACGATTTGTGGACGATCAGGCGGATCCATTAGTGACCGCCGGACGTTTAGGTCCGCGGACGGTTGCGCAAACCCGTTCACCAGGGCAACGGGAGTTGCGGCGGAGGGTGTAGAGGTATACCCCCGGATTTCCTCCGCGAGTTCTTGAGCGACCCTGACGCTGTTTAAAATTTTCCCGCCCAGAATCGAAAAACAGCCGAATCCGTGCCGGGTGATGTCCGATGGTCGAGCGTCGTCGTGTTCCCGGTTGGCATTCACGCACCGGAAGACGTATCGGGACTCGAGAAGTTCCGCTTGTTCCAATATCGGGAACCATTCTTTGCTTTTTTCAACTATTTTTTTTGCGTTCGAGCTCACCTGCAGCCCCGGTGGGACAAGCCCGTCCGACGGAACGAAGCGTTTCAAAATTGATTCCTTGATATGCACGAGAGTGAAGACGCCGTTTTCACCGGTTGGAACAAGGTTGGTGAACGGTCCATCCATGACCGCCAGAGAGATGTGGGGAATTGGGAGTCGCACGATGAGTGCTTCAACAAGGTCAATGCGCACCTCCTTCTTCGGGAAGCCAAACCAGTCGGGAAAGGTATTGTGGTTGGCGTAGGTCGCATTGATGATGAAATCAAACGTTCTTGCCGAGCTATTCCCGTTTGACTGCACCAGCAACTCCTTCCGTCCGTCCGCAAGCAGTTGTCCACCGATGACGTTGCTTCCGAGTTCGATATGAATATTTTTTTCCTGTGTGAGGTAGGAATGGACGAGGGACTTCAAGCGGGTGTAGTCATAGATCGGCTCCATCGTCTTTAAGCATACCGACACCTGATTTGGATCCAGATACCGGGGATCGGGATATTCAAGCGTGAAGGGAAGGTTGTGTTCTCGGCAAAAACGAACGTAATCCTCGGCCGAAACCTTTGATCCATCTTTGGCGACACCATAGTACGTTGGGAAATTACGTACGATCGCCGACTGATACAAAGACTCGAAGCTTTCCATGGCCCGTTGTATGTCACGGACCGTCTCGGCGCTTCGAGGATAATGATACCCCCAGTGGTGGCGGTATTGATTGACAAACGACGCTTCGCCCAAGATGTCGTTGTTGCGTTCAAACATCGTCACGTCGCAGAACGCGGCAAGTTTGATCGCGCAATTTGCGCCGAAGATGCCGCCGCCGATGATCGCCACCCGGGGTTTGTGTTCTGTCTGAAGTGGTTGTGCCTTGAGCGCGACGTCAAGAATACGCGATCCAACAACTGCGTCCGGATAGTGTTCGGGCGCGGCATTCCCTTGGAGGAGTTGGATATACAGACGAAGCTCTTTTTCGAGAGGTTCTACCGTTGAATTAACCTCGATCCTGCGGTTTTCACCGCCACAGATGACGTCAATGGTATTTTGTATGAAATCGCACCGGATTGACTTGTCACGATAGAAGAACTCAAGGGTACGTTTTTTTGCATCTCCGTTCCAACCGAGCTTCAAAATAGCATCCATGTTTTCCGGGTACCGAAGGCTTACGGTGTGCGCTCTACCCGAAGCGTTGCAATGGACAGAGAGAGGAGTTTTTTTGAAAAGAAAGTCGATCACATCAAAGAAGTGCAGATGGTCAAGGCTCGGGTTTTCGTTTGAGTCCGTGTTCGCCGGATTTACAAACTGCCCCTCGATACGATACGGCAGACCGTCCTCGGTTCCGAGGAGCGACTGCAGTTTTTCAACCATGGGATGAAAGCGGTAGGTGTGAGCAACCATGAGCACCCGATTCCGCTGGCGTGCCTTGGATTCTAAAAGTTTTGCGTCCGCGGTGTTCATGGCAAGCGGCTTTTCAACAAGAACATTCGCGTACTCCAGACACGTGTTGACGATCGAAAAATGCGTGTCCATCGGGGTCGCGACGACAACGCCATCAACTTTTTGTAATAACGCGATCGGGATCTCCGTAAACACGGGCACCTGAAATTCGTTCGCGATCCGCGCCTGTTTTTCGGGAGTTTTCACCACAGCCCCTTCGAGAATGATTTGTCCTTGATCTGCCAGCATCTTTAAAACCCGCAGATGGTGTCGCCCGAAGCGCCCAACTCCGACAAGCATTATTCTTGGTACCTTGTTGTTTGATACTTCAGACATAGGATGACCGGCTCAAACTTGAGCAGGTGGCATCATAACAGACGTAATAGCTCATATCAAACCCATTGGTTTCCTCGTTCATACATACTACACAATTGGACCTTATTCCTGTATAAATAGTGAATAAACACTTCATTGTGCGTATGGGTTCGAACGAGGCGCGGTTTTTTCGAACATTCGGGGTTACGACAGCCGTCTTGGTTGCTGGTCTGATATTGGTTGCTGTTGTGGTTGATCCGTACGGGATTTTTGGAACAAGCCTCCTCCCGACCATTACCTCGACAAGTCGGGTTGATAAGCTGAGCCAAATCGACGGCCTGAAAATCGCTCCAGAAGCAGTGATTATCGGTTCTTCCCGCGCCATGAACATCGATCCGGATCAAGTTGACTCTTTCACAAAATGCCGGGCGTATAACCTTTCCGTAAACAATGCCAAGCCGGAAGACTTCCTTGCATTTACTCGTTACCTCGTTGAACAGAAAAACACTCGTCCAAAATTATTAATGATTGGTATCGACCCCGACGCGTTTGATGACGTCCCCATTCAATATCAGGCATTGAATTACGTTCCATTTCGCGAGTATCTCGGGATATCGTTTCTCGAGGCGCAGTTAAATCGTATCGGCGCATTGCGCGAGCACCTTAATGGATTTTATCTTCGAGACACGGCACGGTCGTTGTGGTATGCGTTCGTCGCGGGATATCCTGAAAAAAAAATGCGGTTCGCGCCGAACGGCCAGTTGCAGGAAGACCGGGTTTTCCCGAAACCAAAAGACTGGACAGAAGATTATTTTCAAGTTATCATTGATGGCTTCAAAAGCGTTGAGGGAGTGTCAGCGTGGAGGAAGGATTATCTTGAAGAATTTATCGCCTATTCAAAGAGCCGCGGCATCCAAATAGTTTTTTTCTTTCAACCGTTCGAACCGCGAATGCTTCAGCGGTTAGAGGATGTGCCTGAATACGTGGGTTATTACAATGAACTCATGAAATACCTTACTGGCATCGCCGCAGAAAACGACATTCCGTTTTATAATTTCGTATCCATTGAATCATTCGGAGGCGATCCGGAGGATTTCACCGATCCGGTCCATCAAGGATTTGATAACTCCAGACGCATGTTGAACACGATGTTTAGCGGATCATCGTTGATTGATTATTGTCTTCAGCCTACGTGACGTTTGATCAGAATAAAAAATTATGAAAACGAGACAGCAGATTGAAATGTTGTTGCGAACTCATTGGCACGAACTAGTGCTCTTTTTTTCCGCTATCCTACTCCAAGCAGCCATCTTTTTTCTTACGGCCCGTTACGGAGAGGGCGGCTTCCTGTGGAGTTCAGATGCGGAATGGTACTTTGATTTGACAAAGAATTTGTTGACACATCGAGGATTCTATTTGCAATACGAATGGGGACCGCAAGCGCTTCGAACGCCGTTATTTCCACTCTTTACGGCGGCGCTGCACGGCATCTTTTCCTCACTCTACTGGGTTATCGCAGTCCAGAATGTTCTTGCTGCATTGACCGTGGTTCTCGTGTATCGTTTTGGTCGCCATCTCTTTGGAGCGCACGTGGGTTTTTTTGGTTCAGTCCTATTTCTTATTGAATCTCAACGACTTCAGGTCGCCAATCAGTTAATGTCAGAGACCCTTTTTTTACTATTGTTTATTGGAAGTCTACTCTTTTTTTTCCGGGGAGGGCCGGGTATTCCGAAAACGCGCGACATTATTGCATCTGGCGTATTGTTCGGTCTTTCATCATTGACAAGACCAGTTGTTCAATATCTTCCTCTTTTTCTGGGGGCCGTGGTCATGTTTCAAGCCGTACGTATGCATCAATTCAAACGCGGGACGGTTCAAGTGATCTTGTTTGTCGGAGTCTTTCTGGCTGTAATTTTCCCGTGGCTTCTCCGGAATAAGATACAGTTTAATCAGTTCAAACTTTCTTCTGCGGGTGGGACAACGCTCTATTATGCTGATGCCGTGCGTTTGCTCGAGTATAAGGAAAAGTTACGGGGAAATCGCGAAGAGTTTTTTGATGACTTGACCGCAAAACTCATTAGGGATCTGGACTTGCCTGATCTTCAGCAGCGTCTTGCGCTTCATCCGGAATCGTGGAAACAGGAGTCCGTTCGTCTGATGGAGTTTAAGTATGAGCCGTATTTTATCCAGGAGTCATTTCGTCTATTTCGAGAGAACATTCTTCTCTATGTTGGTTTAAAGATTTGGCGCAACGGTGTATTCCTTATTGAAAGTTCGTTATCAAGATCGCTTGGAGCGCTGCTCCACGGCATCCGCATCCCCGAGGGTGTTTTGTATCCGTATGTATTTTGGCTTGGTCGGGGTTTTTATGTGTGTCTTTGGTTTTTTAGCATTATTTCTATGTTTTTACATCGTCACGTCATCCGTCAAAAATTGTGGATTCTGATGCCAACATTGCTGATCGTGGAATATTTTGCTCTTCTCTCAGACATGAACTTCGACGCTCCGCGCATGCGTTTGCCTATTAATCCATTACTGTTTCTCACCTTTGCATATTTTCTTCACCTGTTTTACCATAAGTTTTCTGTCAAATGGAAAGAATTGAGGCGATTTCGGTCTCGATGAACAATTCTCTGGCAATCTTCCTCTAATAAAGCACTATTAGCACAAAGGGTATGAAAACGTGTGTAATCACGGGCGGAACTGGTTTCTTGGGTTGTCACACCGCAGAGGCTTTTTTACGCGAAGGCTATCACGTTAGACTTTTTGATACCCGACCGCTCGATGAGCCTTCTCTGATCGGAAAGGTTGAGATGATAACGGGCGACATTCGTGATCGCTCCGCACTGGATCGTGCATGTATGGGAGCAGACCTTGTGATTCATGCCGCCGCCGCCTTCCCAACACACGGAACAGCGAAATTCATTTACTCGGTGAACGTCGGAGGAACAGAGAACGTTTTGGAAGCCGCAAGGACAGCGGGTGTTCGTCGCGTCATTTTCATCTCATCGACAACCGTATACGGTTTGCAAGAAGGACGCGGACAAAAAGAGGAAACGTTTTTTGCTCCTATCGATCCATATGCTGAAACAAAAATTATCGGTGAGCGGCTCTTTTTGGATGCATGGAAAAAACATCATCTCGAGACGGTTATTCTTCGGCCAAAAACCATTATTGGTCCCGGCCGCCTTGGGGCATTTCAGATATTGTTTGAGTGGATTGCCAATAGCGGCGCTGTTTTTATTCTCGGCGATGGAAAAAACGTTATTCAACTTTTGGCTGTTGAAGATTTCGTGTCGGCGATTGTCCTCGGCAGCCGTGCTCCTTGCTCTGGAGAAATTTTTCACTTTGGTACGAATCAGTACCGAACAGTCCGCGAAGATCTTTCGGATTTAATTGGTCATGCGGGGACAAGCAGTCGGCTTGTTTTTATCCCGCGCGTTCCAGCGGAGGCAATTCTAAGCGTATTATATGGGTTACGCCTCTCTCCGTTGGCGGCATGGCAGTATAAATCTGCCAGTCAAGACGCAACCGTTAATACGGATAAAGCGAAACTCATGTTTTCGTGGACTCCGAGGTTCAGTAATTTTTTGACCATGCGAAATAACTATGATTGGTATGTGCGAAATCGTACAGAATTAAAAAAGAAACGCGGAAATACACATCGTGACGTGTGGAACCTCAAGCTTATGAAGATTCTCGAATGGATTTCTTGAACATTATGGATCAGTTACAGGAGATGTATCACCGTCGGTTTCGCCAAGAAGAAGTTTTTAGGAAGCGGATGTGGGAGATACTGTGTAGAGATTTTTTTCAGCGATATGTTCCAAAACAGGCCGCCGTTCTTGATATTGCGGCAGGCCATTGTTATTTTATCAATGCAGTACGTGCGCAGCGTAAGTACGCGGTCGATCTCAATCCAGATGTACGTTCATATGCCGCACCGGACGTAACGGCGATTGTTGGAACTGCTCTTGATTTAAAAGTGATTGAAGATTCGACAATCAATTTAGCATTCACGAGCAATTTCTTTGAACATATCAGTCGCGAGGAGATTATCCGCATCATACGAGAAGTACGGAGGGTTCTTGTAGTCGGCGGACGTTTTCTTTTGGTCCAGCCAAATTTTCGTTTTTGTTATCGTGATTACTGGTCCTTTTTTGATCATATTACGCCACTCGATGACCGAAGTTTACGAGAGGTATTGGAGTTGAATAATTTTGTGGTGAAGGAGGTTCGTGCAAAATTTTTGCCGTATTCTTTTTATAATCGGCTTCCGAGATCCTTGTTATTGTTGCGGATATACCTACGTCTCCCCATGTTACAAAACATATTCGGAAAACAGACCTTGATTTTGGCGGAAAAACAAAAAACACAAACTAACCATCCCGAACCGAATTGTTCGCGTTGATTTATATTATCTTAAGGGGTTGGTCGAACTTCCAATGAAGCTTACCGTCGTCATACCTTGTTACAATGAAGTTGAGAATGTAAAAAGATTTGTAACCGAACTGATACCTGATGTGCGGAAGTTCGGAATCGATTTTGAAATTATTGTGGTAGATGACGGTTCTGTCGATGGGACTGCAGAAGCAGTGAAACATCTTGACATTTCCGAGCTCCGGATAGTGAATCATCCAAACAATCAAGGGCTGGGGGCGGCCCTTCGGACTGGGTTTAAGGCTGCGCGTGGCGAACTTGTGGTGACCATAGACGCAGACCTCACGTTTGCTCCGAAGGATATACGGAAGTTATTGGATCGGTATGAGCTGGGTGGGGTGGATTTTGTTATCGGGTCACATGGTCTGGCTGGATACAGCCGGGAAATACCCCGGTGGAGGGTTGGAATAAGTCGTCTGGCTAATCTCGCGTATTCACTGCTGGCGGGACGGACGGTGCGGGGGATTAGTTCCGTTTTTCGGCTATATCGGACCGAGATCATTCGAGATCTCCCGCTCGTGACTAGCGGATATGAAACGTCGGTTGAGATTTTTTTTCGATTACTCGCCGCTGGATATCGATTTGCCGAGGTCCCGACACCGCTCGGATTGCGGCAGTTCGGGCGCTCCAAACTGAACTACCCGCGAGAGGTTCGACGCCATCTGCGCCTCATATATTCTATCGTGCTGGGAAGTTTGTCTCCCCGCGGCCGTCCGGCCTATCTTCGGTCGTGGGCTCCGGGCCTGGTCGCGGCGGCGGCGATCGGAATCATTTATTTTCTTCCAAACGCGCTGGTGCCGGCCATCCAGCGCACGGAGGGTTACGATCTCGGAAATTACCACCCATTATCGTTGAATGTTCCGACGCTCGACGAGCTGGCCTCCTACGGATCGCGGATCCGGGAGGTGGTCGACGGACATCTCTCCGACGGCGACGCCTACCTTAGCGAGTACAAGGGGCGGCCGACGATGTGGGGGAACAGTTTTCTCGCCACGGTAATCGGAGTTCCGATCCGACTTCTCGGCGTTCGCGATCCGACGCCCCTGTTTGTCTTCGGTGACGCGGTGTTCCCGGCGCTGGTGGTGCTCGTGTGGTATGGACTGCTCCGGGGGTTCATGCGCGACCGGTGGGTTGCCGCGGCGGCTTCCTTTGCCGTGACCGCATTCCCGAACCTTTCCGCCGTTCGATTCGGACTATCCGAGCCGAATATTGTCGGCGTCTTCGACCTGTTTGCCCGCATATTCGACCCGGCATTTTCTCGGTTTCAGATTCCTGCTCCAGGAATGGTCGTTTTTGTCGGATTCTTGTGGTCGCTATTCTCCGTATTGCGAAACCCGTCCCGTCCGCGCGTTCTCTTCGCCGGCATCCTTCTTGGACTCACCTATCCGACGTACTTTTATTATGGCGCTTTCTCGTGGATTTCGATCGGCCTTCTTGCGGTCGGTTTCCTTGCGTCGCGTTCATGGCAGCGGCTGTGGCCCACTCTCCGTGTGATGATGGTCGGCGTCGTCTTCACCGCCCCTTCCATAGTGAAGATGATCCAGATCCGTTCGATCCCGCACGTCGACGAACTTGTGGCGAGGGTGGGGCTTGAGATCGGGCGGATTCCGAGGCTCTCCGCGACATCTCTTGTGCTCGTCGCTCTGCTCGTCTCCGCTTTCTGGGTGCTCGGCCGGAGGATGAACCGCGCCGCTGATGCCGCAGTCCTCTCCGCGCTTTTGGTCGCCACGATCGTCGCGGTGAATCTTCAGCTCATCGTGGGATATAATATTCAGCCTGATCACTGGGGAAGCAGGGTGAATGTTTACGTGTACTCGTTTGGAATTATGGTCGCTATCGCCTGGGCGTGGGAGGCGGCGCGGAAGGATGGAAAAACACTTCGAACCGCGGCCTTGCTTGCCGCCGTCTTCTTTTTTGGGATCGGGCTTGTTGAACAGACGCGTTCGGCGCTGATCAATGCTCCGGAGTACGTAATTCCCGGCGACGTGCAGCAAGCCTTCCGCTGGATTGACCGAAACGTCCCTCGCGACGCGGTTATTGTCTCCCCGTCAACGCAGACGGCCGTCTACATTCCTTTTTTTACTCATATCAATGTGTACTTCGCACCGTCCTGCTACACGCTTGCCTCGAACGCCGAGGTGCGAAGCAGATGGCTGGAACTCGTCGCAGCATTCGGTATACCGTATGAAACATTCCGCGATGCGCTGCTTGGAAGCCCTGATTTTTTTGTGAATCCAATCCGCGCATACGAACTCGACCCGTCGTACATGTTGTTCTGCGACACCTACACGCGATACCAGCAAAACCCTTACGTTGGCGGAGACAGCAGGAGGCCGGTGCCGCCCGAGGTGGCAGAAGACCTGCTTGCGGCTCATCAGGACGCGCTTTCCGCTCCTGTTCCATCGCGACTTCGCTTTGCCTTCCGCGCGGATTATGTTTTCTTCGGGCCATCGGAGAAGCTTATCTCGACGATACGACCCGAGCGATACGAAAATCTCACGCGTGTGTACGAGAACCCGGGAGTGGCTGTTTATAGGATTGACTGACTGTGCATCAAGAATGTTTTCACGTTATTGAAGATCAGGCAGACCGCCACTGGTTTTTCCGCGGGCGCGAAGCCATCGTCAGGTCGTTTCTGGCCCGTCGGGGAAGGAGACTGCGGGTTTTGGACGTCGGTTGCGGAACCGGACACCTGGCCGCGCATCTTATTAATGACGGATATTCCGTCGTCGGGCTCGAACCGGACCCCACGGCGCTCGCCTACGCGCGCAGAAGGATTCCGGAAGCGGTGAGCGGCGATGCCTGCCGGCTTCCGTTCCCTGACGCTTCCTTCGATGTGGTGATCGCCACCGACGTTCTTGAACATATCCCTGACGATTCGGCGGCGGCCAGCGAAATCCGGCGCGTTCTCCGACCCGGCGGTTGGGCCATCCTTACCGTGCCGGCGATGCCGTTGCTCTGGGGGCCGCAGGACATTCGTCTGGGCCACCAACGCCGTTACTCCCGGAAAAGTTTTGCCCGCCTGCTTTCCGGCTTCCGTATCAGGAAAATCTCATACTTCAACACCTTCCTCTTTCCGGCAATTCTCGGAGCGCGCGTCCTGTTTCGTCTTCTCCCGGTGGCCGCGCGGCACGATGAGGTGGATATGACGCCCAAATTTATGAATGAATTTTTCTTGTTTTTTTTGAAGGCCGAGCGCGTCCTTCTCCGTTTCGTTAATCTGCCCTTCGGCGTCTCGCTCATTGCCGTCGCTGAAAAGGTCGGAGAAGTATGAATATTCCTCACATTCAGGTTCCGAAGACCCACTATTCGCATGACCGCTACATGCACAAAGCGCGGTGGGCGAGTTATTGGCATCAGATGCGGGAGGTAGCTTCTTTCGCGCCCGTGGAAGTTTTGGAAGTCGGAGTCGGCACGGGAGTGGTCGCGGCCACGCTCCGCGGCCGAGGGATTGAGATCAAAACGCTCGACATCGACGCGGCGCTTTCACCGGACATCAAAGGGTCGGTCACGGCAATTCCGCTGTCGGAGGACGCGGTGGATGTCTCGCTGGCCGGACAGGTTTTGGAGCACCTGCCCTGGGAACAGGTCAGCACGGCGCTCCGCGAGATGCGCCGCGTCAGCCGGAAGGGAATCGTCGTCTCGGTTCCTGATCGTCGGCATACGCTATTTTTCTGCAGTTTCCAGATCCCTTTCCTCGGCCGTCATGAGATTGCCATCAGAATTCCGACACGCAAGCCGCACGTCTTCGACGGCCAGCACCACTGGGAGCTGGGCGTGCCCGGGTATCCTATCGCCCGATTCAAGGAACTGGCGGCTTCATGCGGGCTCAAGCTGATCAGGGCTTATGCCCCCTCGGACGTTCCCACCAAGCACTTTTTCGTTTTCGAAAAAACGCCATGAACTCCGCCGTCGAAATCCTTTACGTCGCCAACATGCGCCTTCCTTCCGAGAAGGCGCACTCGGTTAATGTTATGGAAATGTGCGCGGCCCTGGCGGCGGAGGGGTGTAATGTTACCCTGTGCGTGCCAGCCCGCGCGACGTCTGTAAAAACTGACCCCTTCGAATACTACGGAGTCGCCAGGACTTTCCGAATCATTCGTTGCCGGACCTTTGATGCCTTTCGCCTGCCGCTTCCGCGGTGCCTCGCCTTTGCCATCCACGCACGATCTTTCGCCCGGGGGGTTACCCGCGTGGCGGCGGATCATCCCCGGGCCCACATTCTTTCGCGCGACCTCTACGCCGCCTATCGGCTGGCAAAAAAAGGCCGGGTTGTTGCTTTTGAGGTTCACGACAGCCCCGGGCCGCGGGCGCGGAAATTGCTGCGTTTTATTTCAAAGATCATCGTCACCAATATCTGGAAGCACGATGAGCTGATAAGACTCGGATTCGATCCGGCGCGGTTGCTTCTCGCTCCCAACGGAGTTGATCTCCGCAAGTTCGAGGCACCCCCGCCAGGGCGGGGCAAACTCCAGCAGGAACTTGGCTTTCCGTCGGATACCCGCATTGCTCTCTACGCCGGCCATCTTTATAAATGGAAGGGAGTCGAGACGCTGGCCCGAGCCGCAGCAAGTCTCGGATCAGACATCCGGGTGGTTATGGTCGGCGGTACCAAGGATGACGCGGCGCGTTTCCGTAGATTTTTGGAAGCCGAGCGGCTGGCGGTAACTTTGCTTCCGCACCGTCCCCATGCCGAGATGCCGGGACTTCTTGCCTCCGCGTCTGCGCTGGTTCTGCCGACTTCAGCCAAATTTCCCATAGGCCGGGTCGAAACCTCGCCGATCAAAGCCTTCGAATATCTGGCCGCAGCGAAACCAATTGTCGCTTCCGATGTACCATCTTCTCGTGAGGTGTTTGATGAAAAGACAGCCGTATTTTTCAAACCCGACGATCCGGAAGATTGCGCTCGCGCTATAAGAACGACCCTCACGTTCGATCCCCAGGAAATGGCTGCCGCTCAAACGGCGCTGGTTGCATCCCGGACGTGGAAGAATCGCGCCCTTAAAATTTTGAATTTTCTCCACCCATGAATACCGAACGCGTCACCTGTGCCATCTGCGGTGTTGACGATACCGAGGTCATCGCCACGAAGGGGGATCTCGCCGCCGACATCACCAACATCGTCTGCCGCCGGTGCGGTTTGGTTTACATCAACCCCCGTCCGACCGCGGCGGAATACGAGGACTTTCACGTCGAATCCTTCCTCAAGGAACGTCACGGGATCAGCAACGCCGGAGACATCGTCGGCAAGGTGGAAGGAAACGATCTCAAAATGAAGTCGGCTGTTCTGGAGTTTATCCGTCCGGCGCTTAGGTCAGGCGTCCGGGTGTTGGATGTCGGCTGCGGTTTCGGCACGCTGTTGCATCTCATCAAGAAAGAAATTCCCGACGCGAGGGTCGAAGGCATTGAACTCGCCACCGTAGACGTGGAGGTGGCGAAACGGTTTTACAATCTTGACCTCTTCGCCGGAAGTCTTGCTAAGTATGTCGAGACGCATCCAGAAACTCGCTTCGATCTCATCGTTCTCCACCACACCTTTGAACATTTTCCAGAACCGCGCGCTGAACTGGCGCGGATGAAGCGTCTCTTCGCACCAGGAGGGGTCATTTACATCGGCGTTCCGGACATCATGGATATCCGCAAGCGGCCGGAAATTTTTTTCCAGCTGGGGCATCCTTATTCCTACTCCTCGGCCTCTCTGCGGAAAATGCTGGCGGCCGAGGGATTGGCCGTCGTCGCCTGGAATCCCGACGCGGCATTCCCCGGGGGAATGGAAGTTCTGGCCGAGCCGTCGCCGCCGACACGGCCCGAGGTGCCGGCAGAGGCCATGCGGGCGGGGGAGAGGTCCGAGGACGTCGTTAGGGCTGTGCGCTCCGCCGGGCGCCGGTTCGCCCGGATGCGCGGACTCCGCGACCGAGCGCTGTTCTTCCTACCGGAGCCGGCGCGGATCGCGGCCACTCGCTGGATTTATATCCTCTCCAAGCGTTCCTCCTCCTCGGCGTTTATTCCGGCATTTGTCGCCGCCCTTGCCGGAGGTCTGTTGTTCGCCTTGCCGCACATTATCATCCGCTGGACCGTCGCCAGCGGAGGGGGTATCTACTCTTTTTTCACTTTTTCCAACCCTGATCCGCTGGTCAATCTGGCGCCGATGATCCGCGACGTCGTTGACGGGCACTGGTGGGTTTCCGACGGGCGCACCTGGGAGCACATCGGCTACCCGAACCTGTGGTCCTTCCTCGATCCGGTTGTCCTCGCGCCACTTTCGTTCCTGTTGCCGACGACCTCGGACGTCTTCTTTATCGGCCATTTTTTGTTTCCGGCGATTGCCGTCGTGTTCCTTTTTCTCATAGCCCGAATCATCACCGGGCGCACGACGCTCTCGATCCTGTTCGCTGTTTTTACAGTTGCCGCCGGAATTTTCTGGACGGTGTTGCCGCCGCTCGATATCGAGTCGGCAAAACTGGTCGCCCGTTCGTTGTTTTTTGGAAGCCCTCCCGGGGAAATATTACAGAGCAAGTATGTTTCGCTTTCCATCACCCCGGCCATAGCCATTTTCGCAGCTGCCGCCTGGGCCGTCGCCTCCGCGTTCGAGCGATCCCGTCTGGCTCCGGCGATTCTGGCAGGTTTTTTAATTGGGCTTCTCGTCTACGTGTATATCACCGACGCAATGTATTTGATTTCCGGCTTGGGCGTTGCCATAGTTCTTTCACTTGCGTTTCGCGACTGGAAGATGTTCCGGGCGGGAGTCACCATGCTTCTCGCCGCCGCCGTGACCGCCTCGGGATACCTGTTCAATTTTTTTGCGATTCGGACACTGCCGCACGCGGACGAATTTTATCGCCGTCTTGGAGGTGAGATCACCCATGCGATTCGGTGGAGCCGATTTCCCGAGTATCTCGTTTTCATACTTCTCGCAGCATTTGTTCTCGTCTGGGGGAGGAAAACCGGAAAAAGGGGGGTGGCGCTCGCCGTTGCTTCCTGGATACTCGCGGGTATCGTGGTTCTTAACATGCAGGTGATTGTCGGTTTCAATCCTCAGGCAACAGCATGGTTTGTTCACCAACTCTATCTGGGATTGGGATTCGGGTGGCTAATCCTTATCTCGTTTTTTATCGAGCGGTCGCGACAGCGGATTCTAGAGAGAGCCGTCTGCTTGGTGTTTCTCGTGCTTCTCGCGCGCACTGTCCATACGGAAGTTGTCTGGGCGGGCGCGACGGCAGAAGAATCGCGTCTCCCCGATGGCATCGTGCGCTCTGTTCGCTGGATCAACGAGAATACGCCGCGTGATTCGGTAATCGCGTCGCCGTCTCTTGTAACCAACGCCATCATCCCGGTGTGGACGCACGCCCGGGTGCTGCTTCCCGTCGCTGTTACCTCGTCAGCCTCGCTCGCGGAGATTCGTGATCGGTGGCTGCTCGTATCAGCGTTATTCGACGTCAGCCCCGAAGTTATTCGACCGCATCTCGAGCGGCGAGGCGGCCGGGTAGATGATTTCGCCTTAAATCAGGAGGATAATATTGTCATCTTCCTGTATGACACGTTCTTTTTTCCAACCACACCCGACGCCTTTTTTCGCGGCCGCGGCGGCATGAAGATTCCCCAGGAAGAAACGGAGCGGCTTCTTTTGGAACTCGAACGGTATCCGCGCCGCACGGCATATCTTCTCAACCGCTACCGGATCGATTATCTGTATGTCGGCCCGAACGAGCGGCGTTTGAGCAGCGTTGATTTCGACGCCCTTCCGTTCCTTCGGAAGGAGTATGACGCTGACGGGATCGCCATCTACGCGGTGGATCGGAGCGCGTTGACCGAACAGCGCTGATCGGATACACTCGGGCTGCTCTCTATGAAGATTTTGGTCACAGGAGGCGCAGGATATTTCGGCTCCGTGCTCGTCCCGGAACTGCTCCGCGCCGGACACTCGGTAACCGTGCTCGACTCCCTGCTCTACGGCGGGACGGGTCTGCTTCAGAATTTCGGCAACCGAAATTTCCGTTTCATCCGCGGCGATGTCCGCGACGAACCGGTTTTGCGCCAGGCGGCGGACGAGGCGGATGTCATTATTCAC
>MGDZ01000052.1:31479-38595 GCA_001791115.1 Candidatus Uhrbacteria bacterium RIFCSPHIGHO2_02_FULL_57_19
AATCTTGTCCGGTCGTGGCTTATCGTTTCGCCACTGCCTTCGGTATCTCGCCGCGGCTGCGCCTTGATCTGATGATCAATGATTTCGTCTATCAGGCGCTCAAGACGAAAAACCTTATCGTCTACGAGAAAAATTTCCGGCGCACCTTCATCCACGTCTGCGACATGGCCCGGGCCATCCGCTTCGCTTTGGACCACCTGCCGGAGATGCGCGGCCAGGTTTACAACGTGGGCGGCGATTCCATGAATCTGACCAAGGAAGACGTGGCTCGCAAGCTCCGCGAAAAAGTCGAATTCTATCTGCATTTTGCGGAAGTCGGCAAAGATGAGGACCAGAGGAACTACGAAGTCTCGTACAAAAAAATCCGCGATCTGGGTTTCGATGTTACGATTTCCCTCGACGAGGGGTTGGACGAGTTAATCCGCGGGATGCAGGTAGTGCAAGTCACCAATCCCTACTCCAATGTCTACTTCTGATTACGGACAATATTTTTCAGGTAAAGCGGTTTTGGTCACCGGCGGCGCCGGATTCCTGGGAAGCCACATCGTTGACCGCCTGCGGCAGGTTTCCGATTGCCGTGTTGCCGTTCCCCGGCGGGCCGAGGCCGATCTTACCGTGCTTTCCGAAGCCGAGAGATATTTTTCGTCAGTCTCTCCGGAGGTCGTCATCCACTGCGCCGCTTTTTACGGCGGAATGAAGTTTCACACCATTTATCCCGGAAAGATTTATTATGAGAACGTGGTCATGGGCGCCAATGTTTTCGAGGCGGCCCGCCGCGCTGGGGTGAAGAAACTGGTCTGCGTTCTCTCCGACTGTTCTTATCCCGGTTATCTGGACAAGGAAGTATTGTCGGAAGACGACCTGTGGAAGGGTCTTCCTCATCAAAGCGCTCTTGATTACGGCTTGGCCAAACGCCTGCTGCCGATCCAGGGCTGGGCTTACAAGGAGCAGTACGGCTTTAACTCCATCCACCTCATCCCTACCAACATGTATGGACTGCGCGATCATTTTGATCCCGACCGATCACATGTGGTGGCCGCTTTGGTAAAAAAATTCATCGAGGCCGTTGACGCCGGTTCGTCCAGGGTCGAGATCTGGGGCAGCGGCAGGCCGACTAGAAACTTTTTGTATGTTGACGATGCTGCCGAGGGCATTCTGCGGGCGACCGTCGCAATGGACGATCCGGCGCCGATGAATCTGACCAACGAACATGGAAATACAGTCCGGGAATTAGCCGAGGCCGTAGCCGGAGCCGTCGGTTTCCGCGGAGAGCTTTATTTCAATACTGAAAAACCGGACGGCCAGATGAAAAAGATTCTGGATGTTTCCAGAATGAAAAACGCGCTTGGTTGGATGCCGTCCACCGATCTCGCTACCGGACTGCAAAAAACCGTTGCTTGGTATCGGGAGAACCAGAATTTGCTATGAAACTGTCGGTCATCATGCCGGTTTATTCCGAGACGGAGAGCGTGTGCAGGATAATCGAGGATATTTCTCTTCGGCTCAAGGAACATCTGCTGGAGATAATCCTGATAGTTGCCTCGCGTTCTTCAGACGAATCGAAGATGATTTGTTCGAAAATCGCCACGGATCACAATTTGGTCCGGATGATCATGCAAAGCGAGCGACCTGGATTTGGCCAGGCCTACCGCGAAGCATTTCCGCATGCCCGCGGCACGCACATCCTGATGCTTGATGCCGATGAAGAGTTTGATCTTGTCGCGATCCCGCGCATGATCGATCGAGCTGGCGACGGCGCGGACGTCGTAGTAGGATGCCGCTGGATTCCCGGAGGAGGAGTGGAAGGATATGGGTTGAGCACTTTTTTTGCAAATCGTGCCTTCCAGCTCGTGCTGCGTCTTGCTTTTCGGACCCCTCTGCATGATCTAACGTTTGGTTTTAAGCTTCTCTCCATTCACGTCATCCGCTCAATTCCATGGGAAGGAAAGATGCATGAGCTTGCAATGGAGACGACACTGAAACCCCTCCGGTTCGGCTATCGTGTGGAAGAAGTTCCTGCGTTTTGGACAAGACGACGCGAAGGCAGATCGAAAAACCAAAGTTTTATGTGGCGCGCGCGTTGGTATCTGCCGATCGCCTGGCGCATTCTTCGTGCTTTTCCACCGCCAGGCACCCCTCTCTATGCAAAACGTCTCATGTCTGCTGTGCGGTGAAGGCCCGATACGGGTGGTGGCGAGCCGCGGGATCGTTGCCAAGAATGGTCCGGTCATTCCAGTTTCAAATGTTATCTGTCTCCGCTGCGGGTTGGTGTTTCAAAGCCCGCGGCCGGAACCCGAGGAGTTGGAAGCGATGTCCCGTTCCTACACCGAAGAGCGGCACGGGTTCACCTCTCCGAAAGAGCTCCAGAAGTACCTTTCCGGGGTTTCCTGGAAAAACAAGGGCCAGGCGCTTGGGGCGTTTCTGGCCGAGTTCCTCGCGCCGGCAACCAGAGTGCTGGATCTGGGTTGCGGCCCGGGCGTAGTCATCAAATATTTGCGTGAAAATTTCAGCTGTCCCGTTTTGGGCGTAGAGCCGTCGAAGGTGGCCGCCGATTTTGCCCGAAGCGAGTATGGTCTGCCGGTGTACGGCGGCACGCTTGATGATTTCCTCCGTTCGGACGGAGTCGCGGAGTTTGGAGTGATCATTCTCCACCACGTGTTTGAGCACCTGCCCGATCCGGTGGCTTCGCTCAGGGCGCTCCGGCGCCGAATGACAAAGGACGGCGTGCTTTATGTCGAGGTGCCCGACGTCAGCAGTTTTTCCAAACCAGTGGATCACTTTTTTGACGCCATGCATTTGTGGAGCTTTACTCCGGCGACGCTCCGGGCGACGCTTTCGCGCGGCGGATTTAAAATCATCCGCTGGAACCGCGCCAAGCGCTACCGAATTCAGGTAGTCGCCGCGGCTGACGGCGACAGCCGCAATGAGATTCCGGAGGAAGAGTATCCAACGATTTCGGCCGATGAAATCATCCGGTCGCTTCGAACCAAACGTTTGCGTGACAAAACCCTTGGTGTTGCCCGCACTCTAGTTCATTTCCGTTCTCGACATTAATGTCTTCAATACGCTCCACAATCGCCAAGGGAACCACCCTGCTCACCGCCGGGAATGTCCTGTCGCGTTTTATCTCTCTGGCGACGGTGATTGTGGTCACCCGCGGCCTTTCGCTTCGGGACTATGGCCTGGTCGCCTTGGCTCTGGCTGCCACCGGCCCGGTGTTCAGCATCACCAGTCTGGGAATGGACGAGATGGTGGTTTCAGACACGGCGCGGGCCATTGGCGAGGGCCGCCCCGGCCGGGCGCGGGCCATTCTGCGTTCCTTCATGGCGCTTCGGTTTTTTCTGCTGGCCGTTCTTCTGGCCGCCGGATGGATCCTGCGCGGGTATCTGACGGCCAGATATGGGTCGGCTTTCTCGACCTATTTCTGGATTCTCGCCTTGTACCTGATAATCCAGGAGATCCGCACCTTATTTCAGATAATTTTTCAGGTGGGAAAAAGATTCGCCGCCGTGGCCGCGGGAAACGCCGGAGAGCTCCTGGTCAAACTCGCCAGCGTTCTAGTTTTCGCCGCCACCGGCGGCCTGTCCGTCGAGAACATCCTGGCTTCACACACCATCGCCGCCGGAGTCGTCTTGATGGCCAGCATACCGGCGTTTCTGAACTCAGTATCGCCGATAAGATCAGTCCGCGCCGAGACCGGCGCGGTGCTGATCCCCATTCTCCGAAGCCACGGCAAGTGGCAGGCGGCGCAGTCCGTTCTTTCCGACGCCATTTCGTCGGCGCGCTATTTTCTGATCAACACTATCCTGTCGACGGAGTCGGTGGCGGTCTTTTCCGTGGCCCAGAGCATGTATTCGGCGGCGGCCAGTTTTTTCCCGCTGAAGTTCGTCCTTTTCCCGATATTGGCCGGCGTGGCCAGACAGGAAGAGCGGGCCCGCCAGTTGGTGGCCCGGGCCACTAAGTATTCGCTTCTTTTCTACACGTCGCTTATGATCTTGGTTTGGGTCGCCGCCGGGCCCATCATCGGTTTGCTGTTTCCCAAATACCTGGTCGGGATTCCTATCCTGATGCTGATGGCTCTTAGGCTTCCGCTCAATTCTTTTTCCATTGCCCAGGCGCCGGTTTTGACGGTTTTTCGCGAGCAACGCGCTCAGATGTTATTTACCGCCGCGAGCGGGGTCAGCATGCTCGTTTTACTCCCCCCGCTGATGCGGCGATTTTCGCTGGTCGGAACCGTCGTCGAAGGTTTAATCACCGTGTCGCTGGTAATCGTCATCCGCGAAATATATCTCCGACACAAACATCACCTTAGTTCGGTAACAACGCAAACCCTTTTCCGTATAGATGCTTTGGACCGCGCGCTCTTGAACGAGATTCGTTCCGGGATCGTTCGGCTCCTGAGTCGCCGTGCCCGATGAGCCGCGATTTCTCGGTTGGCTCAACCGACCTTGATTGACGCCAGGCGGATTTTTGAGTAGCATGTTCACCTTATGAACACGTGGCGAAGGATACGAAGAACTTTCGGATTTCGGTTCCTGGCCGTGTTTTTTTTCGCGGCCCAAGGCCTTCTTGTCATGTTGTTGAGTCTGGGATTCTTTCTCGGGTTTGATCGCTGGGTCGTGATCAGAATGTTCCCGCGCTCGGTAACGCGGGCAGCGTACGAAGCGACTGTCGGCCTCCAGCGCGCCTGGCTGGCGGTTCTTAACGTCCCCTCAGAGCTTCGGGCGCATCGTTCGGACATTCCCACCTACGAATTGGTGATCAAAGAGAAAAATCTTAGTGAGTTGAATGAGGCGCTTCCCGGCCGTGATTTCGTCGGTGTTTTGCCGCCGGACAGCAAAATAAACGTGAAAGCCGACCTCATCGTCGATGGAAAAACCATTCCCGTGCATGTCCGGTATCGAGGAGACCTGCCGGTGCACTGGAGGGAAGAAAAAAAATCGTGGCGGGTTGTCGTTGATTCTCCGGAAGATGTGGTCAACGGCATGCGTTCCTTTAATCTGATTATTCCCTGGGATCGCGGTTTTATCATAGAAGCTTTTTCAAATGCCCGGGCGCGCAAACTCGGTCTGGCGGTGCCCAAAGACGGATTTGTCAATCTGCGAATGAATGGAAAGGGCTACGGTATCTATTATTTCGAGGAACACTTTGACCAGAACATGTTGGAGCGGAACCAACTCAATGCCGATTCGACCGCAGCGATTTATGGCGAGCAGAGGGGCGACTTCGCGGATCTTTATACCAACCCATTCCGGTGGCAGACGTTGTACCGCGGGCCGGACGTGGGCGCGGATGATCTCACTCCGATCATCCGTCTGCTTTCCCTCCTGAATACTGCAACGGATGAGCGGTTTGAGCGAGACGTGTTTACCATCCTTGATGAAGATTCCTTTTATCAATGGAACATCCATAGTTTGCTGATGGGGAGTATCCATCAGGATGCGGTCCACAACGCCCGATTCTACTGGGATCCCACGAGTGGTAAACTGCGCGTTCTTCCATGGGATGTTTTTCTGGGGACGCTCGGCGACGTGACGACAACCGACGGATTGAGTGATCGTATCGATCTGAATTCGGTTGCGCGGCGCATTTTAGCATCTCCCAAGTTTCGGGAAGAACGGAATCGTCGGCTATGGGAGTACATCAAATCCGACGAACAGTTGACTGACGACCTGCGCACGTTTGATGAACTATTGGAGAAGTACAAGGGAGATTTTCTTCTTGAGCCCTATCGATGGGAGGTGTCTAATCGACAATTTGTTGCAGAAATGGAAGAGGCGCGTGACACGCTGCGGAAAAATTTTATTGGCCTCCGCTTGCTCGTCGGAGATTCTGGAACGTTTCAGGTGATAGTAAGTACCGGAAACCCTAGTGAGTGGTGGTTGGATCTTTCCTGGAAGGGGATGACCCCACTAGTGGTTGATGACGTGACGCTTCGTCCGACCGACGGCGACTTCCCCGAATATACGAAAGATCTCCGTTTTGACGTGTACGAGGATACGACCCGCGATCAGCGCTTGGGTGCGGGAGACACCTTCCGCGGAGTGATTCGATCGGCTGACTCGCAGACCATGGCTGCCGAGCAGCCGCTCGGGATAACCCTTCGGTCGCAACTAAAAACACGGCCGCTTGCATCGTCTGAACGACCGGTTGAATGGCTGGAACAGGAGACTGTCCTTGAGGCCGGGGTTACCAGGATTTTTTTAATTCCGCGCGGGAAACCGCCCCAACTTCCAGACGTCAAGATTCGGGTGCGGGCAAAAAACGCGATTTCCGGTACCGAGATAAAACCTGAACTCCTAACTGTAAATAATGCAGACTACAATTTTTCTGAATCGGCCGCTTCTGGCGATGAGTTTTTGGTCGATCACCCAGAATTTCGTCGAGTGGGCGCCAACGTACTGGAACTGCCCACCGGCGTACATGTTTTCAGCCGTGACGTCATCATCCCACAAGGGCTGACGCTGATGATCCGCCCCGGCGCCCGTCTGCGGATGTCGCCCGGAGTCTCCATCGTTTCCTACAGCCCCGTTCAGGCCCCCGGCACGCCGACCTCACCGATCGTCTTCGAGCGCCTGGACCCCGCCCGCCCGTGGGGAGTCTTCGCCGTGCTGAACGCGCCGTCGGAGAGCCGATTGTCGTTCGTCAGTTTTTCCGGCGGGAGCGATGAGCGAAAAAACGGCGTCTATATGAGCGGCACGGCCGATTTCTATGGTTCGGACGTGACTTTGGAATCCATAACCATTACTGAAGCCGCGGCTGACGACGCGCTCAACGTGAAAAATGCCCGGGTCAAGATCAGCGATTCGCTGTTCAGAGGCAATTCTTCAGACGCAATCGACTTCGATTTTGTCAGCGGGCAGGTTTCCAACAGCAGATTCGATGGTAACGGCGGGGACGGCGTTGATCTTTCCGGTTCGAATGAGTTGGTCATCCGCGATAATGTTATTACCGCTTCAGGCGACAAGGGGATCAGTGTCGGCGAAAATTCCAGCCCGTTAATTTTCAGCAACTACATCTCCAGTGGAAATTTCGGCATGGCCATCAAGGATCTGTCCAATCCCAAGATCATCAACAACGTCATTGTCGGCAACGAGAAGGGGATTGCTTCATTCA
>MGDZ01000053.1 GCA_001791115.1 Candidatus Uhrbacteria bacterium RIFCSPHIGHO2_02_FULL_57_19
ACACCCTAGTCTCTAAGAGACGAAAACGAGATTGTCTCTTAGAGACGAATAAATAAAAAGCGCCGGAAGCGATTTGATCGCTCCCGGCGCGGAAGACTAGAGGTTAGGAATTATCGAGGGAATCTTTCCCGCCAAGCGTTGATGTCGGCGGAGGTAAGACAGGTTCGGTCCGGTTTACCCGAAGGGTTCATAGACGCGTCGGCGCAGAAGAAAGGTACATGGTCAACCCCAAGAACGTGGCCAATCTCATGGGCTGCTACCCTCTCTATCTTTTTTGATGCGGCTTCTGCACTTTCCGACTCGCAGGGTTCGGGGATGTTGATCGCGTATCGGCCTCCAAGCGTCTTGTCTCGGAAGGTGACAGCGCCCATGCCAGTGCAGTACTGGTCGGATTTGCGAATGATGACATCTGCCGCGTCTTGTGACGGAGCCACACCGCAGGATATCTGCATTTGCCGCCACCAGGCGCAACCAGCCAGAACTTCGTCTGTCCAGGCGATAGTCTCTTCCTTGAACCAGAGACTGATTGTCGTTGGTTCGGCTTCGATCACCTCGGTACTGCATTCATCGGGTGGTTGGCCGTAGGTATCAACCCTTTCTACACCACAGTCGAGTTCAACTCCGAATAGATACTTACCATCTCCCGAGTGACATGCTTGGCGGTCGAGGTCCGTGATTGCCTCGAGGGGGGTGTAGTCCTGGAACCTTTCGATGGTCGGGTTCATGATGCCGACCCCGCAAAAGCTCGGGATGTCGGAGATAATCAGGAGATGCCCGATTTCGTGGGCAATCAACTGGGTTAGCCAATCCCAGTAGATCGAATCGTCCATTGATTCTCGACATTCGCGAGCGGTGTTGATCCATACACCGCCTTGCTGGCCGCAAGATCCGAAGAGGTCGTTTTTCGCGGCTTCTTGGCAAGTGGTGTCGTAGTAGTAGTCAACGACAATGTCCGCGGCATCTGGATCAGTCACGAGGAAACAGCTGATGCCAAGCGGCTCCCACACTCGGCAGCCATTCATTGCCGCAGTCTGCCAGGGCCCTTCATACTCCCCGATTGCCCAGACAGCAACCGAACCCTCGCCGTTGAGGTAATTGTTTTTCGGACACCAAGAAGGCCCGTCGTCTTGATCTTCTCCAGCGCATCCCCAAAAGGATACGAGAAACAGAGCGATGATTTTCACCCTCTCCTCCTGTGGTTAGAGTCAAAAAGAGCGAACGAAAATATAACACAAAAAAGCCCGTTTGTCAACGGGATTCAGTCGAGTTATAATATTGTCCGACGCTCACTATCTGTCATTGCGAGCGAAGCGAAGCAATCCCGACGAGATTGCTTCGTCGTCCCGAGGGTCGGGACTCCTCGCAAAGACGAATTTTATGAAATGTTCAGTTTTGCTCAAAGATTTCCTCGACCATCTTGAAGTGGAGAAAAACCGTTCGATTAGGACGCGGGAGAATTATGAGTTTTATCTGCGCAGATTTTTGGGCTGGGCCAGGAATCCGAGTCCATCAGAGATTGATGGCGAGATGATTCGCGAGTATCGGTTGTGGCTGAATCGCCAGAAAGATGCTCGCGGTGAATCATTGAAAAAGAACACCCAAAATTATCATTTGATCGCGCTTCGGTCGTTCCTGAAATACCTCGCCAAACGCGACATCAAGACGCTCTCCCCGGAAAAGATCGAGCTGGGAAGAATGCCCGAGCGCGTCGTGGACTTTTTGGAGGCGACTGATCTCGAACGATTGCTTTCCGCGCCCATGCAGAGTGCGGAGGAGGGGGCGCTGGTGCCGCTCCGCGACAAGACCATCCTTGAAGTGCTATTCTCGACAGGGCTTCGCGTCTCCGAGCTCGTCGGACTGCGCCGCGACCAGGTGAGTATAAAGAAGGAAGAGTTCACTGTCCGCGGCAAGGGTTCAAAACCGCGACTGGTGTTTATGTCCAACCAGGCGCGTTATTGGCTCGGGAAATATTTCGGGGCGCGTTCGGACGTCTCCCCGTTTGTTTTCGTCGCGCATGATCGCGCGTCGGGCGGGGTCAAGCGTCAGACCGACGAGAAGCCGCTCACTGCGCGCTCCGTGGAGCGGATGGTCTCGCGCTATGCCCGTGCCGCAGGCATTACCAAGCGCGTCACCCCCCACACCCTCCGCCACTCCTTCGCGACCGACCTGCTCGCGAACGGCGCCGACATCCGGAGCGTGCAGACGCTCCTCGGCCACTCCTCCATCACCACCACGCAGATTTATACTCACGTAACCAACCAGCAGCTTCGCGAAGTGTACGAAGCGTTTCACGCGAGGAGGCGAAAGGAGAAGTAATCTATGACTCATCCGTTTTGATCCGGAAAACGCATCTCGATATTCGCCGCACTCCTCGCGGCCGTCATCCTGTCGGCCGGTGCGGCGGTTGTCTCACGCGGGGTTGCTCGGGCAGCGTCACTGTCTCCCGGGGATCTCATCAAGGCATCATTCCCGGCCGTGTATTATTACGGCGGCGACGGAAAGCGCTACGTGTTTCCGAACGAAAAAACCTACAATACCTGGTACTCCGACTTTTCCTCGGTGAAAAAGATAACCGATGCCGAGCTGGCGGCTGTCGCCATCGGTGGGAATGTGACCTACCGGCCGGGAGTCCGGATGATCAAGATTACCTCCGACCCCAGGGTCTACGCGGTGGCCAAGGGCGGAGTGCTCCGCTGGGTGACCTCTGAGGCGATCGCCATCGCCACCTATGGTTCGAATTGGAATCAGATGATTGATGACGTTTCCGACGCCTTCTTTACCAACTACACGGTCGGTTCGGACATCGCCTTGGCAGACGCTTACAGTTCGTCGGCGGAGACATAAGGAAGCGCGAGCATTAATGATGACAAAAATCTGGCTGGCGCTGCTCCGGCCGCTCCGGCTCCTGTCCCCGAACCAGAACCCGAGCCGGCGGCCGCAAGCAGCGGTCCGCGTTTTTTCTTCACCGACATCACGAGCGGCCCGAACACCGGCGGACAGGATAACTTGGGCGCCTTCGTTTCCATCTATGGCGAAGGGTTTGGGGCCAGTCGCGGTTCTTCCAAAGTGACCATCGGCGGCGTGGAGGCGGCCAAGTACGTTATCTGGGGCCAGGACAATGCCGTCGCCCGCGGCGAGGACATGATCGTGGTTCAGCCCGGGCCCTCGGCGCCGTCAGGCAATATTGTGGTCACGGTCAACGGCCAGGCCAGCAACGCTCTGTCGTTCACGGTGCGAAGCGGCGATATTTTCTTTGTGATCCCAAGTGCGGCCAATGCCGGCGATTCGAATTCCGGATCGTACTCCCAACCTTTCAGAACCATTTACCAACCGCGCAAGGTGATGGACGCCGGAGACATCGTCTACATCAAAGGCGGAACTTTCCGTACCTCGGACCCCGATCATCAGGGGTGGGACGCGGTCTTGCTGCTTGAACCGGAAGGAGATCCTAATGGGACAGCGTCCGCGCCGGTTGCTTACCTCGGTTATCCTGGAGATCGTCCGATCATTGAGGGTCCGGGCGGAATGCGCCGCGGCGTCTATTTTGACAACGGCGTCAATTACTACGTGATTGCGAATATCGAATTCAGCGGATACGGCGCGCCACTGGAGGTCAGGGGAAACGGGCATCGTCTGGTTGGCAACTATTCACACGACGGGATCGCTTCCGAAGACGCGGTTATCGGCATCACCGGAACCAGCTCGGGTCTGAAAATCCTCGGCAATTATCTGATGGATAACGGCGGAAACGACGCAGGCCATGGTTTTTACCTCCAAGGTTTTGGCACCAACCAGGACATTGATTTCGGCTGGAACCAGATTAAAAACCAGCGCGGCCGGCGCGCTATCCAGTTGTACGGGCACGAATCCGGCGATCGCATGGATAATATCCGCATCCATGATAATCTGATCACCGGCTCCGTGCGCAACAACATCCTTCTGGGGGGGAGCGACGGCGGCACCGATGTGTTGGGAACGGTTTATGTCCAAAACAACATCATCGCCAACGGCGATGACCAGGGGCTGCGCGTTAACTCGGCCGGAGGCAGAGTCTACATCCAGAACAATACCTTTTATAACAACGGTGCTTCCGGATATGGCGGCAACGCCCAGATCTACATCGAGCAGGCCGGAACCGGCCGCGTGACCGTTCAGAACAACATCATCTACGCGCTCTCCGGGGAGACTTACTACCAGTTCGAGCCGGGAGTAAGTTCGTCGGTACTTAATGCCAGCCACAACCTGGTATTCGGCGACGGATCTTGTACCGCCTGGGATGCCAGTTGCCTAAACAGCAACCCGATGATGGTAAATCCGGGCGGCGGCGATTTCCGTTTGAGTTCCGGCAGTCCGGCCATTAATGCGGGGATTTCCGCGGTCTCGACTGATTACGCGGGGACGACGAGGTCTTCCCCGGATATCGGAGCTTACGAATACGCCCCATAGACGCTGATAAAACGCAGAAGACAACGCAGATAAACGCGGATCGTTCCGCGTGACTTTGCGCAGCCATCCGCTATTATCCGCGCTGACATATTATCCGCGCTGATTGACAAACGCGTTTTTTTAATCTATATTAAGCGGGCTTCTAAGGATTTACGTCTCCCGACCAGTGTCCTTGCCCCTGTAGCTCAACGGATAGAGTGCGGGCGTTCTAAGCCCTGAGATGTAGGTTCGATTCCTACCGGGGGCACTGGCCGGGTGACGCAGTAGGTTCTGCGCCAGAGGCGCATCTCCGCCCAAGGCGGATGCGCCTAGGGAGCACGCCTTGGGCGGAGATTCTCTCCGGGGGCAAAGAGGGATCATCGATATCAATTTACTCAATTCTAATCTTGATCTCTATGTGGTATCTCGCGGGATTTATCGCTTTTGTCATTCTCATCTCGATCCGGCAGATCAACCAGTACCAGCGGGGAGTGAAGTATCGGTTCGGAAAATTCGTCTCCATTCTCGGGCCCGGCTGGCGGCTGGTTGTGCCCGTCATCGAGCACATGAAGCGGGTGGACGTGCGCGTGCGCGCGGTGGATGTGCCGTCGCAGGAAGCGATCACGAAAGATAACGTCTCGGCGCACATCAACGCGGTGATCTACTATAAGATCGTGGATCCGAACAAGGCGGTGAACGAGGTGCAGAACGTGGAATTCGCGGTCTCGCAGCTCGCCCAGACCACCATGCGCAACGTGGTCGGCGAACTTTCGCTCGACGAACTGCTCTCGCACAGGGAGAACGCCTCTCAGCGCATCCGGCAGATCGTGGACGAACTCACGGATCCGTGGGGGGTCAAAGTCGACAACGTGGAGCTCAAGGACATCGTGCTTCCCGAGGACATGAAGCGGACGATCGCGAAGCAGGCCGAGGCCGAACGCGAAAAGCGGGCGGTCATCATCAATTCCGAGGGCGAACTCGGGGCGGCCGAGAACCTCAGGAAGGCGGCCGAGATACTCGCCTCATCCCCCGGCGCGCTCCATCTCCGTACCCTCACGACCATCAACGACGTCTCGTCCGACGAATCGAATACGATCGTCTTCGCGGTTCCGCTTGAGGTGCTCCGCGCGTTCGAGCGCTGGAACCGGGAACAGAAATAGTTCTCCCCAGAGAAGAGCACTTCCTCCTTGACATACGAACGGAAGCATGAGGTTTTGTGGAATTCATCCACAGTCCATCGTGTTTCCATTCGGTTCGATTCGTGGCATACATGAATAATGTATGCCTATTGTGTCATGCATCTTATGTAGAGAACGTTTCTATTCGAAGCCGAATTGGATACGGAAGGGGTGGGGAAAATACTGTTCGATTGCTTGCAAGCGAGAGGGTCAGAAGAATGGAGTATTCAAGAAGTGCTTCATGTGTGGAAGCGAGGTCTATAGAACCCCAAAAGCATTGAGAAAATCGAAATCGAAGAAGTTTTTCTGTAATAAGTCCTGTCAAACGCTCTGGAGAAATTCGATGGTTTATGTTGGTCAGGCGCATCCGAATTGGAAAGGTGGACAGTACATTTATAGAGAAACCTTGATCCGAGCCAGTGTTCCCCGATTGTGCAAACTTTGCCGGACGAAAGATGTACGGGTGCTCGCCGTTCATCACATTGACAGAAATCGGAAGAATAATAAGCTGAGTAATCTTGCGTGGCTTTGCCACAACTGTCATTTTCTTGTGCATCACGATACGAAGGAACAAAGAAGGTTTACGGTGGCCATAGCTCAACAGTAGAGCACTAGCCTGTGGCGCTAGTGACACGGGGGCAGCACCCGTTGGCCACCCCAGAGAAAAGCACCTCCGAAATGGAGGTGTTTTTCTTTGTCTGCGTATGATCTTTTCGGCTACTCCTTGTACCGGAAGGTCGAGACGATCTGGTCGAGGAGAGCGAGGTAGGCCGGCTCGTCGAACTGGATGCAGGTGGTGGCGTTTACGGAAAGATCGAACGAGCAGCCCAGGGCGCTTCCGGAATACCCTTCTTTAGTGAAGGAGATCGCGACGTACCGGCTCCCGTTTTTTGTTGCGTAGTGATCCGTGAAGACGCGCGTGCCTGCCGCACCCTCGCTGTACGAGGAGTGGCAGAATTCAACGCCGCCAACGCCGACGCGGACAGGTGGTCGTGACTCGGCCGCGCCCTCGGCGAGACAGCCGTCCTTCATCCGGGAATCGCCCTCCGAAATGATCCGGACCTCCCAGTTCGGCGCGTATCGTCCTCGCGTGGGCCACTTGAATTCGAAGTTCAGCGCGGCGTTCGAGTAGGTTTGCCAGGTTTCGTCGATGGTGATGGTAGTCGTGAGCACGGTTGCGGAGGGAGCGGCAGCGCCCGGGGTCTCTGCGGGGGTCGAAGTCGGGGAGGGCGGTGGTGCCTCGGACGCGGTCGAGGTGGAAGCGGCGGGAGCCGGAGTGGGCTGGGTTTTTTGCGCCGGCGCAGGAGCAGGAACAATAGGGATCGGCGCGGGGTTTCGCCCGACGCAACCGATGCCCATGAGGGCCGTGAGGATAAGCGCTGTGGTCAGCGTTTTTGAGATGGTCATACCTTATACATACCAGTGCCTCTCCGTCTTCGCAAATGCGGTTGAGTGGTGTAATGGATGACGACTCGGTATAGTTTGATTATCAGGCGTTGAATCATAACCTCGTCTTCATATGAGAAAAGCAGCAGCAATTGCGGTGACGGCCGCCCTTCTGGCTTCGGCAGTTCCGGTGTTCGCAAGTTCAGAGTGCGGAGTTGATCCGGTTTACGATCGCAACACGGGCGGAACCGTGACCACCGGGGCGCGGGTGCGGGACATCGCCTGCATGGAAGGGTCGGTGGTTCTTACCACGATTCCCGTCGGCGAGCGGGTGACCATCATCGGCGAGACCGACGGGTGGTGGAAGGTGCGCACCGCAAGCGGAGTCGTCGGATGGGTCGGGGACTGGCTGATCTCGCCGGGCGGGGATCCGGTCATCTCACCCGCGTCCTCTCCAGTCGTCTACGAAACCGCGCCAACGGTCGGCCTGATTAAGAGACTCTCCGACGCCGCCGTCTATTACGTCGTCGACGGCAAGCGGTACGCGTTCCCGAACGACAGGGTCTTCTCCACCTGGTACGCGAATTTCTCCGCTGTGGTCGTTGTCACCGAGGCGGAAGTGGCGCGGCATCCGCTCGCAGGACTCGTCACCTACCGGCCCGGTATCCGGCTGGTCAAAATCACCACCGACCCGCGGGTGTACGCAGTCTCTCGCTACGGCGTGCTCCGCTGGATTACGAGCGAATCCGCGGCCGCGTCGCTCTACGGGAGCGACTGGAACACCAAGGTTCACGACATTCCGGACGCATTCTTCGTGAACTATCTCATGGGCTCGCCGATCGCCTCCGCCGCGGAGTTCAGCGTTGAGGCAGAGGGAACGACCGTGTCCGTGGGAGACAACATCCGGCCCGTCGGATTCGCCTTGTAAAGAAAGTCTGTATCGGAAAAACCGTCCCGCTAAGCGGGTCGGTTTTTTATATGGCCAAAGTGAGATATACTTTAAATAGGATAATCCCTAATCATTTTTCTATGGCCAAGAAACTTGCTTTGATTTTCGGTCTGCTTATTCTGACCGTTCTCGGCTTTGCCCTGGTTTACAGGTCATATCCGACAGTCATTCCCTCCGGGCCGGCTCTGAAAAGGTCGACACCGGCGGCGGTTAATATAACCGCGCCTTCTCCGATAACCATCGTTCTGTCTGAGCAGAACGATTCCGGCGAATCGGGAACCTCGACAATCTCGGAGGCCGACGGCAAGATAACGATCAGAGTCGATCTCTCCGGCGCCCCGGCCGACGTCACTCAGCCGGCGCATATCCATCTCGGATCCTGTGCTGATCTGGGAGCGGTTAAGTATCCGCTGGTTTTCTCAGTTGACGGCGCCTCGACCACCACGCTTGAGGTCTCCCTCTCACAACTTCTCTCCGCGCTTCCCTTGGCGATCAATGTCCACAAATCGGGCAGCGAGGCCGGCGTCTATGTCTCCTGCGGCGACATCCCGTAGTATGACCTTCGACGAGTATCAAAAACTGGCGCAGACCACGGCGCGCTACCCGGACGCGGGGAGGAATTTCGTCTACCCTACGCTCGGCCTAGCCGGCGAGGCCGGAGAAGTGGCAGATAAAATAAAAAAAATCTTTCGAGATAAGGGCGGCCTTCTTGATGAGGAAACGCGGACGACTTTAAAGAAGGAACTGGGGGACGTGCTTTGGTACGTTGCTCAACTCTCCACAGAGCTCGGGCTCTCCCTTGATGATGTCGCTGCGGGGAACATCGAAAAATTGAAATCACGCAAGGATCGCGGAACCCTCCACGGAGACGGCGACGACCGCTAGGCCATCAAATCTACAACCCACAACCTATAACCTATAACCTATCTCTATGGCCCAACCACAAGTCACCGTCTATTCGACGCAAACCTGCCCTTTCTGCAAGATGGAGAAGGAATATCTGGACGAGAAGAAAATTCAATACACCAACTATTTCGTGGATCAGGATTCCGCCAAAGCCGACGAGATGATTAAGAAATCCGGGCAGATGGGCGTGCCAGTGACCATCATCGAGAAGGACGGCAAAGAAGAAATTGTCGTCGGCTTCGATAAATCGAAGCTCAATTCTTTGTTAGGGATTTTCTAGATGAGACTCTCCGGTTTTCGGTCGCGCATCCCCATCAAGAAGTTCATGGTCGGATACTTGGCCGCGCTCCTTATTTTTGGCGCTTTTGGAACGAATGATCTGAATCGGATCCTGCGTGGCGCGGTGATTGTTACCCTCTGCGCGGCGGTTGATCTTTTCTGGACCAAGATTCGAGACAAGAAATGGTACTTGCCGTTGTCTTCATTCATCTCGGGATTGATTATTGCCAATCTTCTCTCACCTCAAGCGCCCTGGGGATGGTTAATCTTCGCGCCTGTTGCCGCGGCGGCGTTCAAACAACTCATTCACTGGGGGCCGCGGCACATCTTTAATCCCGCGGGTTTGGCGCTTATTGTTGTCGGTATCTTTTTTCCCGGCGCGATATCGTGGTGGGGCGCGGCCTGGGGTCCGACCGCCCTTGCTGTCGTCGGGATTATCGGAATTTTCATCCTCTGGCGACAACAAAGGTTCCACATCGTTCTTCCTTTTTTGGCGATCTACGCTCTCGGACTGGCCGGTCTGCTTCTCCGGGCCGGGGTTTCCGTCTCTGATCTGTCGGCCATCCTGCGCAGAGAGCTCATTGACGGAACGCTCTTTTTTTTCACGACCATCATGCTCATCGAACCGATCACCACATCTTTCGCCACTCGAAAAATTCGGATGATCTATGGCGCGATCGTCGGCGCGCTGGCCATTGCCGTTTCCCTCGCCTCTCGTTTCGTTCCCATTCCCGATGCTCTCATCGCCGCCATGCTCGGCGGTAATCTCATTGTCACTCTGGCGACAATTAAAAAAGCCCGCTGATTATTGCCGCAGATAATCGCTGATTCGATCAGCGTTCACCTGCCTCTACCTGTCGGTAGACAGGTGCCGGCAGGCAGGTCAGCGTTGGAAATCAGCGGACTTATTTTTTCGCCAGCGGCAACGTCACCCGGAAAGTTGAGCCGGCGCCGGGTTTTGTTTGAAGATCTATCTCTCCCTTCATCATTTCGGTGAGTTGTTTGACGATGTAAAGTCCCAGGCCGGTACCCTCGATATCTCCGACGCGCTCGCTGCGCCAGAAGCGTTTGTAGATATTTTTCTTTTCCTCCGGCGTAAAACCAATCCCTTGGTCTTCCACCTCGATCCAGGCCCGCGAGTCGTCCTCACCGGTGCGCACGGCAACTTCGCCTTTGACTCGGTTGTATTTGATGGCATTGGAGACAAGGTTCTGCAATATCTCTCTTAGCAGTTTTGGATCGGCTTTGAGTTTGACGATTTTTTTGGCCGGTTGGTAGACCACCCGTATTCCCCGGTCGCGCGACATAAAACCAAGTTCTTTAATTACCTCTTCGACAATGGTTTTGGGGTCGACGGTCTGAAAATCCGGTTTAATGGTGCCTTTTTCCAGGCGGGCGACGTGGAGAAGGTCGTTGACCAGGGTGTTAAGACGGAGAATTGAGACTTCAGTATCAGTCAAGGACTGTTTGAGGTCAGCGGGGAATTTTTTAAAGGCCGTTGATTCTTTGATCAGATCCAGATTCCAGCGGATGGCCGCGACCGGCGCTTTGAGTTCGTGAGTGGCGATGAAAGTAAACTGATCCTTGAGAGCGGAGATTTCCTTGAGGTGGTCTACTTCGTGTTCGTAGGTAGATTGCAGCTGGGTGATGAATCGCTGGATTTTTTTGCGCATGTGATCAACCGTCGCGCCCAATGTGCCGATCTCGTCATGGGTCAGCACGGGCATCTTGGCCGCGTAGTTGCCGTGGCCGATTTCCTCGGTGAACTGCCCGAGATTCCGGAGCGGCCGAGTCAGATGACGGACAAAAAGGGTGGAAACCCCGACGGCCAGCAGTATGGAGATGATGACGATGATCAGGGTCGAGGAGACGAGCTGGACTATCATTTGGTCAGACGTCTCGCCCAGACTGGCGACGACTGTGGCTGTTATCCGTGAAAGAGTTTCCGTGTCGGCCAGCAGGGTCTCGTGCGAGGGCAAGATGGGATTCTTTAAGAGTTCAGAGGCTTCCCGAAATTTGCCCGCCTCGATCAGGGTCTCCAAGGTTGCGTTTTCCGGTTCGTGCAGTTTGGTTATTTTTTTGATCGAGGAGAGAGCGGCTGTCTCGTCGTTGAGAAGCTCTGTTCGTCCTTTTCTAATCAGGATGTCTCTAACCGAGGAACTGCCTTCCGCGGTATACGAGTCGGCGTATTCGTCGAGGGCCGAATGGAGTTCATCCTCCAAGGTTTCGGTTCGCTGGAAAAGGTCGGCAATTCCTTCGTTCTTCTGCTCCAGCTCATGTTCCAGGAGTCTGTAGCTCGAGACTAAGCTTCTGCCGGCAGCCACGGCTTTTTCAATTACCACCGTGGCCCCCACTTCGCGGTGAAAGAGATCAATGCTTTCCCGCTTGATGATGTCAACGGTCAGGAAAAAGGCGACGATGAGCGGGGTGAGCGAACTTAAAATAATAAAGAGCGTGGCGATCAGGAATTTTCCCTCCAGCGTCATGCGCAGGCGGGGGATATCCAATTTTTCTTTTTCGCGCGGTTCCTCCTTGAGGGGCATGATTTTATTATATCATAAGAAGACCCCGAATGCCGGGGTCTGTTTTATGGTGCCCGCCATCAGGACGGCGGAATTATTAGGGGACAAGTCTATTCCCGGAAACTGTCGGAAGCCAGGGCCGGGACGAGCGTGCCCCAGGGCGAGGCGTTTCCATATTGGTCGGTGATGGTTCCGGTGAAGGCGACCACCGGCAGGTAGAAGGTGGCGGAGCCGCCGGCGTCATAGGAAATTTTCTGGAAGTAGGCGAGCTTCGCCTCGGTAAGTGTGATTCGGACCACCGGCCGTTTTGTCTCGACCTCCGGCGGGTAGATGTCAGGCGTCTCTCCGTAGGCGTTTAGTCCTCCGCGAAGCGCGCGCTCGAGGGCGTCCTGTGCCGAGATCGTCGAGTAGAGCGAGGACTCGAACGCCGGGAGGATGAGAATGGAACCGTTGCGGACCTTTTTGGTTGCACCGTCAATCGCGATCGTGGTCGCCTGTTGGGGCTGTCCCTGCCAGTCGGCGAGTTCCCATCCGTCGATTTTCCCCGGATACCAGACTGTGGTCTCGGGCTGGTACCAGATCGGGTAGGCGGATTCATCCGCGGTGACGCCGCCGATCTCCGCGGCAAGCGGGCAGGGCCCGGATCGGCAATCCCAGTAGGGATATTTCTGAACCTGGGGCGCGCCGTATTTTCCGAGATCAATTCCTCGCGAGGAGAGGAAATCGTTGGCGATGCGGATTGCTTCATCGTCAGGAATGGAGGGCGCGGAGGGTGACGGTGACGGAGGCGGGAAGATCATCGCACGATCAGGCGCGACGCTCGTGGTCTCGACTCCCGCGGCCGGCTCGGTTTGGCCTTTGAGCGCATAGACCGGGCCGGAATCGTTCGGCCAGAAGGAAACCGAACCGCTTCCAGCGTCAAATGACCAGGTGTATTCCGCGTCCCTAAGGGTAAAGTTCAGGATGGAGAGATCCCCCTGGAACAGATTGCCGCCGCTGATGCGGTCAAGGACAGTGCGAGAGATTTCGCTGGCGAAGGCGAAAGGGAGCGCGCGGAACACGGCCAGCTCGGCGGGGATCTCCGGAAGCGATGAACCCTTCCATTCATAGATGACTCTTGGTGGGAGGTACTCAGGCGGGATCGGTTTTTCCGGACAGCCCTCGGGGAGGAGGCAGCGCATTTCGTCGGGACTTGGGACTGGGGATTCGGGACTTGGGAGAGATGGCGCGATCATGGAGGCGACTCCGCTGCCGGCAGATCCCGGCGCGGAAACAGCCGCGTCGCCGGCGGCCAGCGATTTGGACAGAGTGCCGCCAAGCGCTGCGGCCTCCGGGGCAACTTCAGCGGCAGACAATCCTGGAAGTTTTCCGAATCCAAGTTTGGTTGCGACGGTCGGAGAGCCGGTTCCGAGGATCGGCGCGCCGGGCGTTCGACTGGAGACGATAATCGCCAGAATGACCACCGCGACTCCTCCGGCGGTGAAGACGTATTTGAGAAATGGAAGTTTCATAGACGTATTTTGGTTAAGCGCGGATGCCGCGGCGAGCGCTGCGGCAATGCGGGATTTGCGAATGTCTTCGTCGGGGATCTCAGGCGAGCTTCGGAGTACGCGGGCAATGCGGCCGAGCGCAGGGTCGGAGGCATCTAGGTCGAGATCCTCAAAGCGGTTTTGGCAGTCGGTCATACGAGTTTGGCGCGAATCGCAGCGAGCGCGCGGGATATTATCATCTTGGCGGCTGATTCCGATTTTCCGATGGCGCGCGCGATCATTGGGATTGAATATCCCTCCCGAAAGCGAAGGGAGATGGTGTTTTGCGCGTCGGAAGGAAGTTGCGCGACCTCGCGCCAGATAATGGCCGCGTCCGGGTCGTTGGCTTCCCTCGCGGTCAGATCGGGGGCATGGTCAAGTTGCGTCGCCGGCGGCCGGCGATAGGAATTGATCAAAAGATTATGGGCGATCCGGTAAAGGTAGGCGGCGTAGGGCGCGCCGCGATCGCGGTATCGTCCGATTCCCCGGAGCGCTCGCAGGAAGGTTTGCTGGGTTAGATCTTCGGCTCGGTCGGCATCGCGGAGCCGAGCGAGGAGATAGCGGAAGATGCGGGTGAAGTGCGCTTCATAGAGCGCGCCGAACTCCCGCGGGTCGGCTTTGGCCGCCGCGATGGCGCGCGCTTCGTCTTCACGCGTGAGTTCTGCCATAGATCTGCTTCGTCGCCGGATTTCCCAGGAAGCAGTGCTGGGAGCCGGCGAACCTGGAGGGCCTCTCCATGTACTATAACACCAGTAGGTTCGGAATCGTCACATGTGCTTGACTGACCCACGCGTGAACGATAGTGTAAACCCGAGTTTCAAACTAGGGATTGCCCTCCATGTCTTCATTGTTTCGCGTCTCGAGGCGCTGTCACGACGGCCTGGTGTTTCTCGGTCTCCTTGCCGAACGGTATGGTTCCGGCGCTTTTTTAACGGTGCCGCAAGCCGCATCCTCCTCGCTTTCCGGCGCCGGGTACCTTGAGCAGATCGTAGGGCCGCTCAGGGAAGCGGGGATGGTGGAAGCGCGCCGCGGTCCGGGCGGCGGATACCGGCTCACGCGCGACCCTCGCACCATCACCATCGGCGAGATCGTCCGCCTCCTCGAGGGGCCGACCGCGCTCGTGGAGTGCCAGGCGCGCGAGGGGTGCCCGCAGAAGCGCGGTTGCGGATCGCGGAAGATGTGGAACACGCTTCAGGGCAGAATCAACGAGACGCTCGGGACGATGACGCTTGCGGAAATCGCCTGAACTATGAGAACGGTCTACCTCGATCACGCGGCAACAACCCCGACGGATCCGCGAGTCGTCGCGGCGATGCAGCCGTACTTCGGTGAGGAGTTCGGCAATCCTTCGGCGCTTTACGCGCTGGGGCGTAGATCCAAAGACGCGATTGATCTGGCGCGCGGCGGTGTGGCCGCGGTATTGGGCTGTGGCAGCGATGAGATCACCTTTACTTCCGGCGGCACCGAGTCCGACAATCTGGCGATTCAAGGCGTTGCCCGCGCCTATGAGTCAAAAGGTAAGCATCTGGTGACGACGAATATTGAGCACCACGCGGTGCAAAATACGGTAAAAGCGCTGGAGAAACAGGGCTGGTCGGCGACCTATGTTCGAGCGGACGGCGACGGTCTGATTGATCCCCGAGATATCGCCGCCGCGCTCACTCCGGAAACGACGCTGGTTTCGGTAATGTACGCCAACAATGAGATCGGGACCGTTCTGCCGACCAGGGAAATCGCCAAGGCCGTCCGCGACTGGAAGAAAGAGAAGAATCGCGGCCTGCTAGATCCGCCGTTTCTTCATACCGACGCCTGCCAGGCAGTCGGCTATTGCGAAGTTGACGTCCGCAAACTGGGCGTGGACCTGCTTACGGCCAACGGGTCGAAAATCTACGGGCCGAAAGGCGTCGGCATTCTTTACCACCGCCGCGGGATCCGCATCGAACCCGTCATTTTTGGCGGCGGGCAAGAGTCGCGGCTTCGATCCGGGACTGAAAACACGGCTGCCATCGTTGGCCTGGCCAAGGCCCTGGAGATTGCCGCCGCGGAACGCGAGGCGGAGAGTTCCCGGCTTACCCCGCTCCGCGACAAGCTCACTGCCGGCATCATGGGAAGGATTCCCAAGGTAGTGATAAACGGCCATTTGGTGAAGCGACTCCCAAACAACGTCAATGTTTCCATTCTGGATATCGAAGGCGAGGCGGCGCTTCTCTATCTAGACGCCAGGGGAATCTCGGCGGCTACCGGCTCGGCTTGCGACTCGGCCTCCCTTGATCCATCACATGTCATCCTGGCTTTGGGACGGCCCTACGAGTATGCCCATGCTTCGGTACGCTTCACGCTCGGACGATCCACGACAGAGGAAGATATTGATTATGTTCTGGATGTCTTGCCTGAAATAGTCGCAAAGCTCCGGTCTATCTCGCCGGTGAATCTTCAGTTTGATGGTCGGGGTGATCAGACCATCCGTAAAGCGTTTGTCGATCTCGGCCGTCCACACTGGGAGTCGAACAGGAGTGAGTCCCGAACTGCTTCGGGACGAATCCCGTGAGACGGGCTGAGCGCTGTGCCGTAGGCACAGCGAAGCCCAAGGGATTCAGCTGAAAATGAGCAAGAGAACCTATGGAAGCACACACAAAGACAGACGGACAAGCCGAAGTGATCAATCAGCATACCGGCGAGCGCTGGGTATATTCTGATATCGTTAAGGATCATTTTTTTCATCCGCGGAATCTGTTGCTTGAAGGAGCGAAGGAGGGTGAGTTCGACGCCGAGGGAATGGTCGGAAGCCCGGCCTGCGGAGACGTGATGTACATGTGGATCAAAGTGAATAGAGAGAGCGACCGCATTACGGATTTGAAATGGAAGACATTTGGCTGCGGTAGCGCGATTGCTTCGACCTCCATGTTTTCAATGATGGTCACCGAGAATGGGGGGATGAAGATTGATGACGCGCTCAAGATCCGGCCGCAGGATGTGATGGTGCGGTTGGGCGGACTTCCCAACCGCAAGATTCACTGTTCGGTGCTGGCAGATAAGGCTTTTCGAAAAGCGGTCAACGAGTACTTCCGTGCCACGGCGCAATATGAGCGCGTCATCATCGAAGGGGCGAAGATCATCGACCAGCGGCTCAACATTACTGACAAAGACATCGAGGAGGCGGTACTCGAAGGCGCGCAGACTATCGAGGAAGTACAACAGAAGCTGAAGGTGGGTGTGGGTGATCCGGATGCACTGCCGGAGATCGAGCAGTTGATTCGGTTTTACAAAGAGAAGTATTACGGATAATCTATTAGTCGCATTACTATGCCTAAACTCCGAATCAAAGTTGATCGTGATCTGTGCATCGGCGCGGCCTCTTGCGTGACCGTGGCGCCGATTTATTTCGCGCTCAACTCGGACAACAAGGCCTACCCCAAGGAGCCGGGGCTTCCCGATGAGCCGACCGTCCACGAGCGGGTGATCGAAGTTTCCGATTCGGAAAAGGAGGCGATACTTCTGGCCGCCCAGTCCTGCCCAACCCTGGCGATTTTTATTCATGATGAGGAAACCGGGGAGCAGATCTTTCCTTCCGTCTAGAAGCCGGTTTATGCTCCCTTTGGTAATCAAGACGGAACTTCGAAGAATGAAAGTGAGCGGACGAAAAGTCGCGGAGGGAGTTCTCCTTCTTCTGGCGACGGCAACAACGCTCGCTTTTTTTATTGCCTTGACTGTCTATGGGTAAGACGGTTCAGAAGCTGCTAAAAATTATCATTCATTTTCAAAACTGGCCGGTCCGTTTTCTGGAGTTGGCCCATTTGGCGCCGCGCCGCCTGGTCACGCTGCAGTTGAGGAACGGGCCGTCTTTTTTCGTGCGCCCGTATTCGTCGGATGTCTCCTGTCTGCAGAGCATCACGCGTGACGGAGAGTATTTTCGATATTTCAACGTTATGCCCGGGGACACGGTAGTGGATATCGGAGCCAACATCGGCTCTTTCGCGGTTTTCGCCGCCTATAACGAACCGACCTCCCGGGTCATCGCCGTTGAACCGGTGCAAAAAAATTTCGACATACTGCGGAAGAACATTGATTGTAATCGTTTAGCCAATATTGTCGCCGTTCGCGGGGGAATCTCGGATGTCAGTGGGCCCCTGATTTTTCATCATGGGAAGGGGGCTTGGTTCGCTTCGGGATCGCTTTATCGGATTGAGGCGACCAGCGATTCCAAGGAGGAGGCGCCCGGCCGCACCTTGGCAGATCTGTTCGCCGAATACGGCATCGAACGCTGCGATTTCCTGAAAATGGACTGCGAAGGCGCCGAGTACAAAATTCTACTTGGTTGTCCGGACTCCGTTTGGTTGAAGATCAGAAAAATAGCCCTCGAGTTTCACAACTTCGAACCGGGCAAGAATCAGTTCGACCTACTGGATCTTCTGCGTTCGCGAGGGTTCCGGGCAATCATCCCCCGGAAATACGAACGGAAGGAGATCGGTCTTATTTTCGGCGTCAGGGAGTGAAAAGAAATCATGAATATCCCTCTCCGTCATTGCCGCGTTTGTTTGGGGGAACGGCTCACGCCGTTTCTTTCGTTGGGAAAAATGCCGCCGATCAATTCTTTTCCGGCCGGCGAAGATGATTTCGTCGCGGAAAAGTTTTTTGATCTCACCGTGGCTTTCTGCGAGGACTGTTCGCACGCTCAACTCACCGAGGCGTTGGACCCCAAGGCGGTGTTCTCCGACTACGTCTACTTCAGTTCGATGTCGGATACTTTTGTGGCTCACGGACGAGAGTTGGCAATGGAACTCAAAGAAAAGATGAAACTATCAGAAAAAGACCTGGTCGCCGAGATCGCCAGTAACGACGGCGCGCTCCTGCAGTCGTTCAAATCGCTGCCGACAAGAATCCTGGGCATCGAACCGGCGAGAAACATCGCCACGGTCGCACGGGAGCGCGGCTTCCCGACCGTCGTGGAGTTCTTCACTGAGGAACTGGGTAAACGGTTGAGAGAGGAGTACGGCCCGGCACGGATCATCCTGGGCACCAATGTGCTGGCTCATGTCCTTGACCTTCGCGACTTTGTCCGCGGCATTAGGTCTTTTCTGGCCGACGACGGCGCGGCGGTGATCGAAGTTCCTTACCTTGTGAATCTTATCGACGGACTCGAGTTCGACACGATCTACCACGAACACCTGTCTTATTTCCGAGTGGAAGTGCTCGACCGCTTGTTTCAGAGCGAAGGACTTCTTCTTTTCGACGCCGAACGCATCCCGCTCCATGGAGGGTCGCTCAAAGTATTCATCGGTCATCCCAACGGCCCGCATGAGCGCACCGCGCGCGTCGGGGAACTTATCGCCTTTGAGCGCGAGCGCGATCTGGGAACCATCGCGCCCTACCAGGCCTTTGCCCTGCGGGTTGCCGCCGTCCGCGAACGGACCTTGGAGTTCCTCCGTGGTCTTCACGACGCCGGGAAGCACATCGCCGGCTACGGGGCCGCGGCCAAAGGCAATGTCTTTCTCAACTATTGCCAGGTCGGACCTGATCTTATAGAGTTTATTGCCGATCGCAGTCCTCACAAGCAAGGCCGTTTCACTCCAAGGAATCACATTCCGGTAGTCGCGCCGGAGGAGATTCTTCGCCGCATGCCGGATATCCTGGTCATCTTCGCCTGGAATTTCGCCGACGAAATCATTTTTCAGCAGTCCGAGTATCGGCAGCGGGGAGGAAAATTCGCCATGCTTCTTCCCGAACCGCGCGTCATCTTATGACCGACAAATCGAACGTGCCAGTGGTGATTCTCTGCGGCGGCAAGGGGACCAGGTTGAAAGAGGAAACCGAATACCGCCCCAAGCCGATGGTGTACATCGGAGATCGCCCGATTCTCTGGCACATCATGAAAATTTACGCCCATTTCGGATACGACCGTTTCGTTCTGGCGCTGGGCTACAAGGGCGAGATGGTCAAAGAGCATTTTCTTCTGCGCAAGTGGCTGACTTCGGATTTCACCATGGGAATAAAGAGCGGCGAGGTGACCGCTACCCATGAGAACGGCAGTCAGGATGACTTTCACGTCACCTTCGCCGACACCGGCGAGGAGACGAAAACCGGCGAGCGTCTCAAGATGGTGGAGCGTTACATCCTTGGCGAACGGTTTATGGTTACCTACGGCGACGGGGTGGCCGACATCAATGTCGATGATCTCGTGGCTTTCCATGAGAGACAGGGAACCGTGGGCACGATCGCCGGCGTGCATCCAACTTCCAAGTACGGCCTGGTCGGCGTTGATGAGAGAAGCCGGGTTACTTCATTCGAACAGAAGCCGGTACTCTCCGACTTTGTAAACGGCGGGTTTATGGTGTTCACGCGGAGGATCTTTCAATATCTCAAACCAAATCAGATGATCGAGGAGGCGCTGGCCGATCTCATCCGCGACCGGGAGCTTTCGCTCTACCAGCACAATGGTTTTTGGCACTCCATGGACACCCATAAGGATTTCGAAGATCTGAACCGGATGTGGGCAAACGAGCCGCGATGGAGAATTTGGAAAAATTGATTATGAATGATTTCTGGGCAGGAAAGCGCGTCTTAGTCACTGGCATTGCCGGATTTCTCGGGAGCTGGCTGGCCGATGAGCTCATCCGCCGTGACGCGGAGGTTGTTGGACTAGTTCGCGATGACCTTCCGAATTCACGATTTGCGGAAGTCGGCATCGGGGGCCGCGCGACGATTGTCCATGGAGATCTTGCCGACTTTTTTTTGCTTGAACGGATACTCAACGAATACGAAATTGACACCTGTTTTCACCTGGCGGCCCAACCGATCGTGACCGTGGCCAATCGGCTGCCAATGTCGACTTTTGAATCCAATATTCGGGGTACCTGGAATCTGCTCGAGGCCGCGCGTCATTATGGGAAAGCGGCTCGGATAGTGGCCGCTTCTTCAGACAAGGCCTATGGAGAGAGCGCGCTTCTTCCGTACCGCGAGGAACTTCCCCTGGCGAGCAACCATCCTTACGATGTTTCCAAAAGCTGTACGGACCTCTTGGCCCAGACTTACGCCGCAAGCTATGGAATGCCCGTTACCGTTTCTCGCTGCGGGAACTTCTACGGCGGCGGGGACACCAATTGGTCGCGGATTGTCCCCGGAACGTTCCGTTCCATCATCCGCGGAGAGCGGCCGATGATCAGGAGCGATGGCACGCTCCTCCGCGATTATTTCTACATTGAAGACGTGGTCGAGGCCTATTTGTCTCTAGGCCAGGCCGCCGATCGCGCGGATGTGCGCGGAAGGGCCTTCAATTTTGGCACGGAGTCGCCGGTCTCGGTGCGCGATCTGGTGGCAACGATGCTGCGTGTCACAGGCAGGGCCGATCTCGAGCCGATCATTCTCGGCGACGCTCCCAATGAAATTAATGCCCAGTATCTCTCAAGCGAACGCGCGCGGAACACGCTTGGGTGGAGTCCGAGAATCCCGCTCGAAGAAGGGCTTCGACGAAGCTATGATTGGTATCAGAAGTACCTCGCCCGGTCATCAAAGAAGGAAGAGCTAATTCCGTCTGTTATTTTAAACTCGATTCTTGCCGGCCACTCGGGGCCAGCTCAACTTGTATGATCCACGACGTTCTCGTTCAACCGCTCCGAAAGATCGTAGACGCCCGCGGCCGGGTCATGCACATGATGAAATCCACGGACCCGCATTTCGAAAAGTTTGGAGAAATTTATTTTTCGACCGCCTATCCGGGCATTATCAAGGGCTGGCATGTGCACAGTTTGATGACCATTAACTATGCCGTAGTCAAAGGGACGATCCAGCTGGTTCTCTATGATCAACGGCCGGATTCGTCCACTCGCGGCGAGGTGCAGGAAATCATCATGGGAGACCACAACTATGTGCTGGTGCGGGTGCCGCCGGGAGTGGTTAATGGCTTCCGAGTGATCGGAACAGAGGAGGCCATCGTGGCCAATTGCGCCAGCATTCCCCACGACCCGACGGAAATTGTCCGCATAGACCCCTTCTCCCCGGAGATTCCCTATCAATGGAAAGCTCCCCATGGATAAATCTTTCCCGGAAATTTCCGTCGTGGTTGTCACCTGGAACGTCCGCGAGGCGCTCCGGGAGTGTTTATCGTCGATCGATCGGGAAGCGGACGCTCCTTTTGAACTTTTGGTCATCGACAACGGTTCGGAAGACGGCACCTCGGAATTTTTGAGGACATTCGATGTTTCCAATCCCCACTGCCGGCGGTTTGAAATCATCCTGAATCCTGACGATCTCGGTTATTCGACGGCGGCCAACCAGGGAATCAGAAAATCGTCGGCGCCGAACGTCCTGCTTCTCAATCCTGACACCGTGATTCGGCCGCGGACGTTTTCCGCACTGCTCGGCGCGGCCGGGAGATACCCCAAACTCGGCGTGCTCGGCGTCAGGATCTTGAACCCCGACGGCTCCCCTCAAGCGTCAGTCTCGGACATCCCCACGTTTCGAAGTCAGCTCGAGATGCGGCTTGGGCTTCACAAATCGGCCAGGTATTATCGGTTGATCCGGCGTCCTATGCCGGAGAAGTTCGACTATTCAAGAGAAGCGATCGTTCCCCAGATAAAGGGCGCGGTGGCTTTCATCACGCAGGCGGCCTTATTCCGCGCCGGCCTGTGGGATGACGGGTTTTTCCTGTGGTTCGAGGACACCGACTTCTGCAAACGGGTCAGTGACGCCGGCCTCGAGGTTCGCTACACACCGGAAGTGACCGTCTATCACCGGAGCCAAGCTGGACTCTCCAAGATGCCTTTTTTCGAACGGCAGATGATCTGGAATCACAGTATTCGCCGATATTTCCGGAAACATCACGGTTTGGTTCAATCAGTCGTGATTTCAATTCTCGATCCGCTATGCATGTTCATGGGGATGGGATGGAAAGCGCTCCGACGCGTATGAAAGTGCTCATTCTTGGCGGTAAAGGATTGCTGGGGGGCGCGCTGGCCAAGGCGTTTTTGGGCCATAATGTCATAGTCTGGGATCGAGCGGAACTTGACATTGCCGATGAGACCTCGGCGCGGAAAAAAATTCCCGAGCTTCGTCCGGAGCTCATCATCAATTGTGCGGCCTGGAACGATGTCGATGGCGCCGAGGATCATCCAGATCAAGCGGAACGATTGAACGGAACCGCTGTCGGGTCGCTGGCGGCCATCGCCCGCGAACTCGGTGTAACGATCATCCACTATTCCACCGACTACGTTTTTGACGGAACGAACCGGGAGGGGTACGACGAAGATGCCAGTCCGAATCCGATCAACGCTTACGGTAGATCGAAAGCGCTGGGCGAGCGACTGCTCAGGGAAGCGATCGACGAGTTTTATCTGATCAGAACATCGCGTCTTTACGGTCCGCGCCCAGAGAGCCCGGCCGCCAAAATCAGTTTCGTGCTGCGCATCGCCGAGCTGGCGCGCCTCAAGCGCGAGGTATCATCGGTGGATGAGGAATCAGGGGCGTTTACCTATGTCAAAGATTTGGCCGAGGCCACTCGCCGCCTGGTGCGTGACAGCGCTCCTTACGGGATCTACCATCTGACCTCCTCGGGGCAGGCCACTTGGTACCAGTGCGCCAAGGAAATTGTCTCCAGTCTCGGTCTGGCGACCGTCGTCCGTCCCGTCCCGCGCTCGGCCTATCCGGTCCGCCGCGTCATCCCACCTTATACATTGCTCCGATCGACTAAAGTGCCTCATCTGCGTGATTGGAAAATCGCGCTCCGCGACTTTTTAACGACGAATCCCATATGAAAAAGAAAACCTCCGCACTGCGTCGTGAACTCGGGGAATTGCGGAAGTGGGTCTATCGCGGGTTTCTTTACTCGCCGTCCGGCCACACGGACATCATCAATGCTTTTCATAAATTTTATTACGAATCCGGCGCCTGGGATCGCGTCGCCTACCTCGGAGTTCCGACCCAGAAGTGCCCGACGGACATGTGGGTTTATCAGGAGCTGATCCACGAATTGAAACCGGATATTGTCGTCGAGTGCGGCACGGCTTTCGGCGGGAGCGCGCTGTATCTCGCTCATCTGATGGACGCGGTCGGTTCGGGCAAGTTGATCTCCATCGATATTAATTACAAAGAAAAACGTCCGGACCATCCGCGCATCGCTTATCTTACGGGGTCCTCGACCGCTCCGGAGGTTCTCTCCCAAGTGAGAGAAAGGATCGCTGGTGCCGGTACGGTGATGGTCATTCTCGACTCGGATCATTCGCGCGACCACGTGCTGGCCGAATTGCGGGCTTACTCCCCCCTGGTTTCCCTCGGCTCGTACCTCATCGTCGAGGATTCTAATGTCAACGGCCACCCCGCGGATCCTGCCCATGGCCCTGGTCCGATGGAGGCGCTCCGCGAGTTTTTGGACGAGAATCGTGATTTCGCTGTCGACCGGGCGCGGGAGAAGTTTTACTTGACCTTCAATCCCAACGGATACCTTAAGAGGATCCGATGAACCGTTTTGATTTTTTAATCATCGGCGGAGGAATCGCCGGGGTGACTGCTGCCGGAGAATTGCGCCGCCTGCTTCCCAACTCATCGATCGGGATTATCTCCGATGAGAACTACCCGCTTTACTCCCGGGTCCTTCTTCCTCATTATGTCAGGGGTAAAATTCCGCGAGAGAAAGTTTTTTTTAAAGACTGGCAATGGTACGCGGAACGGGGAATCGATGTTTATCGCGGTCGAACCGCCGCGCGGCTCGATGTCGGCGGACATCGGGCGACGCTCGACGACGGAATTGAGATTTCCTACGAAAAATTGCTTATCGCCGCCGGCGGCAGGCCCAGGAAGCTGCCCGTACCCGGCGCGGATAGCCCCGGCGTGCTTCCGTTTCGAACGCTGGATGACGCTGATCGGATCGTTCGAGCGTTGGACGGACTCTCGCTTCGTCCGGAGAACGAGCGCGAGGCGGCCATCATCGGCGGTGGATTGATCGGTTTGGAGTTTCCGCCGATTTTCCGCGACCGCGGCTTTCGGACATCTTTCATCATTCGCGAACCGCGCTTCTGGAACTGGCTGTGGGACGATGTCTCGGGAGAAATCCTGGAATCCACATTGACGGCCAACGGAGTGAAACTGTACAACAGTGAAGAGTGCCAGATGATCGTTGGGGATAACCCTTCGACTTCGCTCAGGGCAGGCTCTGGAATTCGAGCAGTGCGCACCAGCTCCGGCCGGGAAATCCCCGCGCGGATTCTCGGTTTTGGAGTGGGGATTATCCCCAATCTGGAATTCGCCGCCTCCGCGGGTGTTACCTGCGAGCGGGGGGTGCTTACCGACGAGTACTTAATGACGAACGTTCCGGATATCTTCGCGGCCGGAGATGTGGCCGAGTTCTGGAACAAGGATTTGGGCAGGCGGCAGTTTCTTGGCAACTGGATGAATGCCCAGGAACAAGGGCGGGTGGCGGCGGCTAACATGGCCGGGGAGCGCGGGGAGTTTTCGCTCGTCTCCCAGTATGCCGCCACGGTGTTCGATCTGGTTGTATCGTTTATTGGGGACGTTCGGGCCGATCTGGAGACGACGGTCATCGCGCGCGGGGAGGCCCAAGCGCGGCAATACGGACGACTGCTCATTCGCGACGGACGGCTGGTCGGCGCCACGCTCTCTAACCGGATTGCCGACCGAATCCCGATCGCCGAGCTCATCAAACGAAAGGTGGACATCCGCGGCAGCGAGGCGGCGCTGGCGGATCCGGCGACTGATTTGAAGACCTTGTTCTAGCCGCCGTTCTCTCACCTCGCTCCCATGCTTGGTGAGGTGAGAGGCCCGCTCCGTTCGTACGGGGCGGGTTGTTTTTAACCGAGTCATCCCGTAGAGTGGAGACGTTATGATCGAGATTTTCCGTCGCCATCCGGCGCTTGGTTTCATCCTTACGGGCCTCTTAGCTTTTTTCGCTTCGGCCCTTCTTCAGTCGAGCGGAAATTTTCCGGACCCGGACAGTTTTTATCACGCCCGGATGGCTCTCCTGATCCGCGACCAAGGTATCATTCGCGATTTTCCCTGGCTGACCCAGACCGTTTTCACCGACTCCTACGTGGATCACCATTTTCTTTACCACTTACTGCTTATTCCTTTTGTTTCATTACCAGACCCGCTCTTGGGGATGCGGATCTCCGCCGTCGTTTTTGGAGTATCAGCCATGGTCGGAGCGGCGCTCTTACTTCGTTCGTTCGGCGTAGCTGGAGCGGCGTTCTCCACGCTCGCCCTCGCCGCCTCCAACCCATTTCTCTTCCGGATGAATCTGGCCAAGACACCATCGTTGTCGCTGCTCATGGTCTTTCTCGGTTTGTGGGCCGCCTTCAAGAGCAAGCCACTGATCTTGGCCGCCATCGCCTTCGCCTACGTCTGGCTTTATGACGGCTGGCCGATTCTGCTGGTGGTTGTTGCTTCGTACATCCTGGCCGAGGCCATTGTCTCCAGGAGCCCCCGCGCCTTGGTTTCGCGCCGGAATCTGGCGCTCTCTGGCGGAGTCGTTCTGGGGATCATCACTGGGCACGTGATCAATCCCTATTTCCCTGAAAATATCCCTTTTGAATGGCTGCACATCGTGCGCGTCGGGATAATCGGCTTTCGCGACCAGTTTGGAGTGGGGCAGGAATGGTATCCTTGGAAACCGCAGGAACTCCTGGCTTCCTCCAGTTTGACCTTCATCCTTCTTCTGTCATCCGCGCTTTTCGGGTTGGTCGCCTCCCTGATTCGCTCTCGATATCCGGTTGAAAGAGAGCGCCTTGTCATGGCCGTTGCCTTGGGAATTCTGGTGGTCGTTGCCTGCGTTTTCACTCTCAAGGCCAAACGGAACGTCGAATACTTCGTGCCCTTTGCCGTGCTTTTCGCCTTTTCGGCAATAGACTGCGCCCGGCGCAAGGTCGGCTCTCTCTGGTTTCAAGAGATGGTCGGTGCTCTCAAGGGTTGGCGCAGAGCCGCGGCCATAATTGTTGCCGCTTTTTTTGCTCTGACCACCCCGCTTCTGGCAGCGCGCGACGTGCTGGCCGCCAAGCGGGATTTCGAGTCGGGCATCCCGCCGGACAAATATGAAAAACTGTCAGCCTGGCTTCAGACCAACACGTCGAAAGGTTCGATTATTTTTCACAACGACTGGGATGATTTTCCTTACTTCTTCATCCGCAACACCCATAACCGTTATCTGGTTGGACTGGATCCGGCTTTTATGTTCGTCAAAAATCCGGAGCGTTTCCGCGAGTGGGTGGAGACTACTCAAGGCCGGGATCTCAATTTTTTGG
>MGDZ01000054.1:0-2219 GCA_001791115.1 Candidatus Uhrbacteria bacterium RIFCSPHIGHO2_02_FULL_57_19
CGACCGCGCTTTGGTTTCCGACATTCTCTGGCGGCGGCTGGACGCCGGGATGCCGCTCCAGGTTGACTCCTCGGTGAACTACATTACCGGAAAAAAGACGCCCTCTATCTCCTTCGATGACCGCGAGATTGATTCGCTTTACAACACCTACAAGTATCCCGGCCTGCCGCTGGGGCCGATCGGTAATCCAGGACTTTCTTCAATTCTTGCCGCCATTCGTCCCAAACCCAACGACTACTGGTACTTCCTCGCGGGAACCGACGGCGTGATCCGCTACGGCCGGACGCTCGAGGAGCACGGAGAGAATCGGGTTTTGTATTTGAGATGATGAAAAGAGCGAAAACCATCGCCTTGTTAGTTTTTGCCTTTTTGGCGGCACCGCTCTATGCGTTGGCCGAAGATTTTTCGATTGACCGCTTCAGCGCGGATGTTGAGGTTTTGAGGAGCGGCCAGATTCTGGTCGAGGAGAAGATCGAGGTGGACTTCAGTGAACCCAGGCACGGCCTTGTTCGCAACATTCCGGTGCGTTATACCGACTCCCGGGGCATTACCCGTTCCATCCGTTTGCGCGTCCGCAGGGTGGTTGACCAAGCCAACCGTCCGATTCCTTATAAAAAATCGAAACAGGGGAACGATCTGGTCATCAGAATCGGCGACCCGGACCGGACAGTCACTGGCCCGGCGATATATCGAATCATCTACGCCGTGGATCGCGGACTGCTTTTTTTCGATGACCACGATGAACTTTATTGGAATGTCACCGGAACCGAGTGGCCGGTGATTCCGAAACACGTTTCGACCGCGGTCAGCGTTCCCGCGCCATTAACCGAGACGCGCGTCGAATGCTTCACCGGGCCGTACGGATCAACGGAGAAAAACTGCGCCCAGGGGGAACTCGAAGGACGGGTGCTGGTGGTCTCCAGGGATTTTTTGACCGTGGTCATCGGCTGGCCCAAGGGATACGTGCGATCGCCGACCATCTTTGATCGGATCGGTTGGTTTCTCACGGACAACGGAGTCGTTTTCTTTCCGCTGGGAATGCTGGCTCTGCTTGTCTACGTCTGGTGGACGCGCGGCCGGGATGTTCGCGGACGGAAGACAATCATCGCCGAGTATGATCCGCCGGAAGGGATGACGCCGGGCGAGATGGGGACGCTCCTGGATGCCCGGGTGCACCCGCGGGATTTTTCGGCCGCGGTGGTCAATCTGGCAATTGGCGGTTACCTGCGCATCATCGAGGAAGAGAAGGGAAAAATATTCAAAAGCAAGTCCTATACGCTGGAGCGGATCAAGTCGGCTGATGAAAAGCTGGAAGAGCACGAGAAGATTATTCTTGAGCGCCTCTTTGAGAGCGGATCCAGGATTGAATTGGCCCAGGGGAAAGCCAAACAAGCCTTTAATGAGTTTGCTAAAAATCTCTACGCTCATCTGGCGCGTCAAAATTATTTCATCCGCAATCCCAACTCGGTCCGGGGGGCTTTCATTCTGGTTGGCGGGGCTTTGGTTTTTGTCGGTTTTTTTCTTGGTGAGATAATCGGACCGCTGGGACTTGGTTCGTTTGCCGCTACCGGAGTGATGTTTTTTGCCTTCGCGCCAATCATGCCCAAGAAAACCAAAAAAGGAACCTTGGCCTATGAGCGGGCGTTGGGGTTTAAGGAGTTTTTGACGGTGGCCGAGAAATACCGCATCCAGTGGCAGGAAAAGGAACGCATCTTCGAGAAGTATCTGCCTTATGCCATGGTTTTCGGAGTGGTTGACCAGTGGTCGCGGGCCTTGGCCGATACCATGCGCGAGCCGCCCTCCTGGTATTCGGGATCTTTTGCCGGATGGAACGCGGTGGCCTTCACCTCATCTTTGAATTCTTTTACCCGGTCGGCCAACAGCGCCGCCAGTCCCGCCAAAGGTGCTAGTGCCGGATCTTCAGGATTTGGCGGGGGCGGTTTTTCGGGTGGAGGATTCGGCGGCGGAGGCGGAGGCTCTTGGTAAAGCCGACGACTCCACCTGGGAAGGGGAGGGAGTCGAAACGGAGAGAGAACACAAATGTTTGTGTTCGAACCGTTGAGACCAGCGAGATGATGTTTTCATTGAGAACCGTCGAGCTGTCGGGAGTTTCCCGTGGCGGAAAAATAAATCTCCCCGTGGAGGAAAGCAGCGAGTGAAACGAGCGATCGAGAACCGAGTGGTTCTCGAAGTGGGGGTCGGGGAGATTTGGAAGCGAT
>MGDZ01000054.1:2269-12647 GCA_001791115.1 Candidatus Uhrbacteria bacterium RIFCSPHIGHO2_02_FULL_57_19
GGGGGGGTGGTCGTGGTAGTCCTCGGAGCTTAGCTCCGAGAAAGGGGGTTTAAGGTTGACAAAAAACTTTTTTTGTGCTAAATTAACCGGTCAGTTCTTTCCATAATTCCGGCTTTCTTTGAGTCTTTTTAACGAAGATTGAGAGAAGGCCGGGAACAGAATTCTCGGTCGGAAAACGGCAAGCCCTAGGCCCGGCAATGATGCTTGGGTAAGGGGTAGGCCGCAAACTCAAGGAGGCAGTCATGGCACGCAAGAAGAGCGAGTTCCTGAAGGGGTTCGGAAAGGCCTGGGAAGTGTTTCGGGTGATCGTCAACGCCGTGCTCGACCTCGGCGGGAGCGACGAGGACCTATCGCGGCTGTTGAAGGACAAGGACCGCGTCCGCCGCATCGGCGAGATCGTCATCGAGCGCCCGCAGACGGACCAACACACCGCCGCATCGGTGGCGTCGGACTACTTCACTCCCGTCCCCGACGCCGACGTTCCCGAGCGGCACCAGCCGACGCTCGCGAAGTACCGCCAGCTGGCCACCGATCACGGTGTTCCGGCCACGACCCCGGTCTGCTACCTGGTCCGTGGCGGCCTCACCCTGAAGCACCACGCCCCGAAGGCCGGCCCCTGCCGCGAGAACTTCCGGTACCTGCAGGACTGGAACTTCCCGGACGAGCCGACCTCGGACTGTCTGGTCTTCTGGATGCCGCGCATCCTCGACGGAAGCACGAGCATCACCAAGGACCAGCAGACCAAGTTCCTCTCCGACCTGCGCACCAGGCTCGAACTGTCCGACCAGCACCTCGCGGGCTTCGGTAAGGTCGCGCTTGTGGCCGGCCTCATCCTGGCCCATCACAAGGCCACGGGTGAGCGCATCCCACTCGACCAGCACTGGGTGCGCACCGACAGCAGCGCGGACGGCTACCGCCTCGGCCTCGGCCCCTTCGACGACGCCGGTCTGCACTGCGACGACTGGTACTCCGATGAGGATGCCCACGTCAGTCTCGGCGTGTTCGCCCTGGGGGTGGAGCCTGCCTGCCGGTAGGCAGGGCACTCGGAAACTAGGGCACTCGGCCCTTCGTCTCCGGCTCTCGATCCCTCGGCCCTCGGACAGGAAACTGTCCGAGGGCCTCTTATTTTTGCAGCATGGTATACTGCACTCGGCTGCGTCGTTGTTGCTCGCGTTTACGCCTGCCTGCCGGCAGGCAGGGATGCGAGCCGGCAGCACAGGGTATCATGCGATCGGAATAACGCCGCGCATTTTTGTTGCGTTAGCGCATCGCCTGGTATGGAACATCCTTTCTCCACCCCGTGCCAGACACTCACGCGCTTATGGCGCGACATGCGATACAGCCCGGAGAGAACTCGACGGGCAGTGCTCCGGGAGGTGCCTGGCATATCCGGCAACGCGGATGGCAACCGCCTCAACCTCGGCAACTTCGACGGCACCGGCCTGAACTGCAACAACTGGAACTTCGATGACAATGCCAACGACAACCTCGGCGTGTTCGCCCTGATGATGGGGAAAGCGATAAAAAAGAGACATCCCGAAACGATCGGGATGTCTTCTTTCTCATGCTAGTATTAGGGGACGTTCCTAAATGCTCTGCAGCCACTTGCCGAGCATGCGCCCAACCGTGTCGAGCTTCCCCGAAATCTGGCCGTATTTTGCCGCGTCTATTCCTTTCGCTTCCCACAGCAGGGTGATGAAGAACTTCAGTTGATCGAGTTTGCGGCTTAGCATTTCAAGGAAGGCGCGTTTTTCCTCGCGTTTCGTGTACTGCGCGGCAAGCGCAAGCGCTAGAATATCGGTAAACAAATTGTCCACCTTCGCGCCAAGCGTATAGCGCGACAAGCGCGGGAGATGGATTAAAAAATTATGCCACAGCAAATAGCTCTCTTTGAGAGCCGAGAGGATCGGCAATTCCGAATCCCGTCGGGGGGGGGGGTACTTATAGGGCCGGCCGTCGGCAATTGCGTCATAACTACAATGAAATTATATCGCTTGAAAATTTATGTTTGGCTTGGGAGGAGTTCGTCATCGGCAAGAAACAAAAACGCGACGTGGGTGAATTCAGTCGCGACTTGATGGATAACATTGTCTCGCTTCATGAATCGTTGGTCAATCGCACCTACCGCCACGGCACCTACCAGAGTTTCTACGTTACAGATCCAAAATTGCGCCATATCCACAAAGCAAGCGTACGCGACCGATTGCTGCATCACGCCGTCTACCGCGTCTTATATCCCTTCTTTGATAGGGTGTTTATTGCCGACTCGTTTTCCTGTCGGAATGGCAAGGGGATGCACAAAGCCATCAATCGGTTGCGGCAATTCGCAGACCAAGCGAGTTGCAACCATACGCGCTCCGTATGGGCACTCAAGTGTGATATCAGAAAATTTTTTGCCAGTATCGATCACGGAACGCTTCTTTTAATTTTGCACGAGCACATTCCCGACCAAGACATTCTGCGATTGCTTGAGAATATCATCTGGAGTTTTCACACCGAACCGCGCGCTGGCGTCGGATTGCCGCTCGGCAACCTCACCTCCCAGCTCTTCGCCAATGTATACATGCACCGCTTCGACGAGTGGGTGAAGCATACGCTGAAGTCAAAATACTATATTCGCTACGCCGACGACTTCATATTTCTTTCCGATGATAGAAAATGGCTGCTGGGCACGCTGCCGCAGATACGCGAGGTGTTGCATAGGCGTTTACGTCTTCTCCTGCATCCTGACAAAGTGATTCTGAAAACATTTGCCTCGGGAGTTGATTTCCTCGGCTGGGTTCATTTTCCGGACCACCGCGTGTTGCGGACCAAAACGAAGCGGCGGATGTTCCAGAAAATCAAAGCATCGCCGACTGCAGAATCATTACAATCATATCTTGGCCTTCTGGGCCATGGAAATACGGCAAAGATGCGGAGGTGCCTTCTTGGCGAGTATTGGTTGCGGAGATAATAAACATGTACACGGTATCGCGAGAGGAGGGATTGACCCCGGCGGTTTTTTTATGTATCATCCGGCAACAAACGTTCTTTGAGAAAGGGGCAGAAGGTGGGACAGTCGGTTGCGAGACAAACGGACAAGATGGGTGATGTCGGGATTACGGTCATCAGGCCGAAGTTCGGCGAACGGCGAGTGAAGGTGCGGAAATTGTTCCGCACGCACATCAAGGTGCTGCGCGAGCCGGTCGTGTTCGGGAAAGGCACCCGCGACCTTCACGGCGATTCGCTTCCGCACGACGAGCAGATCGCGGCGGGCGCGGTACTCGTGCCCATCTGGAACGGCCAGTCGCGGCCCCAGGATTTCGTCTACTGGGGCATCTACGATGCGATCCGTGGGCAGGAGCACACCGGGGACGGCTACCAGGCTCCCGAGGGCGAGATCGCTTCGCTGCGGGTGTCGGTGGCGGCGGCGCGCGAGGCCATCAAGACCTTCATCATGTGGGGAGGTCTGGATCGGGGAGGGCGCCGGGCCCTGAACGCGCTTCTCCTCGAGATCTCGGAAGATCACGAGCGGGCCAGGAATCCGGAGAAGAAGGGAGCCTCCCAGAAGTTCGCCCGCGCGGCCGAAGAGCTCGACTCACGGGGGCGAGAGAACCCCGGAGCCCGGGCGGCCCGAACCGTGGCCGGCCGGGATCGGCTCGAGCTGCGCCAGGGACAGGTGGCCGCCATCTGCCAGGCCATCGGGCCGAGGCGAACCGCGCTCATCTCCGAGCTCGACCGGATATGGACCGACGGCTGGCTTCGCGTCTGGCACGAGCTCACTGACGCCGCCAAGGCGTTGGAGGCGGTCTGTGACGGAACGGCGGGGAATGCGCCGCTCCGGCTCATCGACAACTGCCTCTATGCTGCCGATCAGGCGCTGGAGAGCATCGACGTCGAGCCGTTCCTCTCCAGTCGCCATGTCATTCTCTCCGAGATCAACATGGCCCGGAGCAACCTCGCCCGTGATCGCTGGAACCAGGCCCGCGACGAGATCCTGCGGTCGCTGGAGGGGATCCAGTTCAAGAAGGCCGGGCTCAAGCTTCACGAAGTCCTGCTCGGGGTGTCGCTCTGCGCCGCCGGAGGGGGTGACGCTTCCCCGGTGCCGGTGGGGGAAGTTCGGAAGATCAGGGATCAGGTCGGCGACTTTCGGGAGCGATTCGCTCGCCTCTCGGAGAGGCGCCTCAAGCGCCCCCTCAAGGCCGAGGTCGAGGTTCTCCTCGGCGCGGCTCAGGAAGCCCTGGTGGGGAAAGTGACCTTCGCCGGACTGAAGCAGGCGGCGGAGTACCTCAAGGGCGCGCTCTCCTACCTCTAGATCGCGGATCAACGCGGATCAACTGGATCCCGCATGGTGCGACCGGCACTGTGTGGGTTTTTTTGAACCCCACAATGTGCTAGGATTCGTCAGCATGATTGATTACAAAAAAGAATTGAACCCCGAACAGCTGGACGTCGTCCTCCATGGCGACGGGCCGGCACTGGTGCTGGCCGGCGCGGGAAGCGGCAAGACACGAGTGGTCACTTATCGAGTGGCTTATCTTTTGGAACAGGGCGTCAAACCGGAAGAAATATTGCTTCTGACTTTCACCAACAAGGCGGCCAATGAAATGCTGTCGCGGGTGCGGTCCATTGTGGGGACCGGGGACTCGAGACTCGGTGTGTGGGGAGGCACCTTTCACGCCATCGGCAACAGGGTTCTGCGGAGTTACGCCGACCGCCTGGGTTTTGGCCGCGATTTCACCATTTTAGATAACGAAGACTCGCGCGATCTGGTCAAGCTGTGTCTCAAAGAGGCGCTGACCGACGTCGAGTCCAAGCGTTTTCCATCAGCGGCCACGATTTTTGACGTCATCTCCTTCGCTCGGAGCGCCAGGGTTCCCATCGAGGAATCATTGGATCGTAAATACCCGCGGTTTTTACAGTTCTCCGGCGAGATCGAGTCAATCGCCGCGGCCTACGCCCGGCGCAAGCGCATGGCCAATGCCATGGACTTCGATGATCTTTTGGCCTTCTGGTTGGAATTGCTTCAGACCGACGCCGCGGTTTCCGACCGGCTTTGTTCGCTTTTCCGCTACGTGCTCGTTGACGAATATCAGGACACTAATCCGCTTCAAGCGGCCATCACTGATCACCTGGCTTCCAAGCACGGCAACCTCTTGGTTGTCGGCGACGACGCCCAGTCCATTTATTCCTTCCGGGCCGCGGCCGTGGAAAACATCCTCACTTTTCCCAAGCGATTTCCCAAGGCGAAAATTTTTAAACTGGAAACCAATTACCGATCGAGTCCGGAGATTCTGAAATTGGCCAACGCCATCATTTCCGGCAACCGCGAGCAGTTCAAAAAAAATCTCCGGCCGGTTCGTCCGGCTGACGTCAAACCCGTCGTGGTCGCTTTTTCCACCGCCGGCGAGGAGGCCGAGCACGTCGCCCGCCGGATTCTCAGTTTGCGCCAAGATGGCCTGGCGCTCAATGACATGGCCGTGCTTTTCCGGGCCACTCACATCACCCAGCCGCTCGAAATGGAACTGATGCGCCGTGACATTCCCTATGAATATCGCGGCGGCATGAAATTTTTCGAGCGGGCGCACATCAAGGACATCCTGGCCTTTCTGCGCATCCGTGAAAATCCGAAAGACGCCATGGCCTGGATGCGAGTGCTCTCGCTTCAGGAGGGGATAGGAGAGGCCACGGCTGGGAAACTTCTTGATCGCGTTCGGGGAATCTCTGACGCGCAAAAGGTGCTGGAGCTCGATCCCGTGCAGATTCTGGGAACTAAGGCCTTCCGCGGTTGGAATACGTTCCTGGCCTCGTACCGGCCTCTGACCGGCATGGATCTCCCCGCGCCCATGATCCGCACCCTGGTCGAAGGGCCGTACAAAGACCATTTGATCCGCGAACACCAGGACGCTGAATCCCGGATTCAGGACCTGGAGCAGTTTGCCATTTTTGCCGAGGGGTACAAGAAGCTCGGCGACTTTCTTTCCGAGGTGGCCCTCAAAGATGATTATGGAGCGAAGCGTTCGGCGGGTGCCACCGAGGATCGCGAACGGCTGATCCTTTCCACCATCCATCAATCAAAAGGATTGGAATGGGACGCGGTCTTTGTCATTCACATGGTGGAAGGAGTTTTTCCCAACAAGCGGGCCGCGGTCGAGGAAAACGGGATCGAAGAGGAACGGCGGCTCTTTTACGTGGCAGCTACTCGCGCCCGGCGATCCCTCAATCTTTCCTACCCGACCACTGCCGGCTATGATATTCTTTCCATACAGAATCCTTCGCAGTTTTTGGACGAACTGAATCCGAAACTCATCGAGGCACGCCGGCCCACCGCGCATGGAGACGAGCCGGTGATTGAATTGGATCGTTTGGGCGAAAGGTCAGTCGGCAATCATCAGTATTTGAGGGATGTAAACGAGCTTTAAAATGCCTCCTCATCTTCTGCGCCGCATTGTCGCCTTTTTGATATTCGTGGCCGCTGTAGTGGCGGTTTATTTTTGGTATGTGCGAGGTGTGGACATTTCCGATGTTTTGGGGCGTAAGCCGCCGCCGGGCGGGAGCCCCGAAACCGGTTTGTGGCAAACGCGCGCGCCCATGCCCACGCCTCGAGTGGACGCGGCTATCTCCGAGCTTGATGGAAAAATCTACGTTGTCGGCGGTTTTGATTCTCTTGGGCAGACCATCGCGACTGTTGAGGTTTACGATCCGGCATCGGATTCTTGGGAAACCTTGGCTCCGCTTCCCAAACCGCTTCATCACACCGTGGCCGTCGGACTTTACGGACTCTTGTATGTCCTCGGAGGACATCAAGGTGTGGCTTTTGAACCGCAAGATTTTGTTTTCATTTTTGATCCAATCACCGGCGCCTGGTTTGAAGGCGCGCCGCTTCCCGAGCCGCGGGGCGCTCATGCCGGGGCCGTGGTTGACGGGATGATTTACCTTTTCGGCGGTGTTGGGCCGTCGGGATTGGCCGCGGACACGACCTATGCCTATGATCCGGTGACCAACACTTGGAGTACCCGCGCTCTGCTTCCCACTTCGCGCGATCATGTGGCCGCTGCGGCCATTGATGACAAGATTTATGTGGTCGGCGGCCGGAAGCAGAATGTGGCCATCAATTTCAACACTTTGGAAATTTATGATCCGGCGACTGATTCCTGGCAAGAAGGGGAGCATCTTCCGCAAGCTCGAAGCGCGTCGGCCGTGTCTGCGCTCGGCGGCAAACTCTATGTGTTCGGCGGCGAGGCGCCGGGGAAGACGTTCGCTGACGCGGATGAATACGATCCGGTGCGGGACGCGTGGACGGCCAGGATGCCCATGACCTCCGGCCGCCAGGGCCCCGGCGCCGCGGCATCCGGCGGCGTTATCTACCTTATCGGCGGCGGCAAGCGCCCGGGGCTCTCCGTCTCATCCATCAACGAGTCGTTTACCATCCAGCATAACAATGCATCCCTACCATAGGAAAGGTTCGGGCGAACCATACTTACAGATACTTCGGGGTTCTTGACCTCGAGTTGTTATTGTTCTTGAGTTGAGTATGTGATAGCTTGATTATTATGATTGAATACAGCAAAGCGAAACTTGCGCGTGCGGCTCGGAAACATGGATTGAAATTTGTGATACTGCACGGGTCTTACGCAACCGAACGAATCCATAAAGGGAGCGATCTTGATATTGCGGTGCTCGGAAAGCAAGAGCTGACATCTGACGGGGAATTGCAATTGTACAGCGAGTTTGCGGAGATTTTTGGCGATAATCCAAGGCGGGAGTTGGATTTGAAGACGCTTCACAAGGTTGATTCGCTGTTCCGGTATGAAGTGGTGCGTGAAGGCCTATTGCTCTATGGGAATCCGACCGAGTATGAACAATTTAAGGCGGTAGGTTACCGGACCTATGAAGATGCTCGGCCATTGCGCGAATTGGAAAGGATGCTAAGTGAAAAATATCAGCGCCACTTAAATGCGATTTCCTCCGGGTATGCTTAATAGTGATTTTATTCAGCGAAAAATAAAGCTCATTCAGGAGGATCTTGCTAAACTTGAAACCATCGCGGGGTATTCATTTGATCAGCTTGCAAGAGACCCATTGAAATATGGCGCGTCCGAACGCTTTCTTGAACGGATTATTACGCGCGCCATTGACATCAATCGTCATTGCATTGCGGAGCTTGGAAAGGGGACTGAAACGGTGCGCAGTTATGAGGATACCTTTTTGCGTATGGCGGATCTCAAAGTTTATCCGGAGGATTTTGCGCGCAAAATCGCTCCATCTGCGGGACTCCGCAATGTGCTGGTACATGAGTACGACGAGGTAGATCCAAAGTTGGTATTTAAATCTGTAGGTTACGCGCTTACACAATACGCGAAATATTGCGATTATCTATTGAAGTTTCTGAAACGGAAGAGATAATCAGTGGGCGCTATCTGAATATCTCGGAACTAAGCTCCGAGATCAGATCGTCTCTAAGAGACGTTGAAACGTCTCTTAGAGACAGCCGTTACGCCGCGCATGTCGCGCGGCCTTTCTTTTTTATTGACGAATGGACATATGGTTGGGTAATGTTCTCTAGCTATGATCAAAACTGTAGAAAGTGTTACCGAAGGCCATCCGGATAAGGTCTGCGACCAGGTATCGGACGCCATCCTCGACGCGTATCTGGCGCGGGACCCGAACGCGCGGGTGGCGGTGGAGTCTTTCGGCTGTCACGGGGTTTTGCTCGTCGGCGGGGAAGTGACTTCGTCGGCCGAGGTGGATGTGGAGCGGGTGGCTCGCAATCTTTATTTTGAAATCGGCTACACCGAGGATTTGGACGTTTTGGTTCATCTGGAAAAACAATCTCCGGACATTGCGCAAGGAGTGGATCCGGGTGGGGCGGGGGACCAAGGAATTATGTATGGGTACGCGACGAATGAGACCCCGGAGATGCTGCCGCGGCCTGTTGTCTTAGTTCACGCTCTCACTCGGCGCCTCGCGGATCTGCGGCGACACGACCCGGCCTACTCCTGGCTTGGACCGGACGGCAAGGCGCAGGTGACGGCCGACGGAAAGAAAATTATCTCGGTTCTGGTTTCGACCCAGCATGCCGAGGGCGTGGAGCAAGAGGAACTGCGGGAGCAGATCATCCGCGGGGTCATTGAACCGATCGTCGGAGACCTGGCTGGCGTCGAGGTGCTGGTCAACCCGACCGGGCGATTCGTCCGCGGCGGGTTTGCGGCGGACACCGGGCTCACCGGACGCAAACTGATGGTGGATACCTATGGCGGACTCTTGCCCCACGGCGGCGGCGCGTTTTCTGGAAAAGATCCAACCAAGGTTGACCGCTCGGCCGCTTACATGGCTCGCTTCGCGGCCAAGAATCTGGTGACCCACGGTTACGCCAAAAATTGCTTCGTCTCAGTGGCTTACGCCATCGGCCGAGCCGAGCCGCTGATGCTTCGCGCCGTCTCCGGCGACGGCCAAGACATTTCCGATGCTCTGAAAAAATATTTCGACTTCCGGCCGCAGGCCATCATCGAACGACTCAACCTCCGCCGTCCCATCTACCGGCAGACCGCGGTCTACGGCCACTTCGGCCGCGAGGGGTTCCCGTGGGAGGAGATCGTAAACTTGTAACGTGTAACTTGTAACATGAAACAAAAAAATCCGCTTCGCACAACGGGGCGGATTTTTTGTTCAAATTATCTTCGTCTCCGTTTCTCCCGCGCGCCACGGAAGGCGAAGGCAATGAGCACCAGCGCGAGCACGCCGCCGGCAGAGGCGATGGTTTTGGCCTCAGTGAGGCAGCATTCCGACGGCTTGGGAACAAGCAGCGTGCCCAGCGTCAGATAAATGAAGATGATTCCGTAAAAGAAAGACAGCCAATAGCCGACAGCCAGTTCGCGCTGGACAATGGCGATGAGGATCAGCGGAACGGCGAAAAGAAAGATGACCCAGGCGATGAGCGAGGCCGAGGGCAGGGTCTCGACTTCGCGCAATTGGACGAAAATGTTCCAGGCCGCCGACGAAAGGATCAGCAGAACCAGCATGGCTGTGACCACCAGGGCGTTCCGACTTAGCGGTTTTACTCTCGTCATACCTCCTTGTTATTTCGGAAAACTTGATCACATTATATCACGACGCGCCCGGATACAAAAACATCCCCGCCAAGGCGGGGGTGTTTTCGTCAAGATTTCAGCAGCGCTGACAGCCGCCCTGATGGCCGCCGCCGTGATGCCCTCTCCTTTTTTTCACGCAGATGATTCCCAAAAGCAGCAAGACTATGGAGGTGTGAAACAGCCCGTCGGAATCCATTCCGGCCCAGGTGGTGGCGTAGGCGCCGGTGACCCAGGCGGCGATGGCCGCGACCAGACCCAAGGCCATGAGTATCTTGCCCACTATCCAGCACCAGCAGGCGCAGGAGCTT
>MGDZ01000055.1 GCA_001791115.1 Candidatus Uhrbacteria bacterium RIFCSPHIGHO2_02_FULL_57_19
GGCCTCGCAAATAAAGATCCACGCCAAGTATGGGGGCGTGGTGCCGGAAGTGGCGGCGCGGGCGCATGTGGAGAAAATTGACGCGCTTTTGCGAGGACTACGGACTGCGGACTACGGACTACGGCGTGATGGGAAGGGGATTGATGCCATCGCGGTGACGGCTGGGCCGGGGTTGATAACGTCATTGCGCGTCGGAGTGGATGTCGCACGAACGCTCGCCTGGGCGTGGGACAAACCGCTTGTGGGGGTGAATCATCTGGAAGGGCACATATACGCGAACTTCATAGGGGATGAAAATGGGAAGAAAAGAGGAGGAAAAGGGAAGGAAAAGGGGATACGATTTCCGGCGGTCGTGTTGATTGTGAGCGGTGGACATACGGAGTTGGTGTTGATGACGAGGCACGGGAAATACAGGCTTCTCGGCGCGACGCGGGACGATGCCGCAGGCGAGGCCTTTGACAAAGTGGCCAAGATTCTCGGGCTCGGATACCCCGGTGGGCCAGCGGTTTCCAAACTGGCGGCGCGGGGCAATCCGGACGCAATCGATTTCCCGCGTCCGATGATCGGATCAAAAGATTTTGATTTTTCCTTTTCGGGTCTGAAAACGGCAGTATTGTATAAGGTAAGGGACAATTTCCCGTCATTGCGAGCGGAACGAAGTGAAGCGAAGCAATCTCGCGATCACGGGATTGCTTCGTCGTCCCGTGTCCTCGGGACTCCTCGCAATGACAAGTTTGTGCGCGATGTCTGCGCGTCGTTTGAGAAAGCAGCCGTGGATGTCCTGGTCGAGAAAACGATCCGTGCCGCGAAGAAATATCGTGTGAAGACGGTACTCCTCGCCGGCGGAGTCTCCGCGAATCGCCGACTTCGCAAAGACCTCGGACGCGCCGTCAGCGCCCGACTATCCGCTACCCACTACTCCCTACCCACTCTCGCGTATACGACTGATAACGCGGCGATGATCGCTGCCGCCGGATATTTCCGTGCGCGAAAACGGCAGTTCGCGGATCCTCTGAAACTCGAGCCACGCGCCAACTGGCAGTTATGAAAAAGAGAATCGTCTCGCATTCAGAAAGAGAAACGTTTGCCTTCGCCAAGGCGTTTGCAAAGACGCTCCGGGGCGGAACGGTCGTGGGTCTTATCGGGGATCTCGGAAGCGGAAAGACGACCTTTGTCCGCGGGCTGGCACGCGCCTTGGGCATCCGCGAGTCGGTCCGCAGCCCGACGTTTACGTTGATGCACGTGCATCGTATTAGAAATTCGAAATTAGGATTTAGAGTTTTAATTCATGTTGACGCCTACCGCCTGCGGAACGAGCGCGAGCTTGAGGAGATCGGTATCGGAGAGTTCCTGGGCAAGCCCGATACTGTCGTCCTCATTGAGTGGGCCGACCGCGTACGCGGCGTGTTGCAAAAAACGAAAAAAATTCGCCGACTGCATTTTTTTCATGAGACGGACCCGCAAAAGCGCAGGATCGAAGAAACCTAAAACCCCCGACGATGCGGGGGTTTTCGTTTGAAATTCATTCAGCCGTCCTGAACACCTCATCCACCGATGTGATGCCGTCGAGCGCCTTCAAGAGCCCGTCTTGAACCATGGTAACCATGCCGTTCTCGACAGCCAGCTCCTGCATTTTGTACTCCGAAATTTCGCCGGAGAGGATGACCTTTTCGATCTCTTTGGTCATCTGCATGATCTCGTAGATGCCCACCCGGCCCTTGAAGCCCAAGTTGCCGCACATCTGGCACCCGCTGCCTTTCCAAAATTTCAGTTTTTTCAAATCAACCTTCTCGCCCGACTTCTCGGATATAGCTCCCAAAAGTTCCTTGACCCGCTCCATCGTTTCCGATGCCAGTTTGTCCTCGATCTTGCACTCCTGGCAGATTTTTCGCACCAGCCGCTGGCCGATCACCGCATTCAACGCCGGCGCGAGCAGGAAGGGTTTGACCCCCATGGACAGGAACCGCGGCACCGCTCCCGAGGCGGAGTTCGTGTGGATGGTGGAGAGCACCAGGTGGCCGGTCAATGCCGCCTGGATCGCGGTCTCGGAGGTTTCGAGGTCGCGCATCTCTCCCACCATGATCACGTCCGGGTCCTGCCGCAGGATGGAGCGGAGCCCCTTCGCGAAGGTGTACTCCTTGGAGTGGTCAATCTGCGACTGGTTGATGCCTTCGAGTTTGTACTCCACCGGGTCTTCGAGCGTGATGATTTTGGTCTCCGGAGAATTCAGCTTGAGCAGGATGCCGTAGAGGGTGGTGGTTTTTCCGCTCCCCGTGGGTCCGGTCGTGATGATCATGCCGTTCGGCCGCTCGATTTCCTTGGCCAGAATCTCGAAGGCGCGGCCGCGGAGTCCGAGGTTTTCGAACTTGGCCGCCGAGACCTTGCCGCGGAGCAGCCGCATGACCACCGACTCGCCATAGGCCGTGGGGATGGTGGAGACGCGGACGTCGATCTTGTCGTTGGTGAGGAAAATGGTGAACCTACCGTCCTGCGGGCGGTCGGTGATGTTCAACTTGAGCGCCGAGAGGAGCTTGATGCGCGAGATGACCTTGGGCCAGAGGTCGGCAGGGAGGGTGGCCACCACATTCAGCACTCCGTCCAGCCGGAAGCGGACGACGATCCCGCTCTCCCCCGCTTCGACGTGAATATCCGAGGCGTCCGAATTCATTCCCGAGGCGATCAAGAGCGTTACCACCTCGGTCACTGGCACGCCAGTGACGCGCGTCTGGAGATCCTTGAAGCTTTTTACCTCTTTTTGGAATTTCTGGAGATCCGCCTCGGGGATGGTCACCCCTTTGACGATTTTTTTGATCACCGGCAGGGCTTCGTAGAGTTTGAAAGCCGCGGCAAAGCTGCGCTCGGAGATCATGTAGATGGCTCCTCCCGCGCCGTGGCTGCGTTCCTGGATCTGGAAGAGGATTTCCTTGACCTCGGCGTTTTGCGGATCCACCGCGCCGACGCGGACTTCCTCGCCGGTGTTCAAAAAACAAACGGCCTTGAGTTGCGCCGAAATTTCTTTTGGAATGGAGGTGATAGTTTCCGGGCCGATGGGAAAACCGACCAGGTCAAGATAGGGAAATCCCAAAGAGGCGGCCTGCGCCGCCACCTCTTTTTCTTTGGCCTTCTGGGCGATGTCCTTCATTTTTTCCTCGAAGGCCTCTTTTTCTTTGGCTCCGGTGATTTGGATTTTCCCGTTGGGCACAGATTAATGATGCAAATAGTGCGGAATGGCCCTAATTAGGCGGATGATTTTGGGAGTCCCTCCCCGTTCTTCGAGCCGCAGGTAGAGCGCGGTCCAGGCGGCGTAGCGGAAGGTGGAGGTGAAGCTGCCGGCGGCGATGATGAAGGAAAGCAGGGCGATGGCCGCGAGCACCAGCACCAGGAGCAGACTGACCTTGGTGCCGACCAGTTGCACCATCAAGAGCAGGAAAGCAAAGGGAAGGATAAGGACGAACAGGCCGATGACGACCGCGACGGCCAGCAGGATGTCGATGGCCAGAATAACAAAGGCCATTTCGAGCGACACCAGCCAATGGCGGGAAAAGGTGGCCCAGGCCGAAGTCAGGGCGCGTAAGAACGGCAGCTTTCCCACGACCACGGCGGCCAGAGCAAAGAAGGTCAAGAGAGCCACGATGAGGGCGAAGGGGACGAAGGCCAGGAAAGAAATAATGTAGAGGATGGCGGCGCGGGGCGATTGTTCGAGGAGCAGGGCCCCAACCGGGAGGGCGGTAAGAAAGAGGGCGACGGCGGAAAGAAACCGGGAGAGGAAATTAATGCCCAGAACCGGCCAGAAACGGGCCAGTCCGGCGCGAAAAACATCGCGGCTGTCCGGGGTTTTGCCCCGGCGGAGCGCGCCCCCGGCAGAGATGAGCGCGCCTTGGGAGATGACCGAGGCCCAGAGCAGGGCGGCGCCGACGATAATCGCCACGGCGAGGGCGGCGATGGCCCAGAGCGGGGGAAAGGCCAGGCCGCTGGTTTTCCAGGCGGAATTCAAGGCAGCGGGAATGGACGGCAGGCTGGCATCAGGGAGAGTGCGGAAAATTCTCCGGACCGTGGCGTCGTTCCAGCCGCGGTAAATGACGTCGTAGACGCCTCCGGAAGCCAGAACCGAGGCAAAAAATCCGTAGATCCAGAGAAATTTGTGGCGCCAACTCAAGCGCCAGGCGTCGGCGATCACGTGTCTATATAATGTTGGGCTGTCGGGCATACCTCCTTCGTTATGTCTAAGTTTGAGCTGGCTTTGGTTTAAGCGCTATAGGCGCTTTGGGGGATTCTGGTTTTTCCTCGGAGACAAGCGACGGCTTTTTCGGCGCCTGGCGCAGGTGGGGGTGAGTGTCGAAGAAGGATTCAAAGTCGTCCTGCTCGATGTTCTCGCGCTCCAGGAGCCGTACGACGATTTCCTCCAGTTTATCACGCCGCGAGCGGATGATGTGCTGGGCGCGCTTCATGGCGTTGTTGATGAGCGTGGAAACCTCGTCATCAATGGCCTCGGCCACCTTCTCCGAGTAGTCGCGCTGTTCGGTGATTTCCCGGCCGAGAAAGATCAACTCTTCGCGTTCGCCGTAGGTGCGCGGCCCCAGTTTCTCGCTCATTCCATACTGGGTGATGAGCGTGCGGGCCAGTTTGGTGGCGTTCCGCAGATCATTGGAAGCGCCGGTAGTCACGTCGGTGAAGATCTCTTTTTCAGCGACATAGCCGCCAAGCGATACTGCCAGATCATCCAAAAATTCCTGGCGTCGGCGCATATGGCGGTCTTCGACCGGAAGTTTCAGGGTGTAGCCGGCGGCCTGGCCGCGGGAGATGATGGACACCTTGTGCACCGGATCGGCGTAAGGGAGCTCGTGGGCCACCAAAGCGTGCCCGCCTTCGTGGTAAGCGGTGATCTTACGCTCCTCTTCGGTGAGGAGGTGGCTCTTGCGTTCCGGGCCGAGCAGGACCTTTTCCACCGAGGGAATCAGTTCCTCCATGGAAATGATTTTTTTGTTTCGGCGGGCGGCCAGGATGGCCGCTTCGTTGATCAGGTTGGCCAGGTCAGCGCCGGAAAATCCGGGCGTGCGCTCGGCGATTTTGCGCAGATTAACGTCGGCGGCCAGCGGCTTTCCTTTGGAATGGATTTTCAAAATGGCCTGGCGGTCGTTGATATCCGGCGAGTCGAGGACGACGCGTCTGTCAAACCGTCCGGGACGGAGCAGTGCCGGATCAAGCACGTCCGGCCGGTTGGTGGCCGCCATGACAATCACTCCGGCATTCGGATCGAATCCGTCCATCTCGACCAGAATCTGGTTTAAGGTCTGCTCGCGCTCGTCGTGCGAGCCGCCGAGCCCGGCTCCGCGCTGGCGGCCCACGGCATCGATCTCGTCAATAAAGACGATGCAGGGCGCGGATTTTTTGGCCTTGACGAAGAGGTCGCGCACCCGAGCCGCGCCGACCCCGACGAACATTTCCACAAACTCGGATCCTGAAATATGGAAAAAGGGCACGTTGGCTTCGCCGGCCACCGCCCGGGCCAGGAGGGTCTTGCCGGTTCCCGGACTGCCCATGAGCAGGACTCCTTTGGGAATCTTGGCGCCGAGGGTGATGAATTTTTTGGGACTGCGCAGGAACTCGACGATCTCCAGCAATTCTTCCTTGGCTTCCCTGACTCCGGCCACATCCTTGAAGGTTACCCGGTCTTTCTGATTTTTGGGCAGCTCGCGCGCCGAGGACTGGCCGAAGGAGAGCGCCCGGGTGTTGGCGCCCTGCACCTGGCGCATCATAAAGAAGATGAACCCGCCGATGAGCAGAAGCGGGATCAGGAAGGGGATAAACGTGCCCAAAAACGCCGCCGTGCCGCTCCGTTCCTTGACCTCGACTGCGACGGCGGCCAGTTTCTCCGGCGCGATGCCGTAATTATTGACCAGCGTGGTGAAGGAATCCTCCGGCTCTTTGGAGGCCCGTTCGAGTTTGCCATCGTTCAGTTCGATGGCCAGCTTGTCGCCTTCAATCGAGACAGACTTCACACTGCCCTGCTGGATCTGCTCCATGAGCGTCTTGATGTCCACCCGCTCGGCCTGTTTGACCCCGAAGTCAT
>MGDZ01000056.1 GCA_001791115.1 Candidatus Uhrbacteria bacterium RIFCSPHIGHO2_02_FULL_57_19
AGAAACTCTCGCGACGAGTCGTCGGGAAACCAGGCCAGGTTGGCGGCGGAAAGATTGAGCGGTTCCGCTGCCACGCCGCCGGTTTGAACGACGAGGATTTTTTCGCCGTCCGGATCGACGAGCGGCAGCCAGGAGGCGCGCGGTTGACCCAAGCGAAAGGAGAGCGAGGGGAGGATGGCGATGTCCCGCGGAGCATCCGGCTTATCGACGGCTCTCTCGGAGAGAACCGCGGCGGTAAGCGTCGGGCGGATTTCGTAGATTTTGCCTCTATGCATCCGCGCCTCTTTTCCATCGATTTGAGCCAGAGTAACGCTCCGTCCGGCCACCGGATCGATCCTCACCAACAGCCGGCCAACCACGGCTTCGATTTGTCCGGGTTCATCAGTTGACCAATGAATCGAGGAGGGAAGTTTTTCCAATATTTCTTCTAGATCAAGCCGCGGGTTTCCGAGCGGCAAAACGGCCGAAGTCGCCTTGATCCCGACATCGGTCCGGCGGATGACTAGCAGCCGATCGCCTTTCGGCGCCCATTCAAATTCCGGCGTGGTTTCGGCGGGCAGATCTAGTATCAGACCGTCTTGATCCGACTCCAAATTGCGCACCCGGACCTCGTTCCGATCGCCGGAGAGGATGTAGGCCATCCAAGAGCCGTCTGGAGACATGCTGGCGGAACGAATCGGTCCGCCGACAATGACGGTCGCTGATCGGGTCGGAAAGAGAACGACGTCTTCGGCGAAGGTCACTCCGGAGCTCTGAACATCCAGGGTTTTTTTCCAAGGATGACGGCCGGGGGCTTCCAGGCGCACCTCGTAGCGTTTCGGAGGAAGGTCGCGGATGCGGGTTGGAGTAACTTCTCCGGTCGGCCGGCCGTCGATGATTACGGCCGCGCCGCTCGGCGTTGAATCCACGACCAGCACTCCGGTCTGGCTGACCTTCCCTTTTTTAATGTCCAGGCGATAGCCGATGGTGCGCAAAACCACGATCGGGGCCGTAACCAGGAAAGCCAGGACGGCCAGGATCGTGACGGCAAGACGAAGACGGCGGCTCATGGGATTGTCAGTTTTGAAATGTTATGATGGAATACTCGGAACTATGGCTCGTTTTGAGATTCACGGCGGGAAACCGCTCTCCGGAGAGATTCGCGTATCCGGCGCCAAGAACGCGGCGCTTAAATTCCTAGCCGCGGCATTGCTTACCGAGGAGGAAGTGCGGCTCCGGAACGTGCCGGAAATCGAGGATATCAAGCGGATGGTGGAGATCATCCGCGAGCTTGGCGTTCAAGTTGATCATCCGGAGCCACATCAGTATAACATCAGGGCTGCTTCGCTCAAGACATCGGTCCTGTCCCGGGAATTGGCGCCGAAGATCAGACCTTCCATGCTGCTTATCGGTCCGCTTTTGGTCCGCACGGGCTCGGCCACGCTACCGCATCCCGGCGGTTGCGCCATCGGACGGCGGCCGACAGATCTTTTTGTCCATGGATTTCGAAAACTCGGGGCGACGGTTGAAGAGGGCGTGGATGAGCGCATTTTTCGCGCCGGAACACTTCGCGGCGGCCGTTTCGTGTTTCCCACGCCATCGGTTACGGCCACCGAGGCATTGATGATCATGGCCGTGCGGACGTCTGGCCGGACCGAGCTGGTGAATGTTGCCATGGAACCGGAGATTCCCGCGCTGGCCGAATTTTTGAACTCCTGCGGCGCCAAAATTACCGGCGGCGGAACGCCGATTATCATCATTGAAGGGGTTGATCGCATTCGCGGCGGCGAGATTTCCATTATGCCTGACCGCATCGAGGCCGGGTCGTTCGCCGCGCTGGCGGCGGCTACCAAATCGGATTTATGGATTCGCGGCTGTAATCCGAAACATCTCGAGGTGCCGCTGCTCATGCTGGAGAAAATCGGAGTTAAGTTTGAGGTGGCGAGTGACAGCATCCACGTGATGCCCTCCGACGATCTGGAAGCGATGAACATCACCACGCATGAGTATCCCGGCTTTCCGACCGACCTCCAGGCGCCGTTCACCGTGCTGCTGACTCAAGCGAAAGGAGTGGCGCTGGTGCATGAAACGATCTTCGAAGGTCGTTTGTTTTACATCGAACATTTAAACAAGATGGGCGCGAAGATCGTTCTCTCCGATCAGCATCGCGCCGTGGTGGAGGGGCCGACACCGCTCCGCGGATCGACGTTGGAATCCCCGGACATTCGCGCCGGTTTGGCGCTAGTGATCGCCGCGCTTGCCGCCAAAGGAAAGAGCACCATCAATAACGTCTACCAGATCGACCGCGGCTACGAGCGCATCGAGGAGCGCTTGCGAGCTATCAGCGCGGACATTCGTCGGATCGAATGAGCATGTTGACCATCAACACGAAATCAAAAAAATCATCGGCGCGTGCCGGAATCCTCCAGTTAAAGCACGGCTCCGTGAGGACGCCGTTTTTCATGCCGATTGCCACCAAGGGCGCGGTCAAAACGGTTGACGCGGGGGACCTCGAACGCCTCGGCGCGGAAATCATTCTTTCCAACACCTATCACCTGATGCTTCGTCCCGGCGTCGAGATTCTCCGCACTGCCGGAGGGCTCCACGGGTTCATGGGGTGGAAGAAGCCGATCCTCACAGATTCCGGAGGATTCCAGGTGCTGTCCTTGTCCAAGTTCCGGAAGGTGGACGAGGAGGGCGTGGGGTTCGCGGATCCGGTCGACGGGTCGCGGCACCTCCTGACGCCCGAGAAATCAATGGAGGTTCAGGAGGCGATCGGAAGCGACATTGCCATGATCCTCGACGACCTCATTGATTATCCGGCGACGCGGGAGCAGGCGGCCTCGGCCCTCGAACGGACGCACCGATGGGCGGAGCGGGCGAAGAAATGGTTTTCCGGGAATGCCACCGAGGGGCGTCAGCTGTTCGGTATCGTTCAGGGTTCGACGTTCGAGGATCTCCGGCGCAAAGCCGCGGAAGGGATGGTAGCAATCGGTTTTGACGGCTACGCGCACGGCGGGCTGTCGGTTGGGGAGCCGCGCGAGGAGAGTTATGAGCTGACGTCGATGGTGAACGAGATTCTTCCCGAGGACAAACCGCGCTACTGGATGGGCGCCGGAAAGCCCGAAGAAATCGTCGAGTATGTCCGCCGTGGCTGCGACATGTTCGATTGCGTGCTCCCCACGCGCAACGCCCGGCACGGCACGCTCTATATTTGGAAGGGTGAGGTAACAGAGCCGGATTTCTATGAGGCAATCGCCATCACGAACGAAAAATATCGCGCCGATTTCTCGGTCCTGGATCCCGCCTGCGACTGCCCGACCTGCTCCACCGGCACCACCCGCGCCTATCTCCGGCATCTCTTTTCCATTGAAGAGCCCCTCGCGGCGCGGTTGGCTACTCTTCACAACGTCAGATTTTATCTGCGTCTGATGGAGCAGATTCGAAATTCAATCGAGTCGGGATCGCTTTAGACCGTTTGACAGGTTCGGGTTTTTCGATTATCGTGCCCGCGCACGAAACACAAAGGAGGACGTGCATGCACCCAGCGCTGATAAATCTGCCGCGAGTGCTCGAGAAGTTCTACGCGGTCGACCGGGTCATCGGCGGTCATGGCATCAAACCGGCCGAGCACGAAAGGATCTTTGAGTCGGGGGAGCTCATCCTAGATCACGTGGATGTGGTCGAGTTCCTGCACATGAGTCCGGTTCGGGGCAACTTTCGGATGTATTGGTCCATTAGTCTCGACCGCGATGGCGATGAGAGCTTCATCTCGGTACAACTCATGGATCTCGACGGCAATTGCCTCCATGTTCGCTACAACGCGAGAAGGGACGCCTGGGAACCGTGGCACGAGGAGCCGCACAGACTGCCTGAGGCGGTTCAGATTCTGGGAGCGAAGTTTCCGGATGAGCGCGAGATAACCGAGGATCTGGCACTGGAGTTTGTCTCCTGCATGGCTGGCTGGTTCGCCAACCAGCCCGTGGAGGAGCCCGTCGTCACCTAGCCGTTTCCCGAATAGGGGGCGGTTCTTTTTATTTTTTGTCAGTTTTGATAGCATCGGGTCTTGCGGGGCACATTTGGCCGACGACAGAAGGAGAGGGAAATGCATCAGGGAGTCGTCTGGAGCGCCGAGGCGCTCAAGAAGTTCTTTCTTCTCGAGAAGATCGTGAGCGAACACGGCATCAGCGGATGGGAGGAGCGGATCGATCTCACCGGAGCGGGGGAGTTCGAGATCATCCAGACGTCCAGGAACGGGAACCGGTGGCTGGTCTGGAAGTTCGAGGTCGATCAGCGCGGTCCGGGCGACATGACCGCGCGCGTTCGGATGGCTCTGGAGTTCGGCAACGAGCATGACTGCGCGGCAGTGGGAGTCGGCTATGACGCGGAGAGGAACGTCTGGATGGCCGACCACCGGCGCTTGGAGGCTTCGCCAGAGGCCTCGAAGATGGCCGGAGAGTTCCGCGCCGGACTTCTCGCCGAACCCGAGGCCCGCGAGTTCATCCAGGCCATGATTACGGTCTTCCAGAGATGCGAGGGAGGCCAGAATCAGAGGTAGAGCGGCGTTGTCCGCTCGGCGGAGTGGTGTCTCGACCACGACCGCCGGGCGGGTTTTTTTATTTGATCAATATTGGTAAACTAATATGGTATGGTTGAAAGAACGGGTACTCGCGCTCTTAAATTCGTCTTCGCCGACCTTATCGGCGACTTCTTCTATTTTCCGGTGTGGTGGTACACGCGGGGACTGGCCAAGATGGCGCTTGCCGCTTTTAAGCGCGTCGCCGGTATCTGGACGTCGCTTGGCGTCGGGGTTTGGACACGGAATCTGTTCGTGCCCATGTTTGGCCAGGTGGACATTCCCGGCCGGGTTATCAGTTTTTTTGTGCGGCTGTTTCAAATCATCTTTCGGACCGTATGGTTTGTTTTGGCCGTTGTTTTCCAAATCGTCTGGCTTTTGGTTTGGGCGGCGATCCCGGCGTTCATCGTTTTGATGATTCTGATTAGTTTTGTGAATTTGTTCAGAATATAGACATGCCCTCGCTTTCCAAGCCAACCGTTTGCGCCGACTGTCAGGGAACCGGCTTCCTCCACGGTCGGACCTGTCCTGCTTGCCACGGATACGCGGCCGCGGTTGCGGTTGACGATCTTGGTTTGTTTTTCGGATCGCGGGTAGATTCGTTCGCAATTCTCGAACGGAAGACCGAACGAAGAGCGCGCGGGATCGTTGATTTTGCGCTGCTAATTTTCGGACTGGCCGGGTTCGCCCTGTTTATCTGGGAAGCGACTATCAAAGGGTTTGACGCTGCCTTCACGGTCCGCTTCTGGACACAAGGGACGATTCGTATCTTTCTTTTTTGGATCAGCGCGGCAGTGGATTGTTACCTGGCCTATCGTCTGATCCGCGAAACCGAACGAACGCAGAGGGTTCGCTCCCGGCCATATTCGGCAGGCGCCGAACCCGTGATCCGCCCGATCGTCTGGGAGGAATTGCGCAAACTTCCGGCCAAATCAAGGATTGACATCTCCAAAGCGTTTTCCACTCCCGCCTTCCAGGCCCTGGAGGAGGCCTATGAATTCGCCAACCGCCAGAATCATCAGTTTATATCTCCCGTGCATCTTTTCGCAGCTCTCCTGGCCAGTCCGCACGTCGGTTTTCTGGTAGCCCGGCTGGGCATCAACGCGGAGAAATTGAAAGATACGGTTTGGCGCGCTTTGGAACGGGAGACGCCGCGCACCGGCGCGCTGACCGTTTCTCCCGAGGTTTTTGCCGCCATCTTTGACGCTTATCTAGACGCTTATCGCGAGCGACGGGCGGACGTGCGTCCGATCGAGTTTTTCGCGGCCACCGTGCGGGGGAGCGAAACGGTCCAGGCCGTGCTCGACACGGTCGGTGCGCCGTTGGAAAAAGTGGAGAACGTCATTACCTGGGTGCGGATCGTCGATGATATCCGCGAGAAGTACCGCGCCGGACGCGCTCGCGCCCGGTTGCGTCCCAAAGGGCCGGTCGGCCGGGCCATGACCGCGGTGGCTACGCCCATGCTCGACCGCTATTCGGATGATATGACCGAAATCGCCCGAGTCGGCGGTTATCCTCCGTTCGTCGGCAGGGAGAAGGAGATGGAGGCCGTCTTCCGGGTCATCGAGGGCGGTCGCGGATCAATCATTCTGGTCGGACCGCATGGGGTCGGCAAGGAAACCATCCTCGAAGGCCTGGCCGAGCGGATGGTCGAGGAGGATGTGCCGGCTTCGCTTCGGGACAAACGGCTGATTTCCCTTTCAGTGCCCAAACTGGTTTCCGGCGCCACTCCGGCCGAGGCCGCGGAGCGGCTGCAGGAGATTTTTTACGACATCGCCAGGGCGAGGAACGTCATTCTGGCCGTACCCAACATTCAGGGACTGGTCGGAGTGGCCGTGGGCGGCGGCCGGGCGTTGGATCTGGCTGAGATTCTGGCCTCGGGCATCGAGCGCGGGCTGACGGTCGTCGCCACGGCCGCGCCGGACGACTACGCCGCGGCAGTTGAGCGTTCGGCCATCGGAAGAAATCTCGAGCGCGTGGATATTGCCGAGCCGGAGGGCGACCAGGCCATCCGCATTGTCGAGTCCAAAGTCGGGGGCATCGAATACCAGAATCGGATGGCTTTTTCCTACGACGCCGTGGAGAAGGCGGTTGTTCTTTCCGACCGTTATCTTCAGGACCGTTATCTTCCGGAAAAGGCCATTGAGGTCTTGCGCGAAGTAGCCCACGCCGTGCGCACCAAACGCGGGGAGAAAGCCGTGGTCACCGGCGAAGACGTGGCCGCAGTAGTAAGCGAGAAGGCCAAGATTCCGGTGACAGCCGTAACCGAGGAGGAGTCGGCGAAGCTGATGCGTCTGGAGGAAGAGATGCACAAGCGGATCGTGGGCCAGGACGAGGCGGTAACGGCGGTGGCCGCGGCCATTCGCCGCGCCCGGGCCGAACTCCGCGCGGAGAATCGCCCCATCGCCAACTTCCTGTTCCTGGGGCCGACTGGCGTGGGAAAGACCGAACTGGCCAAAACCGTGGCTGACGTTTATTTCGGCTCCGAGGAGCGGATGATCCGACTGGATATGTCCGAGTATCAGGATCAAGCCTCGATTTACCGGATGATCGGCGCGCCGGGCGCGACCGCCGGCGGCATCCTGACTGAGGCGGTGCGCAACCAGCCCTTCACCCTTTTGCTACTCGATGAGATCGAGAAGGCACATCCCGACATCCTGAACGTATTTCTTCAAGTGATGGATGACGGGCGCCTCACGGACAACGCGGGTCGCGTGGTGGATTTTACCAACGTCATTCTCATCGCCACCTCGAACGCGGGGAGCCCGGCGATACAGGAGGGGATCCGGCAGGGGAAGACGGTCGAGGAAATCAAACAACAGCTTTTGGACGCCGAACTAAAACCGTATTTCCGGCCGGAATTCCTGAACCGCTTCGATGGGGTCATCGTTTTCAGACCACTTACATCCGACGAGATCGTGTCCGTGGCGCGGCTCATGTTGCTTGGCGTTGCCAAACAGCTCGAAGCCAAAAGCATTACGCTTCAGGCCACTGAGGAAGCGGTGCGTGAGCTCGCCGGCGCCGGGTTCGATCCGGTTTTCGGCGCCCGGCCGCTCCGCCGGGTCATCCAGGAAAAGGTCCAGGACGCCATCGCCACCATTCTTCTCCAGCAGAAGGTCGGCCGCCGCGACATCCTTATCCTCGAGCCGGGCGGGAAGATCCGGATTGAAAAACGAGAGGGATTCTAACTATGCGGTACGTTCTTGGATTCCTGGCGGCTTTTGCGGTTTCCGCGCTCGTGACGCCGGTAATAGCTCGTCTCGCCCGGCGCTGGGGCGCGGTGGACATACCGCTGGCCGAGCCGCGAAAAAGGCATCCGCGGCCCACGCCGCTCCTGGGGGGAACGGCGATTTTTTTCTCGGTGACGGCAGTCACGCTTTTTGTATTATCCTTTACCGACCTCCTGCCCGCGCCGTTTCTGTCTCTGCGGCAGATCGCGGCACTCACTATCGGCGGCGCGATTTTGATCGTCGGCGGCGCGCTGGATGACCGACATCGGCTTAGTCCGTCGCGGCAGTTCGTCTTTCCGGCGCTGGCCGCCGCGATCGCGGTTCTGGGTGGTGTCTCCATCGACTACGTCCGAGACCCATTCGGGGGACAGATCGATCTGAATCTCCTCACGGTTCCGGTATTCGGATGGATGATGTCGCTCCCGGCGGATCCACTGACCTTCCTCTGGCTCCTGGGAATGATGTACACCACCAAGTTCCTGGACGGACTCGACGGGCTGGTGGTGTCGGTCTCGGTCGTCGCCGCGACGGTTATGATTGCGCTCGCGCTCCGGCCCGACCTCTACCAGCCGGAGACGGCGCTCTTCTCGGCGATATTGGACGGCGCGCTGGTCGGATTTCTCATCTGGAATTTTCCTCCGGCCAGGGTCTTCCTGGGAGAAGGCGGCTCGACCTATGCCGGATTCATGATTGGCTCCTTGGCCGTGGCCGCGGGAAGCAAAGTGGCCACGACGCTTTTAGTCCTGGGCATACCGATCATGGATGTCGCCTGGGTCGTCGTCCGACGGCTCTTCTGGGAGCGCAGATCGCCTGCCGCCGCGGACCGCAAGCACCTGCATTTCCGCCTGCTTGATGCCGGGCTCTCGGCCCGCGAGGCGGTGCTGTTGCTTACCGCCATCTCCGCCGTGTTCGGTCTGGCTGGTCTTTTCCTCGACACGGCTCACAAGGCGCTGGCGCTTATCGTTCTTGCGCTTGTGATGATAGGGCTGGCCGCCTTCGTGATTCGAAAATACCGTTCGACATTGGTATGAAACAGAAATTGGCGTTCCTCACCGTCGCCGCCATGATCGTTGCCGTTATCGTTCTGCGCATCAGTCAGAGCGGCTACGAGTGGCGGAAGGTAATAGTTGGCGGCAAGACGGTTTCCGCGCTCATCGCCGACACGCCAGAGAAGCGCTCCAAAGGTTTGGGCGGCCGGCGGTCGCTTGGCACGGACGAGGGTATGCTGTTTGTCTTCGACGAAGCCGCGCAGTACGGGTTCTGGATGAAGGACATGAAGTTCGCGATCGATATCATTTGGATCAACGACGGGAAGATCGTGGACATCGCACCGAACGTCCAACCCCCGTCGCCGCCGGATGACGAATTGACATCGTATCTCCCGCGCCTGCCGGCGGACGCGGTGCTCGAGGTCGCCGCGGGTTTTGTGCAGAAGAGCGGCGTAAAAATCGGTGATGCCGTTGGGGTCGGTAAGGTTGACAAGAAGTGAAAAAAATGATAGTATCCGCGTCGGTCCATAAAGAAAGGAAAGAAAGATGCGAATCACGGGGATTGCCGGCGCCGCGCTCTTACTCTTCGCGGCCGGATCAGCGGACGCGCAGGAAGAACCGTCTGTTTTCGTCAGGCACACCGAGTGCGAGTGTACAGACTTTCGGGAGGGAGTCCGTCTCTTCGAAGAAGGCCGGTGGGGCGAGTCCGTCGAGTCCTTCGAGCGGGCCTGGCAGCGAGTGCGCGAGATGATGAGGCCCGAGAAGAGCCTGACCATCCTGAACGACGTCGCGCAGAATCTCGACCTGGCCAGAGCCCAGAGGGACCTGCGAATCGATGTCGAGCGCCCTGGCCCGCAGTTCAGGGCCGGTGTCCGGCTCTACCGGCAGAGACGGTGGGACGAAGCCGCCGCGGCTTTTACCTACGCATTCGAGCGCATGAGACCCGGAAGAGGCGCGGATATCGTTGCACTCGACCTGGCTCTGGCGCAAGAGCAAGCCGGGCAACAGGTGGAAGCTGGAGCAATCTACGGGCGACTCCGCCTGTCGCCGAATCTGGAGCCGGGCCTCCGCAGCATGATCGCCGAGAGACTTGCAGAGACGCAAGTCATCTTTGGCCGCGGGGGTGCCTTCATCACCACGGTGGATCGTCCGGCGGAAGATGCCAACGGCTGGCCGACCGAGATGCGATAACTCTCGTTGGGGGACGCGTCCCTCACCTGTTACGATGACGATTTAGGCGGTTGGTTCGCGCAGAACCAGCCGCCGTTTTTTGTTCTCCACAGATTGCGCACATCTTGACGCGCGACGGGCGTTTTGGTATCATATTTTCGTTCTGAAATTTTTTTCACTGATATGTTCGCCATCGTCAAAACCGGAGGCAAACAGTACAAAGTCGCCCAGGGCCAGACCCTGCGCATCGAAAAGGTCCCCGTCAAGGAGGGCGAGCTTCTTGATCTCGACGTCCTGCTCATTGCCGACGAGGAGGGAAAGCGAGTGGAGATCGGCAAGCCGTTTCTTACTGGCGCCAAGGTGACTGCTCGCATTGTCTCGCATGGCTTGGGCGACAAGGTCCACGTCATCAAATACAAGCCGAAAGTCCGCTACAAGCGCAACGTCGGCCACCGCCAGCCGTACTCGGCAATCAAGATCGAAAAAATCGCCACTTAAGCAAGAAAAATTATGGAGAGATCTCCTGAATTCTACAAAGCGATTGGGATCGAACTGGTGTCGAAAGAAGACCAACTCACCCTTCAGGGTGCGGCAGAGAGGGTTGTGCAAGAGACGGCGGGATCCGAAGCACTAGGGGAACATTTCGCGGAGAATCTTAAACAGCTGCAGACCATTCGGCAGACGATCGAGGGCGGAGGATCTTCCGGGGAAATCAAATCGGCCGTGGATGAGCTTACACTCAAACTGCTTCGGGATGAGGGACCAACGGATATGACTGCGGAGGAGCGTCATAATTTTGAGAAAACCAGAGATCGGCTTGTGCTTGATTTAAGGGTTGTTGCCAAACATCTAGGAGCAAAACCGGAATGACGATTCAGTTCGCAAACACCCTCGACGCGCGTCGGGGGTGTTTTGTGTCTCTATGTTTCAAAATGTCAACGCATCTCGCGACGGCCGCTGAGGGCATCGGCTAGGGTGATTGCGTCGGCGTACTCGAGGTCGCTTCCCAGCGGGAGCCCGCGGGCCAACCGGGTGATGGTGGGGACAAGGGGGTGGAATCTGTTTTGAAGAAAGAGCATGGTGGCCTCGCCTTCGATTGACGGATCCATAGCCAGGATCAGTTCGCGGACCGAGTACGGGTTCGTCGCCTGAAGTCGTTTTTCCAGTTCGGCAATTTTTAACATCTCCGGAGTGATTCCATCGATGGGAGAGAGAACGCCGCCCAGCACGTGGTAGCGGCCGGCGAAGGCGTTTGTGGACTCAATTGCTGCCAGATCCTGAGGCTCGGAGACGACGCAAATGGTCGCGGCATCGCGCTTCGGATCGCGGCAGATTCCACAAGGGTCGGCCTCGGCGATATTTTGGCAGATCGCGCAACGGGTCGTGCCGCCGGCGAGAGCGGCGAGCGCGCGAGCCAATCCTTCGCGATTTTCCGGCATCCAGCGCAGGAGCGCGAAGGCAAAACGTAGGGCCGTTTTCGGCCCTACGCCGGGAAGTCGCTGTAACCTCGAGACGAGGTCAGAAATCGCTTTTGGGTAACGGTGCATGCTACTTCGGCATTTCTAGTCCTCCCATTTCTTTAACCTTGGCGGCCATGACTTTTTGGGTCTTTTTTATGGCGTCGTTGGCGGCATCTTTGACGGCGGACTCGAGTTTGGATTTCTCCGCGGGTGCGAGAAGCGACGGATCGATCGTCACCGATGTAATTTCCATGTTGCCGCTCATCGAAACTTTCACCTTGCCCCAGGCCGCGTCGGTCTGGACTGATTCGGTGGACAGCGCGCCCTGGATACGCTTGGCCTGATTGCGAAGGTCTTTGTATTGTTTGAGTTTGGAGAACATATCGTCAGGGTGTAGGGAGTAGTGAGTAGGGTGTAGTTAGATTAGAACGGGGTGACAGGAGCTTGAATCTGTTGCGACGGGACAGGAGGGGCGGCGAATTTAGTTTCTAGGTTCTTGAACGAGGTGCGTGCCTCATCGAAGAAGAGCTTGACTAGTCCGGTCGGACCGTTCCTGTGCTTGGCTACATGGATCTCGGCCAGGTGCCGCTCGTCCGGGGCCAGTTCCTCCAACCGATAGCCACGATCTGCGGCCTTGCGGTAGATGAACATGACCACGTCCGCGTCCTGCTCGATGGAACCCGACTCCCGGAGATGGGCCAGTTTAGGGATGGCCGGCTTGGACATCTCCACGGCGCGGGAGAGCTGAGAGAGGGCTAAGACCGGGATGTTCAGTTCGCGGGCGATTCCTTTGAGCGATCTCGTGATTTCACTAATCTCCAGCACGCGGTTCTCTATTTTGGTTCGTGACTCCATCAGCTGAAGATAGTCGACAACGAGCAAGCCCAGTCCTTGTTCCATCTGCAGGCGGCGGGCTTTGGTGCGGATTTCCATCACATTCGAGGTCGCCGAATCATCAATGAAGATCGGCGCCTCGGACAGCGTTCCTAAGGCGTGGCTGATCCGAGTGAAGTCGTTATTGCCGCCGGCGTCGGACAGACTGCCGGTGCGCATCTTCCACAGATCAATCCCGGCCTCGGCGCAGATCAGCCGGTCAACCAGCTGTTCCTTGGACATTTCCAGGGAAAAAATGCCCACCGGAATCCGACCGCGGGTAGCGGCATGGCGGACGATGTCCAGAGCCAGCGAGGTTTTGCCCACGCTCGGTCTGGCGGCCAGAATGACCAGGTCTGATTTTTGCAGGCCGGCCAACAGTCGGTCGAGTTCGAAAAACCCGGTGGAGGTGCCCCGGAGCTTGCCTTTTTCCCGGTGAAGCTCATCAATGCGCTCGAAGGATCCTTCGAGGACATCGGCAATGGGGACGAAGGCCTGCTTCAGGTATTTCTGGGAGACACTGAACAATTTTTGTTCGGCGCGATCAAGGAGCGTTTCCACTTCTTCGGTTTCCTCGTAGCCCATGCCGGTGATTTCCCCTGAGGCGTAAATCAACCGGCGCAGAGTGGCCTTTTTTTGCACGATGGCCGCGTAGTGGGCCACGTTCGAGGCGGTGATCACCGAGTTGGCCAGGGTGATCAGATAGGTCCGTCCCCCGACGGCTTCAAGCTGTTTTTTTTCCTCAAGGCGGTTTCCGAGCGAGAGAAGGTCGATCGGCTCATGTCTCCGGAAAAGTTCGAAAGCCGCCTCGAAGATGATCCGATGGCGGTCATCGTAGAAGTCGTCGAGGGACACGGCGTCGGCCACCCGGATCATGGCGTCCTTGTCAATCAAGAAACAGCCCAAAAGCGATCGCTCGGCATCAAGATTTTGAGGAGGCACTTTTTCTAACGGATTGGTCATAGTTCGCTCATCTTAATCCGTGGTTCCAGTATCGGCAACCCCTCGGGATTTCGCAGTACCTTCGGTACATCGCGAAACCCGTCTCATCGGCTCGAAGCAACGAAGGTTGCTTCTTGCTACGCTTCGACCCCCACCTTCTCCGCCGGGCATGATATAATCAAATCATGAGAAAAAAGGGGGATCGAAAGCTGCTCATCCGGGCCGCGGCCTCCATGGTCGGCATGATTATCGGCGCCGGAATTTTCGCGGTGCCCTACGCCTTCCTGCGGTCCGGAACAGCAGCCGGAATCGTCCTGACTGCGGGAGTGGGGGTGGTTTTTCTCGTCATTCATCTTCTCTACGGAGAAGTAGTCTTGCGCACCAAGGAGCCGCACCGGCTGGCGGGGTTCGCCGCCATGTACCTGGGACCTTGGGGAAAGAGAGTGGTGACGGTGACCAGCGTCCTTGGATTTTACGGCGCCATACTGGCTTACATCGTGCTGGGCGGCGCCTTTCTTCAGGCAATAGTCGCGCCCTTTCTGCCGATAACGCTATTTTGGAGCCAGATCGTTTTCTTTGTTTTTGTCGCCTTGGTTATTTTCCAGGGCCTGCGGCTGGCGGCTCGGTTGGAAACGGCTTTGACCGCTCTCCTGGCGCTGACTATCTTAGCCATTCTGGCCCTAATTGCTCCCCGGGCGGACGTCTCCAATCTCGCCGTTGTCTTAGCTGACCGGGAATTGCTTCTTCCCTATGGAGTTATTCTTTTCGCCTTGGGAGGGGCCAGCGCTGTTCCGGAGATGCGCGACATGCTGATTGGAAAGGAGAAACTTCTCCGTCCGGCAGTAGTCTGGGGAACGATCGTGGCCAGCGCGCTTACCCTCGTTTTCGGTTTGGCGGTTCTATCCGTCACCGGCGAGTTTACCTCCGAGGAAGCGATTCTGGGGCTGGCGGCCGCCATCGGTCCGGCAGCGATCGTTCTCGGCGCAGGCATGGGGCTCTTGGCCATCGCCACTTCGTTTCTTATCATCGGCATCAATCTGCGAGAACTTTTCGAACTAGATTACAAAATGGACCGCCTGTCGGCCTGGCTCCTGGCTGTTGGCGTTCCCTTCATTGCTTTTCTTCTCGGCGCGCAGTCGTTCATTCAGATTATCAGCGTCGTCGGAGCGGTGTTTGTGGGTATTGACGCCGTGGTCATCGGGGCGCTCTATGTGGTCGCCCGCGAACGGGGGCGGCGCCGGCCCGAGTACCGAATCAACGTTCCTTTCTGGGCAATTTTCATCATCGGGCTGGTTTTCTTTCTGGGGATGATGGCCGAAATTGCCAGGCTCGTGTCGTAATCAAGCGAAAGAGGTCTCGAAAGATCAGTGGACGAAGGATTGCTCGCCTTCGGCACGCTTGGCCAATTCCAGGACATTGTGAAGAAGCATGGCCACGGTCATTGGGCCGACTCCGCCGGGAACCGGAGTGATGCGGATGTCGCGGCCGCGGAAGGAATCGAAGTCCGCGTCGCCGGCAAGCTTGCCCTCGACGCGATTTGTGCCGACGTCAACGATTATCGCGCCGTCCTTGACCATATCGGCGCGGATAAATCCGGCCCGGCCGACGGCGACGACGACGATATCCGTTTCCAGTGTCCCTCGGCGCACGTCCGCTGGAAATCGCGGCGCCAGAAACGTCTCGACCATCGTCCCTTTTTTCTCCAGCAGATAAGTCAGCGGCAGAGCGAAGATTTCCGAGTTGACGATAAGCGCGGCCTTCTTTCCGGCCAGATCCGTCCCCGTTGACTCGATGAGACGCATGATTCCCAATGAGACGCCCGGAATGACATTCGGGTTTTTTTGTTTGATGAGCTCCAGGTTGGCCGGGTGGAAGCCGTCGGCGTCTTTGGCCGGATTCATCTCGGCGATTACCCGATCTTCGTCGTAACCGCGCGGCAGGGGAAGCTGGATAAGGATGCCGTGGATGTCCGGCCGCCCGTTGAACTCCCGGATTTTTTCCAGAATTTTTTCTTCCGGTTCGGTGGCGAAAAAAAGCGCTTTTTCAAATTTGATGCCGACCTCTGAGCAGGCCTTCTCTTTGAGTCCGACATAGAGATGACTGGCCGGATCGGCTCCGGCTAAAATCACGCCGAGCCCAGGAGTGATTCCGAGCCTGGCGATATCGTGCTTTATCTGCGCGCGTATTCCGGCGGCGATGGAGCGTCCGTCAATCGAAAACATGGCCTTGAGCGTAGCACGGCTCGGTACTCCCGAAAAGGGTGGATACCAAAACCCCGTCTCGCTCGGCGGGACGGGGTTGTATTCCGAGACGGGTATTTAGAATCCACCGCCTCCGGCTCCCTCCGGTTTGGGCCGGGCCTCGTTCACTGTAAGCGGCCGTCCCTCGAGATCCTTTCCGTTGTACATATCGATCGCGGCAGCTGCCTCGTCATCCGAGGACATCTCCACGAATCCGAACCCCTTGGAGCGGCCGGAAAACTTGTCGCTGATGACGGAAGCCGTTTCCACGGTTCCCGCCTTCGAGAAAAGTTCCCGAAGCTTCGCCTCGTCGACTGTGTAGGGCAGGTTCCCTACGTAGAGTTTCTTTGCCATGTGCGTAGACACTGATGAATAAGACGCGAGTGAGTATAACAGATCGGATAAAAAATGGAAGTGATGTCAAGTTCCGGTCGGGTAGAGCGGATAATCCTCGACAAACTTCCGGACCTCCTCGCGAATCCGCGTGATCCGCTCGGCATCCGCGTGATCCGTGATAACCTCATTGATCTTGTCCCCGATCCAGCGCATGGTGTCTTCTTTCATTCCCCGCGAGGTGATGGCCGGAGTTCCTAGGCGGATTCCTGACGGGTCATAGGGTTTGCGCGAGTCATTGGGGATGGTGTTCTTATTTACTGTGATGCCGGCGCGGTCCAGAGCGGATTCGGCGGCGGCTCCCCCTATCCTTTTGTTGGTCAAGTCAACCAGAAGCAGATGATTATCCGTTCCGCCGGTCACTAGAGTGAAGCCGTGTTCCAAGAGACGTTCGGCCAGGGCCTTGGCGTTTTTGACGATTTGGGCGGCATAGTCCTTAAAGGCCGGCTCGGCCGCTTCTTTGAGAGCCACGGCAATAGCCGCGGTTTGGTGGTTGTGCGGTCCGCCCTGGAGCCCGGGAAACACGGCGCGGTCAATCATGGTTGGCAGATATTTTCGTGATTTTTCCGGCGGCGGTTTCATTGGTTCCGACAGCTCTCCGTCGGCTAGGATCATGGCGCCGCGCGGGCCGCGGAGAGTTTTGTGAGTTGTGGTGGTAATTACATCCGCGAAACCGATCGGCGAGGGATGAACGCCGCCGATGACCAGTCCGGCGATGTGCGAGATGTCGGCCACAAGATAAGCGTCAACGGATTTGGAGATCACCGAGAGCTTCTCCCAGTCGAAGATCCGCGGGTAGGCGGTGGCGCCGACAAAGAGGAGCCGCGGCTTCTCATCCGAAACCTGTTTGGCCAAGGCGTCGTAATCAAGCCAGCCGTCTTTTCCCGTAACGTATTGCACGGCCTGGTAATAACGTCCTGAAAAATTGATCTTCCATCCGTGAGTAAGGTGCCCACCGTAGGTCAGGTGCAGGCCCATCAGTTTTTCTCCGGGTTCGAGAAGAGCGAAACAAGCCGCCTGGTTGGCCGGGGAGCCGGAGTAGGGTTGGACATTGGCGTGGGAAACGCCGAAGAGTTGTTTGGCCCGTTCCCGCGCCAGATTTTCGATTTGGTCGACAAATTCATTACCGCCGTAATAGCGTTTTCCTGGGTATCCTTCGGAATACTTATTGGTCAGAATCGATCCCAAGGCCTGGAGCACCGGAAGCGAGACAAAATTCTCGGAGGGGATCATCTCCAGTCCGTTTTGCTGGCGGGCCAGTTCGCAGGCGATGGAACCGGCAATCTCCGGGTCAAATTGAGCGAGCGACTGCGTCATACAAATGGTCTTTTAGTGCGTATACGATACTGGAACGGAAGCGGCCAGTCAAAAAAATGCCGGCCGCTGTCACTCGGCCGACGTTGATTCGAACTCGATGGTTATCTTCTGGAGCAGGTCGGCTTTCTTTGCGACCTCGACACGCCGATGCTCGGGAACGCAGACGCGCATGGCGGCGGCCGCCAGGTAGTCGCGCCGCAGCGAGGCGAAATGATCCGGATCCCTGTCCCAAAGACGGCTGGTTCCGGTGGTATCCCAGAGGATGACGTCGCGAGGGATGAACCGATCCCCGTGCACCGGCGGAACGACCAGAACGTGGTGTTGCGGCAGTTTGAGCGCTTGAGCCATCTTGGTTTGAAGCCGGGCAAACCATCTGGCCGGGAATTTCGGCAGACGCTCCATCGTGGCGGTGGGCAGGGTGGCCACGGAAATCGGCTTGCCGGCGATCCGTTCGTAGTCCGTGTAGCCGCGATGGCGGAAAACTACCGCGGCCTTGGGCAGGCGAATGTCCTTGTACCAAGAAGCCATCTCGGTTATGGCTGGGTCGTTGGAGTTGAAGAACGCGCCCTCAAGTTCCCCGTCAATCATTTCCCACAGCGTTTCTTCGGTCAGCCAGACCTCAAGCAGGCGGCGGACCATCTCCTGGATCAGGCGTTCGGCGATGGTGGCGCTTTTGGCCAGATAGAAGTTCTTGTAGAACATGACATAAAGGCGCTGGAGATGCTTGATGCCGTCAATGACCTTGATATCCACGCCGATCACGGTTTTGCCGCGAACCTTGATCGGACGAGTGGCGCCTTCGATCACCTCGAAGCTTTGCTGCCATTCCAGGCCGGCGTGGTAAGCGTCGACCGAGAGGTAGCCAAGCTTGTCCGTGCCCAGGTTGCGATCGGTGATCATCAGTCCGAGAGAATCCTCTCCGGAGAGAAGTTTCTGGACCTGCCGCGGATCAACGTCAGCGGCGCGGATGGCTTTGGACATTTCCTCGACGCGTTTTTTGCCGACGAATTTGTGATCCGTCTTGGTCACGGATTCGATGAGGTGGGAGAATGGTCCGTGGCCGATGTCGTGGAGCAAGGCGGCCACAACCAGTTCGGGGATGCGCTCCTGGGAAAGCAGACCGCGGTCGTGCCACTGGCAAGCCCGGCGCTTGGTGCGCTGGGCAACGTTCAAAGCATGTTCGCCGCGCGAATGCCGCGCGCCGGGAAAGGCGATGAAAGCGCCTCCCAACTGTCGTTTGTGAAAGAGCCGGGCGAAGTGCGGATGCCGGATGATCGGCCAGTATTCGTTGAGGCGCATGGTTCCTCCGGGAACCGGGATCACGCGCCGGACGCTTGAATCCATTTCTTCCTCCTTGTGAAATGGAGGTGAATAGTAGGCCTGAGTCGCCGGAAAGTCAATTGATGGTGACAGCTAATCGGATGTATGTTATTGTCGTGATTCTTATGAATTTGGGAGATAGGACCAGCGTTCACTGCATCGGTATCGGTGGCATAGGAATTTCGGCTGTCGCTAAACTGCTCGCCGCGCGGGGAGTGAAAGTTTTCGGTTCTGATGAAACCGAGAGTGAGATCACCCGCGACGCCGCGACGGCCGGGATTTCGGTTTTAATCGGGCATCGGGCGGAGAACGTTTCGTCGGAGATTTCGGCCGTGATCTATTCGGAGGCGGTTCCTTTTGACAATCCCGAGCGCGTTGCCGCGCGGGAGCGGGGGATTCCGGAGTTGGCGGGCGCGGAGGTAATCGGAGCGCTGACAGGCGAGATGCGCGCCATTGCCGTATCCGGCACTAACGGCAAGTCAACGACGACCGCCATCCTCGGTCTCATCCTCGAGGCCGCCGGCTGGGATCCGACGGTTATTGTCGGCAGCAAGGTAAAGAGTTTTCCTTTGGGGAACGTCCGCGTTGGAAAGTCGGATTGGCTGGTGTTGGAAGCGGACGAGTATCGGGCGAAGTTTTTGAATTACAGCCCAGAGGCGATCGTGGTCACCAACATCGAGGAGGACCATCTGGATTTCTATCACGGCATCCGCGACATCACCGAGGCCTTCCAGAAATTCGTGAGCAGGGCGCGGCCGGGCGGCCTCGTGTGCCTGAATGCGGACGACGCCGCGTCGAACGACATTTCGTGCGACGCCGGGAGCGGATGCAGGCTGGCGACTTTCGGCATGGAGACGCCGGCGGATTATCTGGCCCGGAATCTGCGGGTAGAGCAGGGGAGCCAGCGTTTCGATATCCTGCGCACGTCCGGTCATGAAGAACGGCTGGGCGAGTATACGCTTCGGATCCCCGGCAGATTCAACGTGATGAACGCGCTGGCCGCGGCAAGCTGCGCGCTGGAGCTGGGGATCGGCCCGGAGATCATCCGCGGCGTTCTGGAGAAGTTCCCCGGCATCTGGCGGAGGTTCGAGGTAGTCGGGGAGCGCGAGGGGGCGACGATCGTCTCCGACTACGGCCATCACCCGACGGCCATCCGCGGAACGCTGTCCGCGGCCCGGGAATTCTATCCCGGGCGGCGTATCGTTCTTGTTTTCCAGCCGCACCATCACCGCCGGACGCGGGCGCTGTTCGATCAATTCGCGGAATCGTTCAAAGGTGCGGATCTGACGATCCTCGCGGACGTCTACGACGTGGCGGGCCGGGAAGAAGGGGATCGCGTGCCGACCGACGAGCTTGTTGCGGCGGCGAAGAAAGAGGGTGCGGCGGTTCTCTGTGGCGGGTCCTTGGATGCGACGCGCAAGGTTGTCGAAGAACAAGCCAGACCCGGAGACGTCGTCATCATCATGGGCGCCGGCGACATCGACACGATTGCTCGTCATCTGGTATCCTAGTTCCATGGTCTAGTCCATGGAACCGAACTATATGGCGCGCTATCGAGAAACGAGACTTCCGAAGCCGACGCAAGACGAGGTTTGGGACGAATTCTGTGCCGTCGTGTACAGTCTACGTTCCGCCGACGATATTCGTCGTTTCTTACGGGACCTCCTGAATCGACAGGAACGTTTGATGTTAGCCCGGCGATTACAAGTCGCGAAAATGTTACAAGCTGGCGCGTCATACTCCGACATTATTGATGCTCTGGGAGTTGGCAAACAGACAATCGCTCGCGTTCAGAGGTGGTTGCACTTCGGCAGAGACGGATACAAAAGAGCGATCCGAATTTCAGGAACATCAGATGTGAAAACACTCAAACGAAAATATTCTGTGTATTATCGAAGAAAAATTAAGTAGTTCCATAGTCTAGTCCATGGAACCAAAGAAGTGTGTGGACACATGGATGATGAACTTAGAAAACTGATTGAATTCGGCGTTTCAAAGGATGAACCGCTTGCCAGGCACTGCACGCTCCGAGTCGGCGGGCCGGCGCGGTATTTTTTTGTCGCGCGGACGCGGGAGGATCTGGTGCGAGCGATCAGGGGCGCGCGGAAGCTCAACATCAAGTTTGTTGTTCTTGGAGGCGGAACGAACACGCTCGCCTCGGACCAAGGATTTGACGGGCTGGTCGTCAAAATCGCGGCGTCCGAAATCCGCCTAGAAGGATCGCGCGTCTACGCG
>MGDZ01000057.1:0-4751 GCA_001791115.1 Candidatus Uhrbacteria bacterium RIFCSPHIGHO2_02_FULL_57_19
TGAGGTCGACGTACTCGACGCCGTACTTGCCTGAAAGCATTTCCGCGAGCTGCTCTTCCTCCTGTGCGCGGAGCTCGGAGAGCCGCTCGTCCTGCTTTTTCTCGTTGAATTGCGTGGCCATTGCCTCTATTGTAGCGCAAATTAAGTGCTATTATTTCCATATGGGAGAAGACGCGCTTAACAAGAAACCTGAAAAGCGACATAGCAATATTAAAGACGTAGTTAGAAATACGGCTCTCGCAGGCACCCTACTTACCCAAGGGGTGGCAATCGGCGTTGGGAACGCAGATGCCATAAAAGACATGTTTTCGGAGAAAAAAGAAGTAAGGATGTATTCGAGTCTTGACCAACGAACAGTAGAGCGGGAGCGTGCGGCTTTTGACCTCGTTGAGCGGCTTGATGCGATGTTCAGGTCCGGAAGCGCATACCAAAAGGAAGACGTCGAAACAGCAATAGCCGCCTATTTATCGCAAAACACTAAGGAAGGCAGGGGGGACGTGAAGAAAGGCGTTTATATAGAGCCGCACCCGGAGCGGCTCGCAACTATATCTGCGGAAGCGGCTCGGAAGCTCGGGGACGCAGTCATTGCACTTGCAACGCTCTCTCAAGCAAAGCGCGTAATCGATCCGCGGGTCGCTGAAGTGCTTTCCCGTACCGCACGCACAGCGTCCGATGCGCTCGTGGACATGTCACGCAATCCCGCACCGCAGACACCGCAGAAGGGTGACACCTATGGGGAATCTAATGCATCGAGTGATTTCATTGAACCAGATCATCCACTTGATGATCCCAACGAAAGCAAGGCGTAACCAACGGGAGTTCTGGGTGTAGGGGTTCCTCATACAATCTCCGACGCGTATTTCGTTTGAGATAAACAGTGAAAAGCGTATCATCACAGTTGATGGCGAAGAAGAAAACGGAAAAAATGCCGGCTGAAAAGCCCCTCGACGATGCTCGGGGTAAACCCTTGCGGCTCGTGCTCCTCGATTCTCACGCGATACTCCACCGCGCGTACCACGCGTTGCCCGATTTTTCCAATTCCAAAGGCGAGCCGACGGGTGCCCTCTATGGGCTCATGCTGATGCTTTTTAAAATCGCCGAAACGCTCAAACCCGATTACATAATCGCGGCGAGAGATTTGCCGGGGGCCACGCACCGTCACGAACTTTTTGAGGCATACAAAGCGACACGCATAAAAGCGGAGGACGAGCTCATCGCACAGCTCGAAGTCGCTCCGAAGGTATTTGAGGCATTCGGCATTCCCGTCTACCAGCACGCAGGATTCGAGGCCGATGATGTGGTGGGCACCATTGTGCGCGAACTAAGCGCGCGCCGCGACCTTGAGACAATCATCGCGACGGGTGATATGGACACTCTGCAGCTTGTAGGACCGCGGGTGCGCGTATTCACGCTGCGCAAAGGCCTGTCCGACACGGTTATATACGACGAAGAGGGCGTACGCGAGCGGTACGGATTCGGGCCTGAGCGCGTCGTGGATTACAAAGCGCTCCGCGGCGACCCGTCGGACAACATTCCCGGCATTAAGGGGATAGGCGAGAAGACCGCCACTGGGCTTATCAAAGAGTTCGGCTCGCTCGGTGATATCTACAAGGCACTCGAACAGGACCCGGAGGGATTTGCTAAGCGCGTGAAGCCCCGCGTCGTCGAACTTCTGAAAACGGGCAAGTCCGATGCCGCGTTTTCCAAAACACTTGCCACCATTCACCCCAACGTCCCCATCTCGTTCGAATTCCCGAAGCGGCAGTGGCATTTGAGCGAACATGCCGCGACCATTATGGAGGCATGCGATGCACTCGAATTCAAATCACTCAAAGAGCGCGTACGCAATGAACACGCGAAGCCGGGCGACGTCGGGGAAGGTACGTCCGCACCGGAGACGCAGAAGATAGACTCTACGGAACTGCGTGAGACATCGGTCGCGCTCTGGCTTCTGAACTCCGATATCACCAGCCCCGCTCTCGAAGATATTCTGCGCGAAACGCACGCGGAAGATTTTGGGAAAGCCCGCGAAAGCATCTTCGCAGAGCTGCGCACGACCGGCAGACTCAATGATATATTCGAGAAAATTGAGAAGCCCCTCATTCCCGTCGTAGAGCGCATGAACGCGACGGGAGTCTATGTGGATAAAACGCATCTGAAGTCGCTCTCGGACGAATACGGTGCCGAGCTGGGACGCCTTGCAGGCCGTATCTATGCGCACGCCGGTCGCGAGTTCAATATCAACTCCCCGAAGCAGCTCGGCGTCGTGCTCTACGACGAGCTAAAGATTAATCCCGCGAAGCAGAAGAAGACCGCGGGTGGAGCGCGGACAACACGCGAAGAAGAGCTGGTGAAACTGGCGCCGCTGCACCCAATCATCGATGACATTCTTAGCTACCGCGAATTGCAAAAGCTGCTTTCGACCTACATCGAGAAAATGCCGGCGCTTATCGGAGAAGACGGTCGGCTCCATGCGGAATTTTTGCAGACCGGGACAACGACAGGCCGCATGGGATGCCAGAATCCGAATCTTCAAAATATTCCTATCAAATCCGAATACGGCCGCCGCATACGCACCGCATTTGCGGCGCCCAAGGGCAAAGTGCTCGCCGCACTCGACTATTCGCAGATAGAACTTCGCATCGCCGCGGGACTCTCGGGGGATGAAAAGTTGGTGCAGATATTCAAAAGCGGCGGTGACGTGCACGCGGCCGTGGCGGCGCAGGTCTTCGATGTCCCGCCTGAATTGGTGGATTACGAGATGCGTCGCCGAGCCAAGGTAATCAATTTCGGTATTCTCTACGGCATGGGGGTCAATGCCTTGCGTGCGAATCTTGGAGCCGAAGTGACGCGTGAAGAGGCCGCGGCATTCCTCGCGGAATACTTCAAGAATTTCTCCGGGCTCGCACGCTACATCGAACACACTAAAGCGGAGGCCTCGCGCCTCGGCTATACCGAGACCCTCTTCGGTCGCCGCCGGTATTTCTCGGGATTCAAGTCCTCCATTCCGGGACTTCGCGCGCAGGCGGAGCGCATGGCTATCAATGCCCCAATGCAGGGGACACAGTCCGATATCATCAAACTCGCGATGGTGGAAGCGGATAGCCTCATCGAAAGGAACGGTTGGCGGGATAAAGCGTCGCTTGTACTCCAGGTGCACGATGAACTCGTGTACGAGCTCGATGAGTCGATAGCGGAAGAAGCGGCACGAGCGATACGAAAGGCGATGGAATCCATGGTGCCCACCGACAAGCTTTCAGACGTGCCTATCATTGCGGAAATTGCGATAGGGAAAGATTGGGGCACCATGAATAAAGTATCTCGTATATAGTATGTGGTATCTAGTATGAATACAATATACGAAATACCAGATACTACATACTGATCATGCTGTATTTATATTCAGGTACCGACAGGAAGAAGGCGTATGCGGCGATGGGAGTCGCTCTCACGAAAACTGCAAAAAAGGGTTCCCACATCGTGCGCATCACCGATGCGAATGCGCCCGCGGATCTCGGTGCGGCGCTCAGGGGCGCCGGCATGTTTGATGAATCGCGCGTTGTCGTATTAAACGGCGTTCTTGCCAACGAGGAAATGCACACGACGCTTCTCGATTCTCTCGCGCACATGCGTGATTCGGAAGAGATCTTTTTTATACTCGAAGAGAAGCCCGATGCGGCGACGCGCAAACAGATAGAGAAGTATGCCGAGCACTCGGAACGATACGATAAACCAAGCGAAAAAAAGAGTGGAGACATTTTCGCGATAGCGGGTGCGCTGCGCCGCGCGGACAAAAAAGCGTTGTGGGTGAATTACCAGCGGCAGCTTGCGGACAATGCGGCACCCGAGGCGATACACGGCGTTTTATTTTGGGCGGCCAAGGATATGTTCATGAAATCCAGCTCAAAAGAGCAGCAAAATCGGGCTAAAAACCTCATTACACAACTTGCGGAACTCCCCCATGAGGCGCGCAGACATGGAGAGGAGTTGGAATATGCACTTGAGCGGTTTGTCTTGTCAGGAGTGTGATACTATTTACTGTGATATTTAAGACTATGAAAGCTGCACGCACCTCACTCCTCCTCGTAATTGTTTCAGCAGGCGTTATTTTATCGCTGCCGTTTTTTACGCACGCTGACGCGAGGTCGGAGGCAATGCAGGCAGCGGGACCCTTCGCAAAAGAGGTCGGAGCCCTTAACTGGGCCGCTCCTAAGACGGCCGACATCGCCTGTCTTCCAATCGTTAAGAAAGAGTGCTACTGCGGCATGGTAAAAGGACCTAAAGGAGGATGCATTGGCGGTGTAAACAAATTTCTGTGTCCCTGTGCCGACCCTCGCGGTGTCACAGGGTACTGCGCCGAAACCAACGAGTGCAAAGCTACCGGATTTACCAACGAAAAAGGTGGAGCGGGCGGAATGCCGGGCCTTGATCAGGTGATGAAATCTTTGGGCGACCTCTTCGGCAAACTCATGCAGAAACCACCGGAGTCACCCCCGTCATCGCCGCCTCCGACGTTCCCGGGTGACAATAAGGGTTGTACGGGCACACGGTTCCCGACACACGACATCACTCTTATTTCGAATCCATGCGCTGATTACACTCCCGAGCCTATCGTCATCTCGCCGACCTCCACGGACCCGGACGCATGTCCGCCGCTTAGTCAGGCGCTCGGTCTATGCACGGAGACGCCGGACAATTGTCCTGAAGTTCCCGTAGTAGTTTGCACGACAGGGAAGCATATTGTCTCCGGC
>MGDZ01000057.1:4928-5932 GCA_001791115.1 Candidatus Uhrbacteria bacterium RIFCSPHIGHO2_02_FULL_57_19
CAAATCGAGACCATGGGCGAGCAATTTCCTCGGGAAGATAATTACGCCGACGTTCTTCGACAATATCTGCAAATCACGCGGCTACCAGGTGGGTATGCCGCCGCCCCCGCCTGCCGTCACACTCCAGCAGACAAAGAAACCTGCCGCAAAGACTGCGACGACGACGGCCGCGACAACTACTCCCGCAATTCCGCCCAAGGTGGATATCTGGGCGGTGCCCGCATCGGTCCCGCTCGGAGGCCGTACATCCATCTTCTGGAATACACAGGGAGTAACGAACTGCACCGAGACCTCGCCGAACGGCGGCTTCAACCAAAACTCGCTCTCAGGCGGAGCGGCGACGCAGCCCATCACCGCAGCGACGACGTTCTCCATCTCGTGTCTCGCGCCTGACGGCTCCCCAGTGACAAGCTCTGTTACCGTAACTCTGAAGATATAATGTCGAACGCTTTTGATGAGGCGCAGCAGCAACTCCGCCGCGCTCTCGCGGTGTATCCGGTGTCGGATGACCTCCGTGCCCGGCTGGCGCATCCCGAACGTGAAGTAACCGTTTCAATTCCGGTCAAGATGGACGACGGCTCCGTGAAGGTATTCGAAGGATACCGTGTGCAGTACTGCTCACTGCGGGGCCCCTATAAGGGTGGCATTCGTTACCACCCTGACGCGGATATCAACGAAGTGAGAGCGCTCGCATTTTGGATGACGTTTAAGACCGCCGTCGCAGGTATTCCCATGGGAGGCGGTAAGGGCGGCATCACCGTCAATCCGAAGCAACTTTCGGAGGGGGAAATAGAACGCTTGACCCGCGGGTTCGTACGCAGACTTGCACCGATACTCGGTCCGCATCTCGATGTCCCTGGGCCCTACCTTGGCACGAACGCGATCATGGGAATCATCGCCGATGAGTATTCGAAAATTGTCGGGAAGCCGACACCTGCTGTTGCAACAGGAAAACCGATTAGTGAAGGAGGCTCGGAAGGGCGTGCCGCGGCAACCGGAGCAGG
>MGDZ01000058.1 GCA_001791115.1 Candidatus Uhrbacteria bacterium RIFCSPHIGHO2_02_FULL_57_19
CCTGCTGGTGGGCGCTACTTCCGAATCAATCTCCGATGCGACTTTTACATTGGACGGAAACGACGCCTATGTATCCGGGGATCTCGGGGTGAACGCGAATATCTACACCGACGGTTCGATCTGCGCCAATAACAATGCTGGAAACTGTCCGGCAATGGCCGCCGGCGGCATTTACGGCGACCTTGCCTACTCGCAGTTCGACGTTGCCGAGTATATTCTCTCGCGCGAACGGCTCGATCCCGGAGAGGTTGTGGTGATCGATCCCAAAGCGACGGAACAGGTCCTCCGCTCGCGTAAGGCGAATGACACGGCGGTGGCCGGCGTGGTTTCCACGGATCCGGGCGTGCTCGGCGGGTTCACGCTCGAAACGAAAAACGGGACATACCGCGTTCCGCTCTCGCTCGCCGGCAGGGTGCCGACCAAGGTGTCCGCCGAGAACGGAGCCGTCCGGCCCGGGGACCTCCTCACGACCGCCAAAACACCGGGACACGCCATGCGCTGTTCCGCACCCGTGGACTGCATTGGGTCGATTCTCGGCAAGGCCATGGGGATGCTCTCGGCCGGCACTGGCGTCATTCCCGTGCTGATCTCCCTCAAGTAATGCTCCGGCTTTGGAACACCGCGACTAGGCGGAAGGAACCATTCACGCCGATCAAGAAGAACACCGTCGGCCTATATACCTGTGGGCCGACGGTGTATCACTTTGCCCACATCGGAAACATCCGATCGTTTTTGTTTTCTGATGTACTGCGCCGGACGCTCGAGCTCGAGGGATATCGAGTCAAACAAGTGATAAACATAACGGACGTCGGGCATCTGGAAGTGGGTGCGGATATCGGCGAGGAGAAGATCGAAGTCGCGGCCCGGCGGGAAAGAAAAACCGTCTGGCAAATTGCCGATTTTTACACTAAATCGTTTTTGGCGGATTTAAAGGCGGTGAATATCAAGCGTCCGACCGCCACCCCAAGGGCTACTAAATACATTCGAGAGCAGATCGCCCTTGTCCGCGAGCTGGAGAAAAAAGGATTCACGTATCGGACATCAGACGGAATCTATTTTGATACCGCCAAGTTCCCACAATACGGAGGTTTTGCCGGCGTCAGAATTGCCGGGCAGGAGGCCGGCGCGCGGGTGGAGATTGGGGAAAAGCTGAACCCCACGGATTTCGCGCTCTGGAAATTTTCACCGAGAGGAAGGAAGCGCGAAATGGAGTGGAAAAGTCCTTGGGGTGTTGGTTTCCCCGGCTGGCACCTCGAGTGTTCGGCCATGAGCCGAGCTCTTCTCGGCCAGCCCTTTGACATCCACACCGGCGGCGCGGATTTGGCCTTTCCCCATCACGCCAACGAAATCGCTCAATCGTCCGCTGCCTACGGGAAGCCGCTGGCGCACGTCTGGCTCCATAGCGAGTTTGTGGTGCTTCCCGGAGGCGCAAAGATGGCCAAATCCGAACGGAATTTCACTACCATCGGCGACCTTATTCGTTGGGGACACGACCCTTTGGCCTATCGTTATCTTGTTTTGAATTCACACTATCGTTCACCGCTTACTTTCAGCGATGAAGCTCTCAACACTGCGGAACAGACTCTCGTTGGCCTTCGCGGCGCCCTTCGTGATTGGCCAAAGCCAGCAGGGCGTCCGTTGTCTGGATACGCCGACCGATTCCTTCAGGCGCTTGAGGATGATTTAAACATCCCACAGGCGCTGGCCGTCATGTGGGAGATGATTAAATCCAATGATTCACCGGCGCGAAAAGGCGCGACCCTCCTTTGGATGGATCGCTTGCTTGGGTTGGATCTGATAAAAATTGTTGGGAGACCTTTTAAGATTCCTCCGAAGATTCAAAAAATGCTGGCCGCGCGAGAAAAAGCCCGCGTTGCTAAGAACTTTGCCGCGGCGGATGAGATTCGCAGAAAAATAGAGGAGGCGGGTTATTTGATTGAGGACACTCCCACCGGTCCACGCATCAGATCTGTGTAATCCGCTCGAACCTGCCTGCCGGCAGGCAGGTCCGCGTAATCAGTGATCTATCAAATCCATTTCTTGGCCTTGAAGATTCCCAGCATGATCAGGACTGCCGAGGTCATGACGCCGATGACGATGTAAAAACCCTGGGGGTGATCGACCAGCGGCAGGCCCACGGCGTTCATGCCGAACACACCGGTGATTACGGTGAGAGGCAAGAGGATGACTGACACGATGGTCAGGGTCTTCATCACCTCGTTGGTCCTGAAAGACAGGAGCGAGGCGTGAGTCTCGTGCAAGGCGTTGATGGTGTCGCGCTGGACCTCGAGGAAGGTCCAGATTTCTTTTGTGGCGTCTACAAGATCAGACCAATAAGAGGCGAATGTTTTAGTTTCGATGAATCCCTCTCCGCGGGCAATCAGTCGCTCAACCACTGGTTTGTGTCCCTGCATGGCCCGGCGGAAATCAACGATGTTGGTTTTAATGCGCAGAATTTCCTCCACTGCAGTTCGGTTGCCGATATCCAGGATTCCCTCCTCCACGGCGTCGATATCCTGGGAAATGTGCACCAGCATGGGAAAGGCCGCGTCATGCAGGACATCTAGAATTTTGTAGAGAAGGGTGGTTACTCCGCCTCGCAGACATTCGTCGTGGCGGGCGCGATCTTTTGAGCAAGCGGAAAGGAATCCGCGGAGCGCCGGTAGCTCGCCGCGGTGATTGACCGTGACCAGTGTGTCTTTGGTGATAAAAAAGTCGACCTCCGAGATCCAGATTTCCCCCGACTTCCGGTCGTAATAGGGAAAGAGCAGGATCATGAACAGATACCCGGACCGGACCACCAGCTTGGGACGCTGCAGCGGCGGCCGGACCTCGCGAAGGTCCATTTCCGAGAACCCGAAGCGCCGCCTTAGCTGGTTTAAAGCCGCGTCGTCAGCCGAGATGGAATGGACCCAGAACAAGTTGGGGCTTTTGAATTCGGATAATGGCTCGATTCCTCCTTTAGGCATGAGGCAATTATATCACAAAACGTGCTATAATGCCGATATGACCGATCAACAGACGCCGACCCCGGAAATCAAACCACTGGTTCCTCCAGCAGAGGTTTTGCCCGTTCCTGAAGTTCCGACAGTTAAGAGGGAAGCGGCGATTGAAAAGCCGGCCGTAAAAGAAATTCCGCCCATTGAAGCTGAAAAAGCAACTCTGCCGCCGCCGCCGCCAGCTCCAGTTCCGGTTGTTCCGTCCGCGCCCGCCGTTCCGCCAAAAGACGAAGTGACGCGCCGCGTGGAAAAGATGATGGAGGAGGATCTTGGTGATCTCTTTTGGAAAATGACCCCAGCGGCCCGGCAGGTTTTCAAGGCCAGGGGCGAGGAGACGGCCCGCAAGATCAGGGTTCTGCTCGACTCGGCCAAAGTCAGGGCCAAGGACATTTTGAAATTGATTAAGAATTGGCTGCGGCTGATACCCGGCGTCAACCGTTTCTTCCTGGAGCAGGAGGCCAAGATCAAGACCGACAGGATCATGAATTTGAGAAAATAGCGTAGCATTGACGATGTTTATCCTCCAAATCGCCATCGGCGTTCCGGCCGCGGCGCCAGCCCTTGGCGGGGCGCTCCAGCCGCTAGTCCAGGCCTTCACGGTCGTCGGGCTGGTTTTCGGCTCGCTGGGCGCCATACTCTGGGCCATCCGTTCTGTTCTTCACCGGGTCAATCGCGAGCGGATCGGATTTGGTCAGGCGGTTTTGCTCATCTCCGTTCCCAAGGAGACGGCCGAAAAGAAAGGTGAAATGGAGCGGACCAAGTCGCTCGATGAAATCCGCGAGGATATTTCCGTGGCCGAAGCCCTTTTCTCAGCCATCGGCGGATTGCGCGCCGAGCGGGGCATCGTCTCCTGGTTCACCGGGCGCTCCGACAACTTTTCTTTTGAGATCGTCGCCCATGAGGGTCAGGTTTGGTTTTATGTGGCCGTTCCCAGGAAGATGGTCGAGTTTACCACCCAGCAGATCCACGCCCTTTACCCAGCGGCGCAGGTGGAGGACGTCGAGGATTACAACCTTTTCTCGCCGACCGGAGCCATCTCCGGCGGATATCTCGTGCTCAAGCGCCACCATCTCTTCCCCATCAAAACCTTCAAGACCATCGAAGCCGATCCCATGGAAGCGATCACCTCGGCCCTGGGCCGGGTGGAAAAGGGCGAGGGCGCGGCGGTCCAATTCATCGTCCGTTCGGCGCGTCGCGAATGGAGGAAGAAGGGAAGCCGAGTGGCCATTGAAATGCAAAAAGGGAAGTCAATATCCGATGCCTTTGGCGCCACCACCTTCACTGGGACGCTGTCCTCCATGTTCAAAAGCAAGCCCAAAGAGCCGCAAAAGGAGCGGACTCTCTCTCCCATGGAACAGGAGATGCAGAAATCCATCCAGGAGAAGTCTTCCAAGGCCGGGGTGGAGGTCAACATCCGCGTGGTCGCTTCGGCGGCAAACGGGGAGAAGTCTCGGGCTATTCTGAATAACCTGATGAACTCTTTCGCCAAATACAACCTTTATGAATTTGGCAACTCGCTCTCCAAGGTCGTCCCGGGAATGCGCAAGCGACTTGTTCGCGATTTCATTTTCCGGGCTTTTGACCAGCGCCGGGCCGCGGTCTTCGGCGCCGAGGAAATTGCCTCGCTCTTTCACTTCCCATTGCCCACGACTGAAACCCCCAACATCCACTGGCTCTTGGCGCGGAAGGCGCCGCCGCCGGTCAATGCCCCGGCGGAAGGCCTTGTCCTGGGCAAGGCCGTGTATCGCGGAGATGAAACCCTGATTCGCATCAAACGCGAAGATCGCCGTCGGCATGTCTATGTCATTGGTAGGTCCGGCGTCGGTAAATCCGTGCTCATCGAAAACATGGCCGTGCAGGACATCGAAAACGGCGAGGGCGTCTGCGTGGTGGATCCGCACGGCGATCTGGTGGAAGCCATCCTGCGGCGGATTCCCAAGCACCGCGTGGACGACGTGATCGTCTTCGATCCCTCGGATTTCGAGCGCCCCGTCGGCATGAATCCATTAGAGGTCAAGAGCGAGGAGCAAAAGGACTTCGCCGTCCAAGAGATGATCGCCATATTCTACAAACTTTTCCCGCCAGAGATGATCGGCCCGATGTTTGAGCATACCATGCGGAACGTGATGCTCACCCTCATGGCTGACCCAGTGACGAGCGGGACCATTGTCGAGATTCCGCGCATGATCACCGACCCGGATTTCCAGAAAGTGTGGGTGGCCAAAGTCAAAGACCCGATTGTCCGCGGCTATTGGGAGAAGGAGGTGGCCAAGACCTCAGACTTCCACAAGTCAGAGATGTTTGGGTACCTCGTTTCTAAAGTCGGACGCTTCGTGGAGAACGAGATGCTGCGCAACATCATCGGCCAGCAGAAGAGCGGCTTCGATCTGCGTGAGGTGATGGACAAGAAAAAAATCCTGCTGGTCAATTTGGCCAAGGGCAAGACCGGGGAGGTCAACGCCAACCTTCTCGGGTTGATTATCGTTTCCAAACTGCAGATGGCCGCTCTGGCTCGAGCCGATATGCCCGAGGCCGAACGGCACGACTTCTTCCTGTACATCGACGAGTTCCAAAACTTCATCACCGATTCCATCGCCACCATCCTTTCCGAGGCGCGGAAATACCGGCTGTGCCTGATTATCGCCCACCAGTACATGGGCCAGCTTTCGCCGAAGGGGGACACGGCCATCCGCGACGCGGTGCTGGGCAACGCCGGAACTATCCTGAATTTCCGCATCGGCATCGAGGACGCCGAGATTCTGGAGAAGGAGTTCGCCCCGACCTTCGGCGCCTACGACCTGATTAACGTCGAGAAATACACCGCCTACATTAAGCTCCTGATTGACAACACCGCCGCCAAGCCGTTCAATATGCAGACCATCGCTCCGGTCAAGGGCGATCCCAAACTGGCCGAGGCCATCAAACAGCTTTCCCGGCTCAAATACGGCCGCGACAAGGCGCTGGTCGAGGCCGAGATCCTCGAGCGCACGCAACTGGGGGTAACAGCCGCCGCGCCCCTGCCGCCTATAGCCGATAAGTTATAAAACGAATATGGAAACACAAACACCAACACAAAACACACAACCACCTGAAAGCAAAATCGCCGTGCTGCGAAGCATTTTGCGTTCCATCCAATCGCAGACGGCGAGTGCGCTTACCCTCCTCGAGGAAGGCGGGCCGGTTGGCGACGAGGCGCGAAGACTGATCGGCGCCGCGCACGCCGCGCCGACGGACGTCGGCGGACGGGTGATTGAGGGCGTTTTCGACGGCCAACACATGACCGGATCCGACGGCAAGCAGTACCATGTGCCGCCCAACTACGCCTCTAAGTCCAAACTAGTCGAGGGTGACATGCTCAAACTGACCATTACGCCCCAGGGATCTTTTATTTTCAAACAGATCGGCCCCATCGAGCGAACGAGGATCGTCGGTGAGTTGGCCCAGGATTCGGAAACCAAGCAGCACTCGGTCATCGCCGGAGAAAAATCGTGGAACATCCTTACCGCTTCGGTTACTTTTTTTCACGGCGAGCCGGGGGATGAGGCGGTCATTCTCGTTCCCCAGACCGGTCCCTCCCGCTGGGCCGCCGTCGAGAACATCATTAAGAAGACGCCGATTATTTGATATGGCCACCGCCCTCTACCGGAAATATCGACCACAGAAATTCGCCGACCTCACCAACCAGAATCACGTCAAGGTGACTCTGGGTAACGAGGTGGCCACTGGAAAGATCGCCCACGCCTATCTTTTCACTGGGCCGCGGGGGGTGGGGAAGACGACCACCGCCAGGATCCTGGCCCAGGCCATCAACTGCGTCGCCCGCAAGGAAGGAGCGCCCGAACCGTGCGGCGATTGCGAGGCTTGCAATGACATCCGCGAGGGAAAGTCCCTGGACGTGATGGAAATCGACGCCGCCTCGCACACCGGGGTGGACAACGTGCGGGAGAACATCGTCGAGAACGCCCGCTTCACGCCGTCGCGGCGCAAGTTTAAGGTGTTTATCATCGACGAGGTGCACATGCTCTCGACCTCGGCCTTTAACGCGCTTCTAAAAACCCTAGAAGAACCACCGGCGCACGCCATATTTGTGTTGGCGACGACCGAGGCGCACAAAGTTCCGGAAACCATCATTTCCCGCTGTCAGCGTTTTGATTTCCGCAGAATTATTTTGCCCGAGCTGGTCGAACGGCTGGCACATCTCTCGGCCGAGGAGGGGATCAGGGTTGAGAAAAAAGTCCTGGAGCGGGTGGCTCGGGCCTCCGGGGGGTCGGTGCGGGACGCGGAGTCGTTGCTCGGACAGGTGTTCGCTTTGGGTGGTACGGAAGTAACCGAGGAGGCCGCCTCGTTGGTTTTGCCGAGGCATGACATTGAGCTCGCGGCCGGATACCTTGAGGCCGTCTCAAGAG
>MGDZ01000059.1:0-8334 GCA_001791115.1 Candidatus Uhrbacteria bacterium RIFCSPHIGHO2_02_FULL_57_19
ACCAGATCGTATTCCCCACTTTGAATGATTTTCGCCGCCGCCGTCAACCCCCGCTCGGCCTCGGCGCGATCCTCGGACAAAACCCCGAACCTAAACCGCCCGGTCTCGGGATCTATCCGATCCAAACCGGTGGCCACGAAAGTTATCTCCCCCCCAGACGGATATTTCTGATCTTTCAACCAATCCAAAAATTCCCGCTCCGAATAGTGCGTTCCGCCCTTGTCGAAATAAACAATGGCCACTTTTTTCCCCTTGGCCAGAGCCCGAATGGTCGTCCCTAACGCAGCGGTCGTCTTCCCTTTTCCATCGCCAGTGAACACTTGAATCTTTCCCCACTCATCGGGCGGGCGGTTTTTCATAAATCATGAACACCCAGAGGTCTCGCCGCAATTCAGGCACTTGTAACAGGAAGCGTTCCGAACCATCACCGAGCCGCAGGAGGAGCAGGCCGGGGCATCGGCGGTGTTGTTGAAGGTCATGGTCAGATCGTTGGCCGCCCTGGTTCCGGGCGCTTGGAAAATAGTGGCCTGGGCTGGCGCGCCGGCGGCCTTGGTTTCCGGCTTGGAGACGACGAGGTGTTCTCCGTTGTCGGCCTGGTCTATCTGGACCCCCACCGAAGCCGCCTCCTCGGCCGGCAAAAACTTCACCGCCAGCCAGCGGAAAACATAGTCCACGATGGATTTGGCAATTCTGATCGAGGGATTATTGGTATAGCCGGACGGCTCGAAGCGCATGTGGGCGAACTTGTTGACCAGAACCTTCAAGGGCACTCCGTACTGCAGCCCCACTGACACCGAGGTCGCGAAGGCGTCCATCAGCCCAGAGATGACGCTCCCCTCTTTGTTCATGGTGATGAATATCTCGCCCGGCACGCCGTCATCGTAGAGCCCCACCGTGATGTACCCCTCGTGCGAACCGATGACGAATTTATGGGTCAGTGCCCGGCGCTCGTCGGGCAGACGGCGGCGGCGCGGAACGTAATCGGCCTCAACTTTGTTCTTTTTGGACACATCCTTGTCAGCCGTGGTGGTCAAGGGCTGCTGGCGCTTGGACCCATCGCGGTAAACGGCCACGGCCTTGAGTCCCATCTTCCAGGATTCGATGTAGGCAATGATGATGTCCTCCACCGTGGCCTCGTTGGGCAGGTTGACCGTTTTGGAAATGGCTCCGGAGAGGAAGGGCTGGACCGCGGCCATCATCCGGATGTGTCCCATGTAGTGGATGGAACGGCTGCCCTTGGCCGCCTTGAAGGCACAATCGAAAATCGACAGGTGCTCGTTCTTTAAGCCCGGCGCGCCCTCGATGGTGTCGTTCTTTTCAATGTAGCCGATGATCTCGCGGATCTCCGCTTCCGTGTATCCCAATCGGTGCAGGGCCTCAGGCACCGACCGATTGATGATCTTGATCATTCCACCGCCCACCAGCCATTTGTATTTGATAAGAGCGATGTCCGGCTCAATCCCGGTGGTGTCACAATCCATGAGAAAAGCGATGGTTCCGGTGGGAGCCAGAAGCGATATCTGGGCGTTGCGGAAACCGTGCTCCCGGCCGCTGCCCAGCGCCTGGTCCCAGGATGCCCGGGCCGCGAAGAGCAAATCTTGAGGAACTCCGGCTCCGGCGATGCTTCCGGCGGCCTCACGATGCCTGCCGATAACCTCGAGGAATGGCTCCTTATTGGTCGAATAGGCCGCAAAAGGCCCCCGGCGCGAAGCAATCACCGACGACTGGTAATAACTCACTCCGGACATGAGCGCCGTTACGGCCGCGGCATAGTTCCGTCCCTCCTCCGAGTCGTAAGCCAACCCTCGGCACATCAGAAGCGCTCCTAGATTGGCATAACCAATGCCCAGCGGCCGGAATTCGTGCGAGTTCTGCTCGATGGCCGGGGTGGGATAGGAAGAATTGCCGATGATGATTTCCATGGCGGTAATAACGACGCGCGAGGCGTGGCAGAAGGCCTCGATATCCATCTCTCCGTCGGCCCGGCGGAACTTCATCAGGTTCAATGAGGCCAGATTGCAGGCCGAGTCGTCGAGGAACATATATTCGCTGCAGGGATTCGAAGCGTTGATCCGGCCGCTTTTCTTCACCGGATTCCAATGGTTAACCGTGGTGTCGAACTGCATGCCCGGATCCCCGCACTGCCAGGCCGCCTCGGATATTTCGCGGAGCACCTCTTTGGCGCGCAGGGTCTCGCAGGGTTCGCCGGTGGTCACTTTTTTTGTCGAGTAGGTCTGGTCGTTCGTCGCCGCCCGCATGAACTCATCGGTGGCCCTCACCGAATTGTTAGCGTTCTGGAAAAAAATCGAGGCGTATGCGTCTCCGGTGATGGATCCGTCGTATCCGGCGTCAACCAGCGCCCAGGCCTTTTTCTCCTCCTTGGCCTTGCAAGAGATGAACTCTCTGATGTCCGGATGATCGGCGTTTAAAACGACCATCTTCGCCGCCCGCCTGGTTTTGCCCCCGCTCTTGATCACTCCGGCAAAGGCGTCAAATCCTTTCATGAAAGACACCGGACCCGAGGATTTACCGGAAGAGTTGGAAAGGTTTTCCTTGGCCGAGCGGAGCGTGGAAATATTGGAACCGGCGCCTGAGCCGTATTTGAAAAGCATGCCCTCAGTAACCGCCAGATTGAGGATGCTCCTCAAGTCGTCTTTGACCGAATTGATAAAGCAAGCCGAGCACTGCGGCCTTGGCGAGACCCCCACGTTGAACCACACCGGGGAATTGAAAGCCGCCATCTGATTGACCAGGATTGAGGTGAGCTCGGCCTCGAAGGCGACGGCATCCTCGGCAGTCATAAAGTAGCCGTCCTTGCGGCCCCAGCCAGCGATAGTCTTGGCCACCCGGTCCATGAGCTGGCGGACAGATGTTTCGCGAGCGGGCGTGTCCAGCTCCCCTCGGAAATATTTGGAGACGATGATATTGACGGCTGTCTGCGAGTAGAAGGCCGGGGCTTCCACATCCTTCTGCTCGAAGATGACCTCGCCTTTCTCGTTGGTGATTCTGGCGTCGCGCTTCTCCCAGATGATCCGGTCGTAGGGGTGAATCCCGGACGAAGTGAAACGCCTTTCCACGGCAATGCCCTGGCCGTAGACCGGCTCTCCGGAGGCGGCATCACTAGTCTGTTGACGGAAGACAATGTACTTCAGGGCCACATGGGGCAGGTTGTGATCAATAAGCGAGGCCACCACCGTTTCCCGGATGTCCCCCGTCGCCGGGGTGGTATGGCCGTCGAATTTGCGCGACAGACGGCCGATAACCCGCTCGGTGAGGCGGGAAACGGCTTCTGGATCACCGACCCCTCCGTCCCGGCAGGCGGCGCGGATGGAGGAGGCGAGCTTGTCGGCTGAAAAATTCTCAGTTTCTCCGCCGCGTTTTTTCACGGATTTCAAGGCGATAAGATAAGTAAAAACCGCTTCGGTTACCCCAGTCAGGGATGCGGCGGTTTTACTTTCCGTGGACGCGGACGTAAGGATATCCATAAATTGGAGGATGGTTTATAAAACACTGTATCTTGTGGCTTCAAAAAGATTATACCACAATATATAGTGTTAGGTGGTGTGGATAAAGCGAGAAAAAAGCGAAGGCCAGCGCTTTTCGGCTGGGCTTGACTGGTTTCTAAAACGGCATGGTCAGGTTGATCGTCGGACGAACCGCGACGGCCGGAAGCGCGAAGGCGACCGGAATCTCCAGATCTTTGCCCTGACGGTCGTGGATGCGGACAAAACCTTCACGCAGGCCGAATTCGTAAATCTGACGAGTCAGGCGCACGTCGGAGAGACAGTAAGCTTCGAGTTTGTCCCACTCCCCCTTCCGAAAAAACTCGATGGCCTGCAATCCACTTCCGGTTTTGCCTTCGCCCAGCGTGGAGCGGGCCACATCGTCGAGTTTGACCCGGAAGCCGGTCACTTTAGCGATCTCCTCCATGATGTCGAGCGTCGGAAAACGCAGGAGGTCGCCCGGGTAATAAGCGTTTAGCACCGGCAGATCAAAACCCTTGATATTGTAGCCGATGAGCCGGTCGGCGCGCTCGAAAACCGGCCAGAGGCGCGGAAGATCTCCTTCACGGAAGGCCTCCAATCCCCCGTCATCAGAATGGTGGATGCCGACCAGAGAGACCTTGAGCCGGCGAGGGTCGGCGCTGCCGATTTCCTGAAAGGTATTCTGTGTTTCGATGTCCAGGACGATTTCGCGCATACAGCTTCCGCATCATCGCATATCATTTTTCTGTGGACAACTTTCTGTCAATAGAAGCCCGCTGATTTACGACGCTGACCTGCCTGTCGGCAGGCAGGTGATCGCTGATCGAATCAGCGTGTATCTGCGACAACAATCAGTGGGCGTGGTATATTAGCGCCATATGAATAATAAAATTTTTGTGTCGCTTCTTTCAGTCGTCGCGCTTCTGGGCGCGGGCTGTGGCTACGGGACGCCTTCCTCCTCTGCTCCAGCCGCGGGAGACATCGAAAAAACCGGCCTAGTCCAAGGAACCGTCGTATCCATCAGCCCCCAGGGATTTAATCCGGCCGCCATCACCGTTAAAAAAGGAACCACGGTCATTTTCCTGAATGAGGACCTAGGCGCCCCTCATCAACCGGCTTCCAATCCCCATCCCATCCACACCGATTATCCCGGATTCGATGCCGGCGAACCGATTTCGCCCGGCGGAAGCTACAGTTTCCCCTTCAACCGCGCCGGCATCTGGCGCTATCACGACCACCTGAACCCCTCGCGCGCCGGAACCGTCATTGTTACCGACTGATCATTTCCGCGTCCGGCCCTCCGGTGGAAACCGGAGGGTTTTTTGACTGCCGGATGCGCTCGCGAACAACCGCAACCCTTTCACTGCCGTTCGGATCAACTCTCTCGGACATCTTGAAGGCGATTTCTGCTTCATTAAGACGCCCGACTAACGCGTATCCCATTCCCAGAAAAAAATAACCATCGCCCGAACCAGGAACCGCGCCAGCCGCGCCTTCCAGAAGTTCAATACCGCCCTTCGCGTCTCCGGTCTGGATTCGATGAATGGCCAGATTCCGGCGCATATCCACCAGCTGCGGATACTTCGCGTAAACCTCCTCAAGCAATTCCCGTCCTTGGCCCAACTTGCCGGATTCAATCGTCCCCAGCACATCCTTGAGGTTTGACAACACGAACCAAAATCCTTGACCCCAAGGATGTCGGCGCATCTCATCGCGGATGATCTCTTCGGCCAGATCGGCGCCGCGAAGCCACGTCTTACTGTCGCGCAGTCCTTGGGGTCCCTGCGCCTCCCCTATCAATCGAAGCGCCAGCTCCTTGCCCATTTCCCGGTTGGCGAATGTCTGGTGGTCAAAGGCGCGCTCATAAAAGTCAACGGAACGGCCGGGGTCGGAATCGTAAGCGTCTCGCGCCGCCGCGCCCCAAAGCAAAGCGCTGGCCGGCTTGACGTTGGTAAAAATAAGCAGAATCAAACCGATCAAACCGGCGGCAACAGCCCCCTTTTTGACGCCTGATCTGGAAACGATTTCTTCAACTCCTCGAACATCAAGAGAACGGCTGATGGCCGCGACGGTAAGCAAAACCAGCGAGATATCAGACTCGAAAAGATTGAAATAGAACATGCTGGAAAGAACGCTGGTGCCCCAGGCGGCGAGCAATAAGGCGTCAATCGCCCGATCAGCCCCTCGTCTTCTCCGAAACGAACGGATAATTGCCGTGACGACCACTGTGTGAAAAAGAACAAAGGCAATCAATCCGAATATTCCCCCGGTCACTGCCGCGTCAATAACCACATTATGCGCCCGATCGTAAACATCGTCCGTGAAGCGCCGAATAGCCGGGTCAAAAAAACTGTAAAAAGCCGCCAGTTGATTCTCCGGCCCCCAACCCAGCAAGGGACGCGAGAGAAATGCCTCGGTCTCCATCTGCCAAACCAAGGTTCTTTGCGTGATGCTGGTGTCGCTTAGCGATAAATTAAGGATCCGCGAAACGCGCTCCACAGGCGTGGGCAAAACAACGCTTGGCGCGATTATGATGATGCTCAAAGCGACAGATTTAAATCGCGCCGGAGATTTAATACGGCGAATAAAGCTGAAACCTACCCAGACTCCCAGCGCGATAAATCCGACGGCAAGTGAAACCGTCGGAGCTCGGGTTTGGGTGGCTATTATTCCAACAACAAGAACAATCGAAACGAAGACCCAAAATGCCCTTGATGCATTTCTTTTGGATTTTACAGCCAAAATCAAGGCGAAATAAACCTGAAAAAGAAGATAAGCCGCGAGATTGGCGGGATTTCCGGCTGTTCCGAAAGAACGCATGCTGTTCACGTTCAAAATAATAACCCGGCCCATCTCGTCTAAAACCGCTATAATAACGGCCACAAGAGCAACGACTGCCGAAACCCCCATAAAAAACTCTACCCGAACTCCGGCCGCGACAATCGAAGCCAGAACGGCCAAAAAAAGCCAAACGTGAATTTCCATCAGCATTCCTTGGGAACGCTCCAGATCCCCCCAAAAGCTTTGGAAAGGGTCGACGCCGAGTCCGGCGGCCAAAAGACGCACGAGAACCAAGGCGCCCCAGGCGACGACAGCGGGATGACCGAGCGTGCGGCGCCACCCGCCGCGAATCAGCAGTAGAAAAGCCGGCGCCAAAAGAAGATCAACGACGATCCGAAAGACTAGCGCCTTGCCGACGGTAAAGGGCATGAGCACCCCTTGGGCCACAAAAAGGGGGAGGGAAAAAATGACAACCACTCCGCACAGCACCGCGCCTTTAGCCAGTCGTTCTAAAAGATTCATGGTCGTTTGGAATTAACTGGAACCGCGTCCATCATTATTTTCTGTTTTGAACGCCGAAAACGCTCTCGCGCGGCCTCAACCTCGACAACTAGCCCTGGCTTAAGTTTCTCGGCCATGCGCAGGGAGACCTCGGCATCAGCCGGGCGGCCGGCCAAAAAGTAGCCGACACCAAGATAAAGGTACCCATCGCCGAATTCCGGATCAACACCGTTTGAATGCACCATCCCGGCTGTTTCTTCCAATAGACGGATACCCAAACCGATTTGGCCGGCTTTGATGCGATGAAGGGCAAGGTTCCAGCGAGAATCAATCAAATTTGGATAGGCACCGTGAACCTTCTCAAGAAGTTCCACGGCCTGACTTGGATTGGAAGGGTCGGCGCGTTCTCGAACATCCTCAAGTTTAGCCAGAATGGTCGGCAAAGAAACATCCCAGGGATGACGGTCAATCTCGCCGCGCAAGACATCTTCAGCCAAATCAGCGCCCCTCATCCATAAATCCTTGTCATCAGGTTCGTTGGCGGCGTCTGATTTTTTAATAAGCTCGATAGCCAGCTCCTTGGCCATCTCGCGATTGGCAAAAGTGCCCAAGGAATAAGCCCGTTGGTAAAGCCCCAATGAGCGCGCCGGGTCGGTTTCAACATATCTTCTGGCCATCGCGCCATAAGTCAGCGCCGTCGCCGGATAAACCGCGAAAAAAAGAAGAAACACGGCCCCGACCGCGCCGGCCGCGGCCGGGATTGCCCGCGAAAAATTAGACGAGGGCGAAAAATCGCGGCCAAAATGCCCCGCGGCCGTAACCGCTGCCAACAAAACCAAAGGTATCCAGGTGGTAATCTGCTCAAAAAGAAACTGATTGGAAATGATGAAAGATGCGTATGCTCCGGCAAGTATCATGGCGGCGGCTTGTTCTTTGCCTTTGGCCCGGCGAATTCGGCGTATGATCATCGCCGACCAGGAAACATGCAGGGTTACTGCCGCCACCAGACCCAAAATTCCAGAAGACGCGGCGGTATCGATGATCATGTTATGCGCCCGATCATAGACCTCGACAAACATCCTTCTCGCTGCCGGATCATAATGGCTGTAAAACGCGGCCAATTGATTTTCCGGCCCCCAGCCAAAAATAGGCCGGGCCGCGACCGCTTCCAAATCCATTTTCCAGACTAGAATCCTGTTAATCAAAGATCCGTCCGCCAGTGACAATCCGGTCAGTCGCGAAAGTCGCGAGGGCACGCCGGGAAAAAAACCAATAATGGCCGCCAAAAGAACCAGGCCGGCGGCCGAGAAAACGAGCCGATGTCTGGCGGAAGCAAGGCGGCGCAAACCGATAAAACAAAAAACGGCGACCAGAACAACCAATATCGCCAAAAAAGGAAGGGCCGCCGAACGGGTTTGGGTAAACAGAACGCCTGTCGATAAAACCGCCCAGGCCAGGCCGTAAAGAACCTTGTAAATCCAGCGGTTTGCCTTCACGGCCAAATACAAGGCGAAAAAAGAATTGAAAGAAAGAAAAACAGCCAAAAAGGCCGGATTGCCGATAGTTC
>MGDZ01000059.1:8361-15927 GCA_001791115.1 Candidatus Uhrbacteria bacterium RIFCSPHIGHO2_02_FULL_57_19
AGAACACCCACTTGGCTTTTTCCAAAAGCAGGGCGTCCGCGAAAACCAGCAGAGCTCCGCCCACCGAAACTCCCAAAGCGATTTCCTCCCTGAATCCCGAGACAAAAGCGGTTATTACCACGAGCAAAAACAGCCAAACGTGAATTTCCGTGAGCAGTCCCTCGGCTCGGTTAAGTTCGCCCCAGAAACTCTGAAAGGGATCCAATCCGGCCGCGCCGGCGGCGATCCTGACCGCCAAAAACAAACCCCAAAAAAGAGTCAAAGGATGAAAAACGATCTTTGGCCATCCTGCCGATAAAATCAGCCAAACCGTCGGCGCCAGCAGGACATCCACCACGGCTCGAAAAATCAGCACCTTTCCAGAGTTAAACGGAAGAAGGAATCCTTTGGCCACAAACAGGGGCAGCAGTAGGATGATGATAATGCCGGTTCCGAGCGCTTTCCTGGCCCATTCCGTTTTTCTTTCATCGGTCATAGCGCACCCATCCTAACAGAAGGATTTGGTAAACAAAAACCGTCCCGCTAAGCGGGACGGTTTTTTTGCTTCACGATTATCTGGCTACCTTGATGGTCTCGCCGCGCTCCGGGTCGCAAGCGCCGACAATGATGCGGCCGCCGGTAGTCTTGTCCACGTAGTAGTCGGTGTTGCCGGCTGATCCATAGGCGGGGTCGGGAGGAATTTCCGAGAGATAAGTCTCAACCAGCGAAGGTGAAATGTCGAGACATGAGGTCTCTGCCGGGCTGGTTGCCGTGCAGGTAGAGTCGCAGCCGCTGGTATAAGTGCCCAACACCTGGACCGAGCCGGGCGAGTTGTCGATTCCACTCGGGTAGTTGCCCTTGAAGTCAGTGGTGTATTCCAGGATGGCCTCCAGGATGTCGCGGACGTCTTCACGCCTGACCGCGTTCCTGGCCTCGGCAAAGCGGCGGACCGGGTCAACGGCAATTAGAATCACGGCAAATAGAATGGCGATGATTCCGATGATGATCAGAAGTTCAATCAGTGTGAAGCCCTTTCGATTTCGGAAATCAACGCCTTTCATATTTCCTCAGCTTTTAAGAAATAAGGATATTCAAATTTTAGCGCGACACACTGATGCTCGCTCCCCGCTCCGGGTCGCAGGCTCCAACGAGAATCCGGCCGCCGGCGGTCTTGTTCACGAAGTAGTCGGTGTTGGCCGCCGAACCGCTTCCGGGGTCAGCCGGAATGGCTGAAAGATAGGTCTCGACCAAAGAGGATGTCAGGTCAAGGCAGTCTGGCCCAACTCCCGTAGTGGCTGTGCACTGGCCGCCGCAACCCGTGGTTTTGGTTCCCAAGATTTGGCTGGTACCTGGCAAGTTATCAATTCCCGCAGGCAGGTTGCCCTTGAAATCAACGGTGTAAGTGAGAATTGCTTCCAAAATGTCCCGGACATCCATCTGCCGCACGGCGTTCCTGGCTTCGGCAAAGCGGCGGGCCGGGTCAACAGCGACAAGAATCACGGAGAAAAGGATGGATATGATGGCGATGATGATCAGCAACTCAACCAGAGTAAAGCCCTTCCGATTCTTGATAAGATTGCCAATCATAGTTTCCTCCGTCGCATCTGCGACTTAATTATAAGTTATCCACAGTTGATATTATAACACATTTTAACAGCCAGCACATCAAAATCTTTTTTGTCACCTGGCCACCGAGATGCCCACGCCCAACTCCGGATCGCAGGACGTTACTCGGATGCGACCGTCGGCGTCCTTGTTCAAGGCGTAGTCGGTGTTGGAAACCGTGCCGCTCTTAAGGTCCTTGGGAATTTCGGCAATGTAACCGCCGACTAAAGCCGAGGACAGGTCCAGACAGGAAGAGACGGTGGTGGTAGCCGTGCAGGTAGTATCACAACCTGTGGTGGCTGTGCCTAAAACCTGACTCGAGGTGGTTATGGCGTCGATTCCCGAGGGGTAATTGCCCCCGTTGTCGGTCATGTAGGTCAGTACCGCCTCGACCAGGTCGCGGACGTCCTCAAAGCGGTTGGCGTTCCTCGACTGAGCAAAACGCCGGGCCGGATCCACGGCGATAAGCACGATAGAAAACAAAATAACAATGATCCCGATGACCACCAAAAGTTCGATGAGAGTAAAACCCCTTCCTTTCATGTCGTCCATTATATTACCACACTCGTGGCCTGACCCGTACTCCACAACCTATCCACTACCTCTTCACCTGCACCGTTACCCCCACCTCGGGATCACAGGCCCCGACCACCAGCCGGCCGCCGGCCGTCTTATCCATAAAATAATCGGTGTTGCCCGAGGTTCCTGATCCCGGATCAATGGGAATGGCCGAAAGATAGGCCTCGACCAGGGAACCGGACATGTCCAGGCAGGCGGTCTCGGTTCTGGTGGCCGTGCAGGTGAGGTTGCAGCCAGTGGTATTGGTTCCCAACACCTGGCCTGATCCGGGCAGGGAATCGATCCCCGAGGGCAGGTTGCCCCGATTATCCACCTGATACTGGAGGATGGCCGAGAGAATGGAGGAGGACTCGGCGAACCTGGCGGCGTTCCGCGCCTCTCCGAAGCGCCGGGCCGGATCCACGGCCACCAGGATCACAGCGAAAAGAATGGTGATGATGCCGATGACAATCAGCAGTTCCACCAGGGTGAAACCGCTCTCCCCTCCGTTCGATGAATTGCCTTTATCAGTTCCCACAAATCAAGATCGTCTTAACCCGGCTCGGCCCTGGCCGTGACTGTGAGCATGACCAGCCCGGTATCCTCTTCGTATTGGGTGACGATGAATTTCCAATCTGAAAAAACGTAGACCGACGCTTGTTCCGCGGGCAATTCCAGCGCGGAGCGGCCCACCGCCTCAAGCGCCGCGGCGTCCAGAGACACTGCCCGGACCTTGGAGGTGGCCTTGACCTTGGGCGAGGCAACCTCCGCGCCGCCCTGCGGCAGTTCGGAAGAGGCAATCGAATAGAAAACGGCTTCGGGAACCAGTATCTGTCCGGCTGGCAGTTCCAGCGCCCAGACCTCCATGGCGCTCCGAACAATATCCTCGCGCAAGGCGTTCAAAATCCGCTGAACATCGGCTTCGGCCACGAACCCGACCTCCCTCACCCCGCCGGTCATGTCCCCAGCGGATTCGGCGTAAATCTTGTCCTGAAGCGAGACGGACAGGCCGGGAATGGTGAACCGCGACGGGCCGATGTTTCCCCCGGCGCCGGGAGCGTCGGCGTAAACCTCGGCAGTCACTTCACCCCCGGCCGGCGCGGTGGCCGGCTTCTTCAGGCGGAATAGCACTCCCCCGGCTGAAAGCAAACGGGTGTTGACTACCAGAGATTGAGCGTTTCCGGTGGTGTTTTTCAAAGTAACCGTGCCCGCGGCCCTCGCTTCCTCGGTGCGCTTCTCCGCCGGTTCGATGGGTTTTTCAGCCGTACGGACGGTTTCAAGAAGCGTGCCGGGGATGGCACCATCGGCCACCGGCGGCTTGGTGTCGGCCACAGCGTCGAACTGGACAGTCAGTATCTGCGAAGAAACTTCTGCCGGAGGCGGCCTCGTCACCTGCCGGCGGCCGGACAGCTCTCCGGTGCGCGTCTTCATGTACCAGATGGTTCCCCCGACCAGGCCGGCTATCCAAACCACCACAATGACCGCCATGATTATTTTTTGTTTGGCTCCGGCCTCCTTGGGCTGTCCCGGTCTTTTGGCCGGCCTCGTCGCTGCCGGCGCGGGTTCCGGAGCCGTCCCCTCAGCCCTGGCCGCCGCTTCCATTTTACCGATTTTTCGGAGGAAGCTCAAACTCTCGGATTTGGGGCGCAAGGCCAAACCCACGGCATTGGCGTAGATAAGCGGTTGGAGTCCGGCTGTTCCCGACGGCAAGGAGGCAACCAGCTTGCCCACAACCGTCGGCCTATCTAAGGCCGCCCCCAGATATTCAGCGATTCCCGGCAGAAGAGCCGTGCCTCCGGATAGAACCGCGCTCCCGACTTTAATCCCCAGCCGCTTTTCTTCAGATTCAATCAAAGCCAAGGCTTCTCTGGCCACCGGCTGAATTTCGCTCTGGAGAACCAGGAAAACCTTGCCGCCTTCGGACGTGGGATCCAGCCCGGCGGCCCGTTTTTTAGCCTCGGCCTTGTTCTGGTCTAGTTTGAGTTTGATGGCCAGTGCCTCGGTGAGCGTCTCTCCACCCACCGCTACGTTGACCGTGGCCCTCAAACCTTCACTGTCGTGAATGGAAACGATGGTTGTCCTGGTCCCGATGTCCAAAAAAATTGTCGCCTCTCCCGGTTTAGGAACGACCCCAAAAGCCCGAACTAGGGCCCTAGATTCGATGTCAAAGGCCGAGACGGCCAAGCCAGCGGCCTGGATGGCTTTGCCCAAGGGTGTGAGGATATCCTTGGGCACGGCGGCGACGAACAGATCGCGGGTTCCCTTGGCGCCGCGGATCGTCGTAAAGTCAATGACCAGGTCCTCGATGGCAAAAGGAAAAGCCGATTGCGCCGCCCGGAGCGCCTCCATGGGAAGTCCCTCGTCCTTGACGGCGGTGCTGACCCAGACGGAAAACAGCTGCGATTCGGGCACGTTTACCACCGCCTCCTTTTCGGCGATACGCGAGGGTTTGGCCAGAGCCATGGCTCTCCCTATTTCCTTGCCCAGCTTGTCCGCGTCCGCCACTCGCCCTCGAACCACCAGTCCGGAAGGAATTTCTACCCGACCCAATGCGACAGCGGACGGCTTGCCGCCGTCCGAAACTTCCGCCACCTCCACCGATGCGTCAGAGATGTCAACGCCCAGTCGCCGTGCCATAGTTCGACAAGCTCACTACGGATAGATGCGGCTATTGTACCCTATTTGAGGATGTTTCTGCATATCTCCTAAAAAAATTATCGAAAAATCAATACTCCTCCCAAAGCGTGGAACTGACGACACCCGATGAGATCAGGGTGACCGAAGCCCGGATGGCGCGGCTGGCGGCGCCCACCGTTGAGGAGGCCGAAACCAAGCGGGTGGTCGGCGAAGTTCCACTGACCGTGATCGTACAGGACGAACCGCCCAAAGCCAGAGTGCCTCCGGCGTAGTACCAGTCGCGCCGAAGCCTGATAAGCGATTCATTCATGCAGGAATCCGCGGCGGCAAAGGCCTCGGCCGATTGGGATTGGACAAAACCAACTTGCAAGTCGGAAAGTCCGAAGGTGGTAAAACCAACTCCAATAGCCACGGCTACGGACATGATGATGAGAATGATGAGCAGGGCGGCGAAGCCTGGTGGAGCGTGGAGCGTGGAGCGTGGAGCGTGGAGTCGTTCAATCATGACATAAAGCATCCTCATAACTTCATCCACTAGATTTTCGGCCTTGGAATAATCAAGTGTCGTGAAGAGTCGTCGAGAGATCTCGAGTTGTGTCTCGAGCTCCGCTCCGGAACCGCGCGCGATTGAAAGAAATTGCCTATATTCTGGCCGATGCAATCTCCGAAATCCTTCGGCGATATTTGACGGAATAGAAACCGCTGCTCTACGCATCTGGGAAACAAGCCCAAACTTCTCATCCGAAGGGAAACGTTCTGTGAGCCGATAAATCTCTTCGATAAGTTCCATCGCCCGTTGCCAGACGACGAGATCGCGATGCGATTGAGTCTTCATATAATCTGAGACTGTAGAAAAACTCATCATTATTGCCTGAGCCTGTCGAAGGCCTACAGAAGTTGTGCCAAATGTTATCCTTCGACAGGCTCAGGAAATAACATTTGGCACTTTTTCTACACTCTCAATCTTTCTAACTGCACGCTGCCCCCTTGCACGCTACACGCTATCTATTCCTCAACTCTACGGAAGTGCGGATGGTGGTCGAGGCGGCATAGACAGTAGCCCGTCCGCCGGGATTGATGAATTCCACGGTGAGCGTCAGACCGACATGGCGCGAACCCCCATCCGAAAGATTGCGGAAAGTAAGATTGGTCACCTGGGCCTCGTTGGAAGTAAGCGGGGTGAAAGTGGAGGTGGCTCCCTGGCGGATGCGCAGAATGTTGCCGGCAACGTCGAATTCCGTGGGATTAAGCGTCGAGGAAGCCATTTCCAGCGAAAGCACCTTGCCGGCATTGATGGGAAGAGCCAGGTTGGCGTCGAAAGTTGAAGAAGTGGCGCGAATGGACTTGGCCGCCCGGATTTCCAGCAACATCCTTTCCGTTGCCAACCGCGAGTTCTGCTGGACCTCGAGAGCGGCCACTCCTCGGGTGCGATCGTCAAGGGTGTCAATGACAAAACCGGCGAAAACCACCAGCATGCCGCCGATAAACAGCACGTAGAGCAAAACTTCGACGAAACTGAAACCGAAAGGGCGCCTCATATCACCAGGGTGTGTAAGTGAAGGTCACGTCGTGGACGAACGGCGTGTCCGTGCCGTCGCCGTTCAAGAAGACCCGGAACTTCAAGAAACGGTCGCCGGCATGCGAGGGATTGATAAGCTCACCGGCGAGCTGGGTAAAGAAATCCGTCTCATCCCCATCCTCGTCACCATCCGGCCCTGACCAGGTGGCGGAAAAAACGCCAGGCACACCTCCGGCATCCGGAGCGGTTTTGATCTGGAGACGCACGGTCTGGCCAGATTTTCTAATGTGCTCTGTCCAGGAAACGATGCTGATGGTGGAAGAGGCGCCAAAGTCCAGATTAGGTGATTCGTAACTGCCGACGGTGAACAATCCGCCGGCCACCCCCGCGCGATAAATCTGCAGTTCCTGCGAATTGTGTTCGGTGGCCGCGTAGAGTTCAGTCTCCGCGAAAACCAGGTCCGGCACATCGGCGTCGGCGTCAATCTGGCCAAAAAGCACGGGCGAAGCCGGATTAGCCGCGTTGATCATCTGAATCTCCCGGCCGCCGGTGGTTCCTCCGACAAAAACCGTCGAACCATTAGTGGAAGCCACGGCGAGCAGGGTGCCGGCCAGGGATAAACCTCCGAGCTGGCTCATCGAAGCCGGATTGGCCACATTGGCCGTGATAAAATCCACTCCCCCATCCCGGACCAGATAGGCCGTCTGCCCGCCGGGGTCCAGAGCAATATCCACTCCGTTATTGATGCCGGAGACATCCAGTCCGCCCTGAAGTCCGGGGGCCGCCGAATTGGAGATATCCAAAGCCAGGATTTCCTGGGTGTCCGAAGAGGTGGCCAGGAAAGCGGTGGATGTGGCCAGGGCCAGGCCGGCGGCGCCGTTTCCTATTTCATATGAACCGAGTATGGACGGCGTCACTCCATCGACGCCAACGACATAAAACTCCGCGCCCAAAGGGTTGTTTTGCAGGGTTACATAGGCCGTCCGTCCCCGGACCGCCACTCCTTGGGCATCGGCCGTTCCGGGAATATCGACTGAAAAAAGCAAGCTGGGACTGGCCGGGTTAGCCATTGAGACGGCCACGAGTTCCTGACTGTCCGAGTTTGTAGCCAGGTAGAGCCGATCCCCCTCAAGCCACATCTCGTTTACGCTGGCTCCGATCTCCAAATTGCTAAAAAGAGACGGTGAAGTCGAACTTGAGGCGTTGACCAGATAAAGTTCCGGACCCGAACCGTTCTGAAGAGTGCCGACAAAGGCCAGGCCGCAGGC
>MGDZ01000060.1:0-15592 GCA_001791115.1 Candidatus Uhrbacteria bacterium RIFCSPHIGHO2_02_FULL_57_19
GAAAGGCGTCTGGCCGCTTCTCCTGGCGGCGGAGAAACTGCCGGACATTCCGTTTTTGCTCATCGGCGACGGCCCGGAGCTGGCCAACATCGAAGCCCGGATCAGGGAGCGGAAGTTGGGGAATGTCAAACTGACCGGATTCCTGAGGGGTACGGAACTCACCGACCGTCTGCGAAAAGCGCGGCTTATCGTCATACCCTCGGTCTGGTATGAAAATTATCCATATGCCGCGCTCGAAGCCGCCGCTCTGGGTAAGGCAGTTGTGGCCTCGCGAATCGGCGGCATACCGGAGATCGTCGAAGACGGAACAACCGGGCGGCTGTTCCCGCCGGGCGACGTCCCGGCCATGGTTGACGCCGTCAAGAATTTGTATCAGAATGTCGGGTTGCTGGAACAAATGGGGGAGGCGGCCCGGGAAAAAGTCCGCCGCGAGAATGACCCCCAGGATCACCTGGTGGCCGTCCTGGATATTTATAAGCAAGTATCATGACCAGAGCGCGAAACATTTTGTTAAGGAAACTGGCGGCGACCGGATTGGTCGCCGCAATGCTTGGAGCGTCGAATCCGGCGCTTGGAGCGGTTCCCAGCCACCAGAATCCCAAGATCGCCAACTTCTACCTGCGCTGGACCGTTTCCGAGGGCGAGGCCCGCGAGTTGAGTAAGTGGGATGTGGTTTTTTTGGATATGGAGGTGGGGAGCCGGACGCCGGATTCCATTCGGCTGATGCGCAGTCTGAATCCCAACATTAAAATTCTGGCCTACATAACGGCTTCGGAAATTCGCACCGATGCCGCCTCGCTCGGCGCGGCCTCGCCGCTCCGAGCCCGGCTGGCTTCACGCCTAGCGCCCGAGTGGTATCTCTCCGACGCTTCGGGCAACCGCCGCTCGTTTTGGGCCGGAACTTGGATATTGAACGTCACCGACCGGGCGCCGCTTATCGGAGGAAAACGCTGGAATGATGTGCTTCCGGAATTCGTCCGCGATGAAATCTATTCCACGGGACTGTGGGACGGAGTGGTTTATGACAACGCCTGGGAAAACATCACCTTTTTCGCCGGCACCAATGTTGATCTTAATCGCGACGGCCGAGCCGAGGGAATCCGTGAGGCCGATGAGGCCTGGAGAAGCGGCTTGCGAACCATCTACGCCAAGACGCGGGCGCTTCTTCCGGCCGGCGCCTTGGTAACGGAAAACGACGGACCTCTTTACGCCCCGCACGTTTCCGGCCTTCTTTTTGAGAATTTCCCGAGGAACGGCTGGAAGACGACTTTGGACAAGGTGGCCTCGGCCAATTCAACGACTCTTACGCCGCGGATCGTGGTGGTCAATTCCAACACCGGGAACACCGGCCGGCGCGAAGATTACAAGAGATTTCGTTTCGGACTGGCTTCGGCGCTGCTCCACGACGCTTACTACAGTTTTGACTATGGCGACCAAGACCATGGCCAGGCCTGGAGTTACGACGAGTATGGGGCGGTGCTGGGCGCGGCCTTGCCCGGGCCGGTCAGGGTTGATTCCGGGCCAGGGGTCGGGGTGTGGCGCCGCGACTATGAGCAGGGAGTGGTGGTGGCCAATGCCTCGGCCGAACCCAAAACCATCCGTTTCCGCGGGGAGGTTGAAAGGTTGCGAGGCACGCAGGATTCCACGGTGAACTCCGGGCTCATCACCGACGAGGTGACTCTTGACCGAGAGGAAGGAATTATCCTTCTTCGGCCGCTCGGTAAGATCGTCGGCGCGGCCTTCCGCAACGGAAGTATGGCCCGTGTTTTCAACATTGACGGCCGAGTGGCGCGGGCTGGAGTCTTTACCTTCGACCGGCGAGCGCCGTCCGGGGCCGAGGTTCTGGTCCGCGATCTGGGCAGCGACGGGGTGGGGGAGACGCTGATTGCCACGAGTAACGCCCTTGAGGTTCTGGACAACGGAGGACGCAGGATATTCAAAATTTTTCCTTATGGTCAGAGCTTTTCCGGCGGCGTGGCCGCGGCGGTCGGCGACCTCGATGGCGACCGGAGGCCGGAGATTGTCACTGTCACGGCGCGCAGCGGCGGGGCTAGGGTGCGCATCCACAACTCTAGGGGCCAGCTTATTAGGCCGGAGTTTGCGGCCTATGATCCGCGATTTCAGGGGGGAGCGTCAGTGGCTGTCGGCGACCTTGACGGAGACGGCCAAGGGGAGATAGTCATCGGAGCCGGGCCTGGCGGCGGTCCGCATGTTCGGGTGTTTGATGGAAACGGAAATCTGAAACTTTCCGGTTTCTTCGCCTACGATCCGCGCTTCCGCGGAGGGGTCAGAGTGGCCGCCGGGGATCTTAATGGAGACGGTAAGGCGGAGATCGTCACCGGCGCCGGGCCTGGCGGCGGTCCGCATGTCCGGGTGTTTGATGGCGGCGGCCGGCCGCAGAGCGGTTTTTTCGCCTTTGAATCCACCGGCCGCGGAGGCGTCGAGGTCGGAGCTGCCGACACCAACGGTGACGGAATTTCGGAAGTTCTGGCTTTTTCCTCCGATGTTTTCACGGTAACTCCTTGATTATGATCAACATCGCCGCCAAGCGTCAGAAAACAGATCAGGTTATCAAGGAGCCTGAATCGCGTCCGGTTTTCGGTCAGGCTGTCGGCCTGTTCACTCTGCCAGCGCGGGCTTTGAGTCATCACGCTGAAAAGCACTACCGGAGCCGGTATCACGGGCGTTACCGCACCCCGCGCCGGATTTTCGCTTTTGATCTGGCACTCATCGGTCTGGTGCTGATTTTAGCTGTCTTCTCTCTGGCCGAATTTTTGACCCGACCGCTACTGCCGGAAATCATCCGAGTGGAGATGGCCGCCAAACCCGGAGCGCCGCGTTCCGGCGACCGGGTGACCCTGGCATTTTCTTATGAAAACCGCAGCCGAGTGGAACAGAAAGAAGCAGAGATCGCTCTGCGCCTGCCTCGCGGTTTTCTGATGGAACCCGCGGAAATTCCCGGATTTCAGACTGAGACCCAGACCCTTCAAATCGGAGACCTGGCGCCCGGAGAGGAGGGAAGTTTTGAGATCTCCGGAGCGCTTCTGGCTGTCCCCGGCACGCCGTTCCAGGCGGCGGCGGTCATCTCCGCCAGGGACGGAAAAACCGGAGCCAGCCGGATTCTGGCCGAGACCTTTACGCTTCCGGTCAGCTCTTCGGCCTTGGCCGTTGATCTCCAAATCCCCCAGACGGCAGTTGGCGGACAAGAGGTTTCGGCGACCCTGTCCTATCGAAATGAAGGGAACGCGGCCATTGCTGAAGCGATGATCGTGCCCCTTTTGCCGGAAGGAACGGAAATCGTCGGAAGCCAGCCGGATTTGGTCGAAGGGGTTTGGCGCCTTTTGGATATTGCGCCCGGATCGGCGGGGAGGATGGCGCTCCGCATCCGTCTTCCGGGAGCGGAGAAGGCGACCGTTGGCGCAAGTTTGTCTTTCCGCGTCGAAGACCAGCTGATTCCCCAAGGAGTGACGGAACGCAAGGTTTCTCTGGTTTCGCCGGCCGTGACGCTCAGAAGTTCGGCTGACAGGGCCGAGGTCGGGCCGGGAGAAAAGTTGACGCTGCGGATCGAAGCGGAAAACAAGGGGGAGTTCACTCTTCGAAACGGGGAATTGCGACTGGACTTTGATCCCGGCCTCGTTGATTTGGATGAGACTCGACCGTTTTTGACTTCCGCGGAAGCGCCGGGGTTGGCTGAATTCCGCCCGGGAGACCGTCTTAGCGCGGAGATCGTTCTGTCATTGTTGACGGATTTGACCATGACCGGAGAGGAGCCGATGCCGCCGGTTCTTGGTCAGCGTTTGACCTTAGTGGGAGAACTGGACGGGTACGGGCGGGTGGTGGCGGCCGAGGAGCAGGTCGAATATCCGGTTCGGAGCGCGCTTCGCTTGCGGGCAGCGGCCCGTTACTTCACGCCCGAGGGTGAGCAGATCGGCCGGGGGCCCTTGCCGCCGCGGGTGGGGAAGGAGACGCGTTACTGGATTTTTCTCGATATTGAAAGTTCTCCGGGCGACGCTCGGGAAGTGGTTGTCGAGGGAAAGCTGTCCCGGGGCGTTTCCTGGATTGACCTGCAGAGTGTAGGCGCGCCCGGGGCCGAGCCGATTGTCTACGATCCAGGAAGGCGGATGGTGCGCTGGAAGATTCCCCGCCTGGGCGGGGCGATTCGGACCGCAACTTACGGCGCGGCCTTTGCCGTGGAATTATTGCCAGAGGCCGGACAAGCCGGTGACCTGGCTGCTTTACTTGAAATGGTGACTATCCGAGGAATCGACGATTCGACGGGGAAAGAAATATCGGCAACGGCTTTGGAGGTAACTACCGAGCTGGCGGCCGACGCCCGGGCGGAAGGGAAATGGAACGTGACAGAATAAAAAACGGGCGGAAGTCTCGTCGTTGAGACTTCCGCCCTTCCTTTCGCCCTTGATTAGTGTCAGTCGGGGCAGCAGACCGCGCCCATGACTGTCGATGTTCCGCCAGCGCCGGCGTAAAGGCACTCCAGGGCATCAGAGACGACGTGCCTCGAGGTCGCGTCGGCGAAATTGCCGATGCCACAGCTTGTTACCGCCGCCTCGGCTCCGCCGCCGCAGATCCAGCTAACAGTGCGAGCATCGCCGACCTCCCCAGAACAGTCCCCGCAGACATCGTTGGTCGGGCCGATGATGTCGTCTTCGGGACGTCCGGCGCAGATCCGTCGGTCGCACGAGGCCAGCCAGCGGGGGGTGGCGGAAGGATCATCAGCGCCGCCCCCGGCCCGGTACTCGACGAAGGTGCACAGGTGCAGGCCCGGGCCGCAGATTTGCGCGACGCCGCATTGCGTCTCGGCGCCGTCGCAGCCGACCATGCCAGAAGCGGCGTAGGTCTGCTCGACGGAGCAGTCGCTGCAGCGCGGGTCTGGGCAGATCGGGCCCGAGTCCTCTCCGGCGTCTTCACCAGCGTCTTCTCCGGCGTCCGGTCCGGCATCGGTTCCGGCGTCGGGCTCAGGGCCGGAGTCGTTGCCGGCGTCGGTTCCCGAATCTTTTCCGGCGTCAGGGCCGCTGTCGATTCCGGAGTCGGGCCCCGAATCCACGCCGGAATCAGGACCGGAATCCAAACCGCTGTCTGTCCCTGAATCTGTGCCGCCTTCAGGGCAAGCGTCCTGATTTCCGCCGTGAGGAGCGCCATCGGTTCTGGCGTCGTTTCCGCCATCAGGGCATACTTCTCCGCCATCCGGGCCCTCTTCCTTCCGCGCTTCGAGAGGAAAGATGAGGGAACATGCCGTTCCCCAGAACAGGAACGCTGTCGCTACGATTTTTTGCATGTCCTCCTCCTTTTTGTGTAATTTTCCCCTGCCGTTGTCTGATAGGGGAAAGGTCGCAGTTTACCCCATTTTTCTCTCCTTGTCAATCCCTTTGTCCAGGACGCGCGGGTTAGGGGAGTAGAGCGTATTCTTGATTTTCCAGCGCCCGACAAACTGGCCAATTCCCCGCCGTTCCAGTTTGTTTCTGACCGAAGTTTTTTTTTGGGACCAGCGCACCAGACTTTCAAAATTAATTTTGTAGCGGTTGCGGACCACCACATAGACCAGCTCTTTGTCGGCGATTGCCCTTCTGACTGTCTGCTGGCTGATCCCGAAAAGCCGAGATGCTTCAGAGATGGAAACGCGGATGATCTGGTCCATATGTCTTACTGTGGATAATACCCCATGTGTCGTAAAAAGCAAGTATTTGTATACACATGTGTATACAAAAAGACTATGTGGATAACTTTGAAGCCGGGCTAAAAAGGCAATCTCTCGGAGCTTAGCTCCTGGAAAAAAGGGGGTGAATTTTGCCTATTTAAAGGCGAATCGTTATACTCCATCTTTCGGGATTGTTGCCGAATGCCTTTTCTACTGCAATTCTCAAACTCCTGCCTGCCGGCAGGCAGGTCGGCTGTAAAATTGCATAAGCTCCTCCGCTTATACTCCGTATAAACATCGTCGCTTCTGCAATTTTTCGCTTCAAAGTTTGAGAATTTCGTAACGAAAGAGCATTCGGCGACAGTCCCTTGCTAGAGAGTGTAACGGGAGGCCATTTGATCCGTCTTATTCCATGCAGAACACCCTGCGCGACAAACTTCTTCTATATAGGGTGAAAAGCCGGAAAGATCCGGAGGCGTTCGGGAAGATTTATGATGTCTACGCCAGCAGGATCTACCGGTTTTTGTATTTCAAGGTTCCTTCAGTGGAAGAAGCGCAGGACTTGACCTCCGACACCTTCCTCCGTCTCTGGCAGTACCTGCAGGAAGGCAAGCCGGTCAAGAATCTGGGGGCCCTGACCTACCAGATTGCCCGTAATTTGGCCATTGACTATTATCGGTCGAGGGCTGAGCGGACCCAGCCTCCGGCGGAAGAATCGCTGGAAAATCTGGCCGACAGCCGAGGTTTGCGGGCCATCGAGTCTCATCTGGAGGTAGGCGCGATTCTCCAGGCCCTGCAGCTGCTCAAAGATGAGTATCGCGAGGCGATCATTCTCCGCTACGTTGATGAACTGTCGCCGGCCGAGATCGCCACGGTCCTGGGGAAATCCAGAGGCAATGTCAGAGTGATCGTTCACCGGGCGGTTGAGGCGCTCCGGATGGTGCTGAAGGAGAAAGGATAATGATATGGAGAAACGAAAATTGATCTCGACAATTCGCAATTTGCAGAGTCTCCGGGCGGGCGGTGAGCCTGACCCGGCATGGTTGCGTTCCACTCGCGAGCGGCTCCTTTCGGAGATTCGCGTCGAGGCGGCTGTTTCGGTGAAACCCGAGCATTCTTTCCGCGAGCGGCTGGCTCTGGCTCGGATTATTTTCCCCCATCGTTTTTATCGGTACGTGGCCAAGCCCATAATGGTTTCTTCCATCGCTTTGGGCATGGCCCTGGGCGGCTGGGTGACCACGGTTTCGGCTTCCTACGGGACTCTGCCCGGAGATTCGCTGTACGGATTCAAGCTGGCCACGGAGAAAGCGCAGGTGACCTTGGCCTCAGGTCCGGAAGCCAAGACCAAACTCAATGTGGAATTCGTCGGCCGGCGGGTGGATGAAGTGGCCAAGATAATGGAGAACCCAGGTACCGAGAAAGCCAAGCGGGTATCGGTGGCTATGCAGCAGCTCAAGCAGGATATCTCCACCGTGCAGTCGAATCTCGATCAACTCAAGTCAACGCAGCCGGAAAAAGCCGTGGAAATGGCCAAACTTGTCGACCGCAAGGCCGGGGAGTTTCACGCGGCGCTCTCCGTGAGTTCCAACAATGTTCCCGATGAGGTCAAGGGAGAGATCCAGGAAGCCAAGGACCTGGTCGCTGACGCTTCGGTCAAGGCCATGGCTATTCTGGTTGAAACCAGAAACGATGGAACAGCCGACATCTCCGAGGAAGATATCAAGGAGCGGGTCGGGGGAAAGATCACCTCACTCTCGGAGGCGGTGACCAAGATGGCCGCTGAGGCCCAGGTCTCCGGCGATGGATCGGCATCGTCCACTCAGGCGGTGGCCAGCGGACAAGCGCTGGAAGTGCTGGGAGAGGCCAGAGAGCTTCTCGACCACAACGATTTAAACGGCGCCTTTTTCAAAGTCATCGAGGGCACCGAATTGGCTAAGGCGGCCGAGACGCTCTCGGCCTCCGTGCCCACGGTTTCCGTTGCTGAGGGTTCATCCTCATCCACTCCCTCCGCGCCGCTCTCGCTTCCAACCGCCGACTCCGCCACCTCCACGCCCACACTTCTCCCGGAAACCGCCGGCTCCAGTACTCCGCGTACCTAAACTCACCCAGCAGTCAGTCCTTGACGAGATCGAGGGCTAACTACTGGGTATCGGGTTTTACCCGGTCCCGGTCTCTTTACAAGCAATGGGAAGCTAAAAGGTCGAGTCCCGAGAACTCGGGACGCTTTCCATTAAAATAGACTTAATGCCCGTCGCTCGTTCGAAAATCGAACGGCCAAGGGCACAACGCGAGAAAATTGCTCATTATGACTGAAGCATTGCGACTCGGGAAGAAAGCCTTCACCTGGGGAGTCGTAGTTTCGACCATCGCCTGGTCGGTCGGCGTCGCCGCATTGGTGACTCCGCTCACCGCCAGGGCTCAGCTTTCGCTGACTGCGGGCGCGCTCATCAGGGGCTCGCTCCCGGCGGTCTACTACTACGGCTCTGACGGCAAGCGCTATGTCTTCCCCAACGAGAAGACTTACAGCACCTGGTACTCGGATTTCTCCGGCGTACAGACCATCTCGGATAGCGACCTTGGCACCCTTTCCATCGGGGGCAACGTCGTCTACCGGGCCGGCACTCGCCTGGTGAAGATCCAGAGCGACCCCAAGACCTACGTGGTGGAACCTGGCGGAAAGCTCCGTCACATCACGAGCGAGGCCATTGCCAGCGCCCTCTACGGCTCGGCCTGGAACACGTGGATTGACGACGTCTCCGACGCTTTCTTTGTCAACTACACTGCCGGAGATGACATCGTCACCAATTCCTACCCAACCGGAACGCTGGTCAAAACCGCCTCCTCGGCGGACATCTGGTACATTGACGGCACCAGTCGGCGGAAGGTTACGGCTGATGGGATGACCACCAACCGCTTCCGCGACGCCTACGTTGTCACCACCACCCTGGACATCACCGGCCTCACTATCGGCACCGACATTTCAGTCGGCGAGTCGGCTCTGACCGACACGGCTCAGCTGGGTGTAGTGACTCCTCCGGTTTCGGTGGGCACGGGTCTCTCTGTGGCTTTGGCCTCGGACAGCCCGGCGGCCGTTTCCATCGTCACCGACACGGTTGACGGCGGTCAGGCGCTCGTCGGCGCCCTCAAAGTCCGCCTAACCGCTTCGGCTGACGGCTCGGTGACTGTTACCGGCCTCAATGTCACGCGCGGTGGAATCTCATCCGACGCTGACATCCAAGATGCTTACCTCTTCGACGGCGACACCATGACCAATCCCATCGCCCGAACTGGATCCATCTCCAGCGGGTTGATTAACTTCTCCAACACCGCGGGATTGTTCACCATCGCCGCTGGCGCCACTAAAGATGTCATGGTCCGCTACGATGTGGGAACCGCCGTCGACGCGGGCAAGACCATCTCCATATCGCTTGCCGCGGCTAATGTCACGGTTTCCGGCTCGACCACTGTCACCGGTTCGGCCTCGGGCAACACCATGACCGTGGCTTCAGTGACTGACCTTGGACAGCTCGAGATGATTAACGTCAACCCAACGGCCAACGCCACCATTGATCCGCAGAATGACTTCGAGTTGTGGCGGTTCCGTTTCGATGCCAACGACGAGGATCTGACGGTCAAGTACATGACCATCACCAATGTCGGGTCAATTGACAACGACGACATTCAGAACTTCAAGCTCTACGATGGAACCACCCAACTTGGCTCGACCATCACCACCCTGACCGACGGCAAACTGGTCTTTGACTTCACTAGTTTGACCGGTGGCGGGTACACGATCACTTCGGGCATTAGCAAACAACTCTCGCTCCGCGGCGACATCTTGGGCGGCACTAATCGCCAGTTCCGCTTCACTATCCGAGAAGCGACAGACGTAGTGGTTTTTGACACCAACTACAACGTCTACACCCGGCCCGTGAAGGACGCGACCGAGACCTTCAGCGTCATTGAACCGAACACTGGAGGCACGGCGGTCAATACCACCATCTCCACCGGTAAGCTGACCATCCAGAAGGCCAGTGATTCTCCGTCCTCCAATGTTCCAGACGGAGCCACTAATGTTCTTCTGGCTAAGTGGAACCTGACCGCGGCTGGTGAAGACGTTAAAGTCAGCTCGCTGGTTCCCAACTGTAATTCCGGCGACGGAACCACCATCATGACTAACGTCAAGCTGGTCTTTGATGGATCACAGGTTGGCACCACCGACTCCACCGAAACTTGCGACAACGGCGGCGCCACCACCTTCACCTTCGGCAACTCGTTCATTGTCCCGGTTGGCACAACCAAGGTCTTGGCTTACTACGCCGACCTGACTGACGCCACGGTGGCTGCTGATGACACTGTCGTCGCCAACTTGGAAACAGGTGCCTCCAATGCCGAGGGCCGCACTTCGCTGAACACCATCAGCACCTCATCGGCCAGCGGCAACACAGTGACGGTCAAGGCTGGAGCCATCACGGTAACCGAGAACGTTGCTCTGCCTGATTACAGTGCCACTCGTCCGACAGGCGTCTTGGGCTCAACAAACGCTAAAATTGCCTCGTTCGTTCTTACGGGCGGCGGCGAGGACGCGGACGTGACCCAAATCGTTCTTACGGACGACATGTTGGAAACCGCCCTCACGGGGGACACCATGGCTGACATCTTCCAGAACCTGAAACTGAAGAAGGAAGACGGCACCCAGGTTGGTACCACCTTTGGGTCGCTAACTGACACCGACAGCACCAACTACACCTTCACGCCTTCGACAGCCATCCGAGTCGTGGCCGGCGGCACAGTCGTTATCGATGTCTGGGCTGACATCAAGTCGTCACACACCCTGTCGGCGCTCACTGATGTGAACAACGACACTGACGGTGTGGTCATTGTCGCCAGCGCCACAGGCAGCGGCGTGACCACGGGCACGGATGTTTCGGACTCCAACGGCATCGCTTCACTGCAGGTCAACAACATTGCCACCAACGGCAACCTGCGCGTGTCGCTTGATGCCTCGGCTCCGATTCGCCAGACGCTCGTCATGGGCCACACTTCGAAAGAGTTGGCTCGCTTCAAGCTTGAGGCCGATGTCAATGAGGACATCAACGTCACCAAGATCGTCGTTTCCGATTCGATGATGGCTAACACGACGATTATGGGTGGCGCGCAAGCCGCGACTGGTACACTCCGGAACTTCAAGCTCTTGAATGCCTCGACAGGCGCCCAGATCGGCGGAACGATCGCTTCGCTCGACACCACGAGCAACACCTCCACCGGCTCGGCGATCTTCGATAACATCTCCGGTCTGACGGTTCCGAAGAACGGCACGTTGGTCTTCAAGGTAGTTGCCGACCTCACCACCTTTGATGGCGGTGGCGTCTCCAGCTCTACCCACAAGATCATGGTCATGTCGAACTACACCGGTTCCTCTACCGCGGCAGCGACCGCACTTGAAGGAATCGTAGCCAACGGTAAGGATTCCGGGTTCCAGATCAGCGGCACGTCGCTCGACTTCAATGAGACGACGACTTCCACTGATGCTGATGCTGGGTACGCTGGAAGAGCTCAACTCGCGGGCAACCAGATCGATGTCTTCAGGACCAAGCTCACGGTCGCCCTCGCCTCTGACTCACCGTCAGGCACGACCTCCGGAGCTTCAGAGCAAACAGTCGCCAAGTTCGTGTTCACCAACTCCATGAACAGCGGTTCTTACGCGGCGACCCTTCAGCTCATGAACCTCGACATCGGCACGACCATCTCGAACACCGCAGCTCGCTCTGTCAGCATCTACAAAGACAGCGTGACTGGCGGAAACCAGTTGGCAACCACAGGTAGTGGCTACTGCACCGCTCCGTCGTTAACTTGTAACTTCGCGGACACTAACTTCCTTGACGCGAACTTCACTGACACGGAGATCTCGGGTAGCTCTTCTGCCGACTCCACCAGGACCTTCATCGTCACGGCTGACACCAGCGACGCGGCCACCGACAAACGGTTGACCGTGGGTCTGGACAACGCCGATCTCCTCTGGGGCGACGGAACAACAACGAGCATAACGCTCGTCGAGAGTCTGCCGGTTGCCGGCCGAACACTCAGCTACTAATCGTAGTTGAACTAGCCGCCCGCGTTGCTAAAGAACGCAGGCCGCAAGGAAGCCCCGCTTCCCGAAAGGGAGGCGGGGTTTCGTATTCGAACGGCTTGAACTGACGACTCATTCGTGCTACCATCCTTTCACTATAGTATGGAGATTCCCTTTCGCGCTGATTCTTTGGAACGATTCATTTTTTGGGTTGGAGCGGCGGCGCTTCTTGTCCCGACAGCCTACATTCCTTGGTTTCTCTATCCCTACATTTTCGGCCGGGCAGTGTTTTTTCAACTTGCGGTTGAAGCCATGGCCGTTGCTTGGATTTTCTTGCTGATTCAGCGGCCGGAGCGTTATCGGCCGCGCTGGCATTTGTTGGGAAAAGCCATGGCCGTCTTCGTGTTCATTGCCCTTCTCGCTTCGCTTTTCGGGGTTGATCCAGGACGAAGCGTTTGGGGAACGGAACTTCGAATGACCGGCTGGTTCACATGGCTGCACGCATTTTTTTATTTTTTGATACTTTCGTCGGTGATTATCGAAGACCGTCATTGGCGTCGTCTTTTTGTAATTTCCTCCGTGGTGATTGGCGGAATGACCTTGCTCGCATTTGGTGAGCGTTTTTCCCCAGCAATACGAGCGGCTATTTTCGGCGGAGAACGGGTGCAGTCGACCGCCGGCAACCCGATTTTTTTCGCCAGTGTTCTGTTGTTTGGGATCGCCTTTGCCGGATGGCTGGTCGCGTCAGCCAAGGGTTGGAAAAGGGCAGCTTGGGGGGTAGTGGCCTTGGCCGAAGTATTGGCCTTGTTTTTTACTGAAACCCGGGGGGCGATTCTGGCGTTTATTGCCGCGGGAGCGATTTTGATTGTGATCGCGGCCGTTATCAGCTCATCAAAAAGAATCCGCCATTGGTCGGCGGCTGTCTTGGTTTTGATTGTCTTACTCGGCGGGGCGCTGTATTTGATTCGCGGCACGGATATCCTGCGACGCCTTCCGCCGCTGTGGAGATTGGCCAACACCAATCTTGTCTCCGGCACTTCTCGCACCAGATTAATTACTTGGCAGATCGCCTTAGACGGCATTAAAACTAAGCCGATTCTGGGATGGGGTTTGGAGAATTTTAACGTGGTCTTCGACCGTTTCTACCGGCCCGAACTTTTGCGTTACGGATTTTATGAAACAGTCTCGGATAAGCCGCACAATGGATTATTGGAGATCGGAGTGACTACCGGCGTGCTTGGTTTTCTGGTTTATCTGCTGGTTTTCGCGGCCGCCGGAACGGCCTTGGTTCGCGGGTTTCGTTCTGGACGCATCGACGGAAAGACGGCCGCGTCAGTCGGTGGAGCGCTCGCTGCCTACCAGATTCAGAATTTTTTTGCCATGGACACGCCAGAATCACTTGTTCTCCTGGCCTTTACACTGGCTTTTTTACAATCACGACTGCGGCCTCCTTCGCTGGGCTCGCATCGCGCCACCAGTGTCACGCAAGTTCCCGTGGCCGCGCTGGCTGTTCTGTTTCTCGGTTTTATTCCTTTTTCTTACCTAGGCAACCTGGCCGCGCTTCCGGGAAGTTGGGAGGCCGGACAGGCCCAGGATGTTGTCGGAAAAGACGCCGCTCTTTGGAAAGATCCGGCGATTAAAGCCATCCGACTGGGAGGACCGCACAGACGCGAGATGCGTCTTACCATGACCCGGGACTTTCTAAATTGGGAAGGCAGGGGGGATATGCCGTCGAATGTGGTTAAAGATGTTCTGGACGGATTTATCGCCGAAATGCGAAAGAGCACGGCGACGCGTTCGGTGACATTTCAAGAGCGGTTCATGCTGGCCCAGCTTTTGATAATCAAAGGCGAATACTTTAAGGACGAGCAGGCCTACTCCGACGCCGAAGCGGAACTTTTCCGCGCCAAGGAACAGTCGCCGGAACGGCAGGCCGCGGTTTTTCTCCTTGGCCGGTTATACATCATGACCGATAAACCGGAGAAGGCGGTCGAATTGCTTCGCGGAGTTCTGGAAAAAGATTCAACGGTGGCCGAAGCTCATTGGTTTTATGGTCTCGGGCTCATTGCCACCGGAAAACGCGCAGAAGGGACGAAAGAACTTGAGGAGGCCATTCGTCTTGGCCGCTCATTGTCAAAACAAAACGAAATCCAGTATTTGATTGATCTTTACAATGAAGAAGGGAATTTTCAGGCGATCGCTCCGCTTTATGAACGATTAATTCAGCTTGACCCAAAAAATCCGGATTGGCACGCCCGTCTGGCCGCCACCTACGCCGAGCTGGGCAAAAATCTGGAAGCAATCACGCATGCTCAGATGGCCGTGGAGCTCGATCCGACCTATGCCGAGGCAGCTCTCAAGTTTGTTGACTCAATTATTAAGGAACAGGAATGAAGACAGATCATCTTGAATTCGCGCTCCGCGCCTTTCTTTTTTTGGCTCTGGCCACACCGCTCGTGGTTATTCCCTGGGTGCTTTACCCCTTCGTCTTTTCCAAGGCGATTTTTTTTCAAACAATGGTGACGTTAGCCGTTGGATTGGTCTTGGGTTTTCGTCTCGAGTGGCCTCGCGGTATCGTCCGAGATCCGCTGGTTTTAGCCGTGGCCGCTTTCCTTCTCTCGGCGATTATCTCGGCGGCTTTGGGAGTTGACCCGCGGAGAAGTTTTTTGGGTAATGAAGAGCGTTCAGCAGGGGTGCTTTTTGTTGTTTACGCCGCGGCCTTCTTTTTTTTAGTCAGATGTTTTTTTCGCGACCAGAATCATTGGCGGAACGCCGGAAAAGCGGCCGTGATATTCTCGGGGCTTCTATCAGCGGTGGCCATACTTCAGGTTTTTGTTTTCGAACGGTCGGGTATCCGGTTGTGGGGAATCGACGCTGGCGGACGGGCTGCTGGTTTTTTGGGTAATCCAGTATATTTCGGGGTTTTCGCGCCGTTAGCGGGGGTCTGGACGGTTTTTGTTTTCAAACGCGAGAAAATAATTTGGAAGATTGTCGCCCTTGGATCACTGGCGGCTTTGATGATTGCCGATTATCTAACTCTAAGCAGGGGAGCTTATTTGGCAATGATCGCCGCGGTGACAGTCGGATTATTTGTCGCGGGATTTGTCTCACGTCGATCTTCGGCGCGTAAAGCGGCGGTCGGCATTGTTGTGCTTGTCTTGGCTTCTGTCGCGGCTCTGCTGATTTTTCGCGGAAATTCAACAGTGTCCGGATTGCCGATCGTGGGTCCGATTGTCTCTTCTTCGTTCCAATCTGGAACTTTAGGCACAAGAACCTTGGCTTGGCAGGTGGCGATCAAATCCTTTGGTGATCGTCCTTTTCTAGGTTGGGGACCGGACGCATTTCATCTGGCTTTCAACGCCCATTATGATCCGCGTTTTTTGGAGTTTTCCTACTATGAAACCTGGTTCGACCGGGCGCATAATGCCTTTTTCGATATTTTGGTAATGCAGGGCGCTGTTGGTATTTTGACTGTGGGTGCGGCAGTTTTGGCTGTTATTCTAGCGCTGCGACGGGCGATCACTCGAGGGCGTTTTGACGCCATTGACGCCGGAATTGCTGCCGGAGGTCTAGCTGGTTACGCGATCGCCGAGATGGCCGCTTTCGATAATCCGGCAACCATGATTTACCTCGCATTTATTTTAGCCCATCTGTCCTGGATAGCTTGGGGAGAAGAAAAGAAAGTTGAAAGCGCGGATTCGAAAACAAAAAAGATTTCATTTCGCAGGTTTGTTGTGGCAGCATTTCCGACCCTGGTCATTATCGCCGTTGTTAACGTTATCCCAGCATTGGTAAGCGCGAGGACGCGGGAGATGGCCGAGATTTTCGGGACCGTTGGTATTTCGGCCGGTGTGCCGATCTTTAAAGAA
>MGDZ01000060.1:15695-15906 GCA_001791115.1 Candidatus Uhrbacteria bacterium RIFCSPHIGHO2_02_FULL_57_19
ACTCCGAGTTTCCTTTGATTCGACGGGCGATCGACGATTTAATTAAACTCCATCCGCGACAGGCGTATTACTGGTATTTACGCGGTCGGGCTTTTTCCGAGGCGAGCCGTTTCGATTCCTCATATCTGGATGAGGCGGAAAAGAACTTTATGGTTGCTGATGAGCTTTCTCCCAATCGTCAGCAGATCGCTTACGCCTTGGGCAAACATCT
>MGDZ01000061.1 GCA_001791115.1 Candidatus Uhrbacteria bacterium RIFCSPHIGHO2_02_FULL_57_19
AATGCCAACGCTTAGTGCGGGGTACATATGCTGACGAGGCGACGGACGAGCAATGAGAGCGAGTGTTCGCGTTCGACGTACGAGCGCTCTCGCTCGACCACACCTCTGCGCTCTGCATCCGTGAGCGCGAGCGCCGATTTGATGCCAAGGGCGGCGGACTCAGCTTTCTCCGAGCTCACGAGGTGCTCGGCAGGTATCGCCTCGCGCACGGCACGGTTCGCGCACACGACGACACATCCGGTAGCCATCGCCTCGCCGATGGTTTTATCGAAACTGCCGGAGGGCGTGAGATTCACGTAGATATCGTGGGTCCCGTAGATGGCCGACGTAGCCTCGTGGGAGATGCCCGCATGAAACGAGACACTTTTGAGTCCGCGATATTTCTCCTTCAAGTCTGCCGCGTAGCGTTCGCGCCCGAGACTTGCGTCACCGTACACGTCGACTCGAAGCGGCACGCCCTCACGCTCGAGTCGGGCAATCGCCTCGAGGAAGATGTCTGGTTTTTTCACTGCGTCGAATCGACCAAGGAAAAGAACTGTGCCCCGCTGAGGCACATCTGGTTTGAATACATTGGTATCAATGCCGACTGGCATTTGTACGGACTTCCCATAGCGGGCGACGTACGCATCGGGCGACGTGAAGCACACGACGTGTGCACACATGACGCCGAGCCGCATGATGAGTGAATACATTTTGTGATTTCGCCAGAGCACAATGCGCTTCCCCAAAGCGCGCCACAAGAACCCACCAAGCACCGCATATTCTGGATTCATATGGATAAATACCGCGTCGTAGGAGTCTCGCAATTGCCATGCGAGGCGGTAAAACTTCATGACGTATGCGAGTCGCCCCTTTCCCCGCTCTTTCCCGAGCGAATGGACCGATACATTCGCGGGCAAATTGTGCCGACCTTCTTTGAGGCAGACGACGTGTACCTCGTCTATCTCCGCTGCAAGTTTTGCTATCCATGCATGGAAGAAACCAAGCACCTGATCGTCGAGATCGACGGCCTGCGTCGTGATAAGTAATTTCATGGACGTTTCGGATACTTCGCGACGAAGAGGAGGTCGAACGCAAACATACCCTTCCACAGCGCGTCGAGGCGCGCGAAACGGCCAAGCGGCTCGATGGTCACTTCGCGAAAATGTAGAGCGAGAAGGCCAGAGAATTCGGCGCGGCTGAAGTGATTGACGTGCGTCGGATCATACAGCGGGGTCAATCGCTTTCGTCCGAAAAAAAGCCGGAATCGATTGACGAGACTGAAGGCGTTTGGCACGGAACCGACCAATATGCCGTCATCCTGAAGTACGCGCGCCGCCTTTTCGATGACGCGTTCGGGGAAAAAGAGGTGCTCGAGCACTTCACCGGCCACGACCGCGTCGAATGATTTCTGCGCGAGCGGCCATTCCTCCTGCAGGTCGAAATGCATCGTTTCGATGCCGAGTCGCTCTTTGGCCTTCGCGAGCGCCTCCGAATCAATGTCGATGCCAGTCACGGTGTTGCCTTTCGCGTAAGAAGCGGTGAGCGTGCCGTCGCGACAGCCGATATCAAGTACACGCTTGTTTGTGCCGATTTCGCGCCGCAAAAAAGCGCCACGCGCATCGCCCAATATGGAATAGCCCATGCGGCCGCGGCCTTCATGGTGGTCACGGTACATGTGCTCCGTTGCCACGCTCATAGATTATCGGCGCTTCTTCCCCTTTTTCTTTTTGAGGGCACCCGCACCATAGACGCTCGTCAAAAGATCGATGTCTTTGTCCGTACGCATGAGGAGTTCGATGTTCTTGGCCTCCATCGCCTGAAGTACGCGTAGCCCCTCCCTATCGCGCGGAAGGTGCTTTTTATAGTGCATGCGAAGCGCAGCAATGTCCTTGATGAAGCAGCCCCCTCCTGCGCCGCGTCCACCTTTGTGCACAGGATTGGAGTACCGATTCGATATGAGTGGATCGGCGATGACGGCTTTGTTTATGATGTCCCAATCAGCGCCGAACTTCTGCGCGAGGTCATACATCAAATTAAAGAGAATGACCTGCGTGTATCCGCTCGCGTTGTGCGTGTATTTGAAAATCTCTGCTTCTGCGCTCTTGCATATCTCCGTGAGCGGAGCGCGCGGGAGCGTTTTCATGACACGCTCCGCTGCCAAAAAATGCTTGGTGTCGTTCATCGGCATGCCGATAAGGTTGGCAAACGGATGCGCGGCATCGTGCACGGATGATTTGATGGAGAGAAATTCGGGGCCGAAGAGAATCGTTATTTTTGGGAATTTTTTCTGGAGTCGCTCGGTGGTCCCCGGAAGCACCGTTGATTTGATGACAGCGATTTTGCCTTCTCCTACGAGGGAAAGTACGCTCTCAATAACCGAGCTGTCAAAGCCTTGTGGGGTCGTCGGCGTCCAGACCGCGATAAAGACGATGTCACAGTCGCGTATCTTGTCCTTGTTCTTTATCCACGGTTTCTCGAGTGAGTAGCGAATAACTTCGTATCCGCGCTCTTCGAAATTATCGGAGTAGGCTTTCCCTATCCACCCCTGTCCGATGAACCCGACGAGCGGCTTGCCGTTCTTTTTCTTTGCCAGCGTAACTACCATAGGCGCGACTATACTACGAGAAATGGCTCTACGAAAGGCCTCTTGCGCACTTTATAAGGTCGGCTGCGTAGGCATTCACGTACGCATCAAAATGCTCGTACGGATAGTTTCGCAATTCCACACTCCGCGGTCCATCACTGAACCATTTCCCAAGCTCCTGCCCGAAAAACGCCTCGGATGCAATGATGGCCCCCGCCTCGTGTGCGATGCCGACATCGGTCGAAAGTACGGGGACTCCACTCGCGAGCGCTTCGATAATGACAAGTCCGTACCCTTCAAAGCGCGAGGTGACGAGTACGAGATCCGCGATTCTATAGTAGGGAGCGGCCTCTACCGCGCCCTCGAAAAAGACGCTCTCGGCGATGCCGAGTGTCTCGGCGAGCCGCATGAGGGACTTCTGCTCACTCCCCGAACCGACGATGATGAGGCACGTCGAAGGCGGCGCGCTCTCCCTCAAAGCACGGAGCGCGAGCGCGACATGTTTCTCCGGCTCAAGGCGCGATACCACGAGGAGTTTCGTGCGGTATGCCGCAAATGTGACAGCAAGTGCAGAGTCCGTGGGTGCATTTCGCAAAGACTCGATATCGACGTATATCGGGAGTACGCTCACTCGCTCCGCGGGAATGTGCAGCTCGTGGATGAGCGACTGTTTAATCCTGTCGGATACGGTGCGGATGCGCGCCGCGCGCCGAAGCACGAAGCGTGCGACGAGAACACGTAAGCGATGCACAATCGAGAGCCGCGCGTACGAGGGGGAAAAGAGATCGGTGTGTATCTGTACATGGAGCGGTACGCCAAAGTGGCGAGCGAGAAGCCATCCCGCAAGGCCCGTTTCGAACGGGTCCTGCGCCGAGACGACGTCGGGCTTCGGCAGATGCCGCGCTTTCCGGTATGCGTCGAGTATATAAAGGAACCGCGAATATGAATTCGTCGGAATGATGCGAAGCGTGCCAAACACGCGCTCCGAAGCGCCATCACGAACTCGCGAAAAGCTGATGACAAAAAGCTCACCGATGGCGCGCGCATACGCCTCCTGCCGCTTTGCAGCGGCAGTTCCGGAAAAGAGTATGCCGCGGCTGGACCTATCCGCGCTCACCTGCAGGACTCTCACCCCGTTAGAAGTCATAGTGCAAAAAAGAATTTTAGTCGGTTTTTAAGGTAGCGTCGACCTTTAACGGGGCTCATACAATTGCGCGGAGCCGCTTTGCTATGCTTTCGAGCATGGAGTCGACATCAAATCGTCCGCTCGTGTCTTTGGCGTTTGTCTTGAGGCGTGCGCGGAGTTCGTCGTCGTCGAGAAGCCGCTCGAGCGCATCTGCGAGTTTCTGCGGCTCCTCCGCGGGCACGAGAAGCCCGCTCACCTCATGTTCGATGACCTCGGGATTGCCACCACGATTCGATGCGACGATGGCCGCCCCCGCCATGCGGGCCTCGACGAGCGTGTGTGAGAGGCCTTCGTAGAGCGAATCGAGTACGTACATATCCGCATACTGCATCGCCGCGAACGCATCCGCATGACCGAGCGCCCCTGTGAACGCGTAATCACTGCCGAGCGCATCTTTTGCGCGCGCTTCAAGCGCCTGCCGCTCGGGACCATCGCCGATAATTGCGACCGAGAGTTTCTTCCCTTTCTGTCGCACGATGCGGACGGCATCCAGAAGCTCGCGATTGCCCTTCCATGGCACGAGGCGTCCGACAGATACCACGAGCGGCCGTGGAAGTGCCCGCAAAGCCTCCACGACTTGGCCTACGGCGGGGAGTTTGACCGCATTGTAGATGACCTCGATTTTCGCGCTCTCGACTCCCCACGCTTCGACGATGCCTTTCAAAAACGTGCTCGGAACGATGACGCACTGTGCGGAAAGCGCGACTTCTTTTTGGAGAAAGCGGAAAAAGCGCAGAGGAAGCGCCACGTTCTTCTCGCGCACGAATACTTCGAGCGGCGAGGTCACTCCGTATTTCTGCATCCCTTGCTCCCACGCGAAGTCGCCGACAATTTTGACCGCAAGCGGCTTACCTCGGAGCCGCGCGGCAAAGAGCGCCGGCACGCCGACCGATATAGAATCGAGTGCGTAAATGAGGTCTACGTCCTCCGCAGCAAAAAACACCCGCATGCCGTAGGCGACGTGGCGAATGAGCGTCGGCAGATGGCGCACGTCAGAGAATTTGACGATGACGACCTCAGTCCCGCGCAGAGGCAAGCCGCTTTCGAGCTCGGCCACATAGGTCGCAGGGCCGCCTGATTCGGGCGGATAGAGAGGCGTTGCGACCAGCACCTTCATGTCTGTGAAGTGTATAGTAAAGCGAAACGGGGCGCGAGGCCCCGCTTCTTTTCGTCAGCCCCAATTCGGCGATTAACGGCTTTCGGTTCGACGCGGGAAAGGCACGACTGCCTCCATCGCGTGCGCGAACATCGCCGTACCGAACCCGAGCCACCAGCCAATGTAGGTAAGCGCCTCGGGCGTATCCGGACTCGGAAGCTGTGAGCTGTTTTTCATCCAACCTCCCTATCAAGAGGCACGGAACAGAATCGTGCCGTATACAGCAAACACCCGTTTTGACTTCGCTCCAACGGAGTTATCCCCTCTTCGTGAGAGGGTCAAAAATCTTCGAACTCATCGCACTGGCTATCGTGGCCCAATCGTATTTCTCCCGTACGAGCGCGAGCGCATGCTGGACCACTTCGCCGACGAGCGCCGGATTTTCCATATATCGCGTTACCACACGCGCAATTGATTCCGGATTCTGTACTTCGCAGAAGAGCCCTGTCGCCGGCCGGTCTGGATTTTTTTCAGGATCGAACAGGAAATCGGGTATGCCGCCGACCTCTGTCGCGACGACGGGGACTCCGGCGGCAAAAGCTTCGAC
>MGDZ01000062.1 GCA_001791115.1 Candidatus Uhrbacteria bacterium RIFCSPHIGHO2_02_FULL_57_19
CTATTCCGTCTCCTACGCCGCCCGGGTTTACCAAAAGTCACCCGGCTACCGGCCAGCGCTCGAGACGGCGCCGGTTGTTCTCAACTGCCACCCAATCAAAAAAGACGACTCTCAAGTCGTCTCTGGCAGGCAGCGGACTTCGACATTCCTCGTCGGAAATCCGCCTCGGCTTCTCCTCGGGAGCGACCGAGGGTAAAAATCACAAACCCCGATACCCGCTCGGCTTCCCTCGTGAAGCCGAGTTTTTTGTTCGGTTATTTTTCAGAGATCGGCTCCTGGATTTATCAGGAAGAAAGGATGCTAATTTTTTGTGCCGATCGGCACATTTTGTTAGCAACCAAAAAAATAAAAAAGAGCGAAATTGTTCCTGCTTACCTTACGGCAGACAGGTCGTTACGAATTTGAATTTTGCGGAGGTCCATGTGTATAACTTTTTCAAAATATGTGATATCTTAAAATAAATTTATTCATTATTTATTTAATCTCACTTCGTATGAGCAAAACTCGATACAAGTGGTTATTAACCGGAGGCGCCGCGGCTGTCTCCGTGTCCATGGCAGTGAGTATGCTGCCAGCTCTCCTCCACGCCCAAGCGACCGTAACGCCAGTCGACGAAGCTGTGGAAGAGGAAAATGTGGTGGCCCTGCCCACGGACAAACCCCTCATTCGCCGGGCAAAACTAAAGCGTGCCTGGGTTGTCTTTCATCAGGTGGATGACGACAAGGTCTACGCAATTAAAAAAGCTGGAACCAAGCACGAGATACAAACCGTTAAATTCTTCAGCGCTTTCAACTCCAACTACTTGGTGAAGTTAGTCAAGCCGGGGCGGTTGGACAATTTTCCAACCGGTGAACCAATCACCTCGATTGATGGTCTTAACCCCAGTGATTACCGCAAGCATGCCGCGCGGCACCGTCTGGTGAAAGTAAGGAACTCCAAGGCGGTGTGGCTCCTCACTCCTGACGGCAAACGACGAGTGATCGCCGCTGAAGGCGTGTTCCACCGCTTTGGTTGGGAGTTCCGGGATGTTGAAGAGGTGACCGATGCTGAACTCGGCAATTACACAGAGTCTGACTCGGTTACGGACGAAACGGTCTTTGATGAGGATATTGACGTTAGCGCCACACATGAACGCCGTCTTCGTGAGGATGTTACCAGTCGGCTTAAACTGCGCGCCAAAAAGGAAACCCGCAAGCGGCTGATAAAGGCCATCGGGAAACCAGATATCTACATCCTCGACGCGCGAGGCTTACGGCACAAAATCCGCGACCTGGCTTCACTCCGCCGTCACAACCTGAACATTGACGACACGACGGAAATCTCGACGGAAGAGATAGAAGCCTTACCGGAAGGAGATGAGATTACAACTGAAGCCACATCAGTTGACCTCAATACAGTCGTCGAATAGCTGACGCCACAAAAACACTCCGGTACCCCACCGGAGTGTTTTTAATTCGTCTCTTTCGTCTCTTAGAGACGAGAAGGTTTGAATCAAAAAAGCCCATCCTCGGTAGCGCGAGGTGTGCCGCCAAAACACTCGCAAGACATCACCAACCGTTGCCTGTTTCATACAAAATGATGATAACACATTCGGAAACCTTCGGAAGTTGCACTTCCTAACTGGAGGAAGTGCAACTTCCATTTGTTTCGTAGTTAGGAACCCACGCTGCTAGACACCGTGGGATTTTTTTATCTTTCAAATAACTTCACTTTGGTCCGATCGGACCAAAGTGGAACCCCCCCTTCTTCCGTTTTTTCCAGATGGCGCATCCCCACACTCGTGGCCGCTTAAAAGAGCGAACCGGAAAAATTCATTTCCCGTTGACAGCGTGATACATGACCTGCATAAGTTAAGATACATCTTGCACTCCTTGGAGACCCAAGGAATATGCAAGTTCAACGCCTATCGTACGGAGTCAAAGGCTTTGTCAGGCTCCACGACTATGCCATACGCTGGAGCCGTATGGTCACCGACAAAGCCAAGAGGAAAGCCCGCATCCTCGCCTTCTGGCAGAAACACGGGCTCGAAGCCACGGTCGAGGCTTTCGGAGTCAAACGGAGAACCCTGTACCTCTGGAAAAGCCAACAGAAGAAGGGGAGCGGCTCTCTGGAAGCGTTGAATGAGAAGTCCAAAAGGCCCAGGTGTGTCCGGGCTCTTAGAGTGGCCAACCGTGGTCACCTCCCTGATTCGTCGGCTTCGCGCCGAACACCCGAATCTCGGCCCGGACAAAGTGGCGGTGCTCCTTGCTCGGAACCCACTGCTCTCCGGAGTCCGGCTCCCGCAGGCACGCACGGTCGCCAGGATCATTGCCGATGCCCCAGACAGGATGAGGATCTTCCCGATTAAAGTTCGACACAACGGTCAGCTTGTTCCTCGAAAAAGAGTCAAGAAAGCCAGAAAACCCAAGAACTTCGTCGCCACGCACTCTCTGCCATTGCGGCGCCTTTGATACGGTCGAGCGGTTCGTCCACGGCGCTCTGGCGATATGTGATTACCTTCACGGACGTCTATTCCCGCTTCTCCCTCGCCTGGGCGACGAGGAGCCATGCCTCGCTCGCTGCCAAGGAGTTCTTTGATCTCGTCACCTTGCTCTTCCCCCATCGTCTCGAACACGTGCTCACCGACAATGGCAGCGAGTTCATGAAGCACTTCGACGAGGAACTCCGACGTCTCCACCAGACCCACTGGCATACCTATCCCAGGACCCCAAAGATGAACGCCCACGACGAGCGGTTCAACCGCACCATCCAGGAGGAGTTTGTTGATTACCACGAGACCGAACTTCTGAATCCTGATGTTTTCAACCGCAAACTCATCGAGTGGCTGCTCTGGTACAACGGAGAGAGACCTCATTGGGCCCTTGACCTCAAATCGCCGATACAATTCTTAATCGAACAGAACCCGGAGGAGTGCAATATGTGGTGGCGTGATACAAGCTATTGACAGAGTAAAAAGGTTTGTTATACTACGATTAGGTGATAATCCTGTTTCTCGCATTAGGTTGAGAACAGACAGAGGTCTCGCTTTCGCGAGGCTTTTGTTTTTGAAAAAAAGAAATTATCACTTTCCTGCCTGCCGGCAGGCAGGCGGCAGGCAGGTTGGGGCTCGCAAAGACTTTTTCTACATCTCAGTATAGAATGATGATCATTGACAAAAACGAAAAAAACTCATAGATTGCAATAAAGGAGGACGCGTTGGAAGATCAACCAGTTTACGAACGGCTGCTGCGCGCTCTTTCACAAAAAGGCGTCAGATACGTGTTGTGCGGTGGAATGGCGCTCGTTCTTCGACACATCAAGCGGGACACATTCGATGCCGATCTCGCGGTAGATCTCTCGATAGAGAATCTGTCTTGTTTCTTGGACGTGCTCAAAGAACTCGGATGGATTCCAAAAGTTCCGGTGAATGCAAATGAACTTGCTGATCCAGAAAAGCGAGTTCAATGGCAAACAGAAAAAGACGCCAAGGTGTTCACTTTTGTACTTGCGAATCTCCCCTTCCTGTCGGTCGACGTGTTCTTGAGCTTGCCAATACCGTTCGACATACTTGCCCGCGAGGCCATTCCGGTGATGCTTGATGATGTAGAAATTCCAACAGCATCATACGAAGCATTGCTGGAGATGAAACGCCAAATCCAGCCCCCAAGAGTAAAGGATGCTCTGGACATCCTGATCCTTGAAAAGATCGTCGCTGAAAGGAAGGGGTAAATGGAGCGCCCCAAGTGCGTGCCGGAAGAACTCTGGCACAACGAGACGCCGCGCGCTTGTCTCCAGGCCATCGAGGAAATGGCCAGGTTTTTCTGGAGGATGGGGGTTGATCCCAAAGAAGAAGAACCCCGCTTGCCAGAAGACTGGAGAGAGCGCATCGGAACACTCATGAACCGCAGTTAGGAACCCACGCTGCTAGACACCGTGGGATTTTTTTATTGAAAAATCTCGGAGCTAAGCTCCGAGCGAGAGATTGCCATCAAATCCGAACCGGAGGAAGTGCAACTTCGGTTTTTTCTGCGCAGAAGCGCTAGCGGTGTTTTTTTATTAGAAGAAATAAAAAACGAGCGGATACCGTCTGCGCGTGCAGAGGAGACCGCTCTTGAGTTTGTGAGTGTTTAGGAAGGAACTAGGGACAGGCACCGTTGCTCCAGAACCAGTGACAGTCCCAGTCGAGGCAGTCGGTGAGGTTGTCCCCGTCGTTGTCGAGGCCGTCCAGACAGTTGGCCTCGCAGGGATTGTTTCCGAGACAGATCATGGCGTTGCACCAGCCAGTCTCTTCGTGAGCGAGGGCAGCCGCGCCTGCTTCGATCACGTCCACTGGATTTCCCGGTTCGTAGGCAGGCACCGGGACGTTCACCCCGTTTACCGTGATGAGGAAGGTCCAGCCGGCAGCTGTCGCACAGTCCCCCACACCTCGAGCGCCTTGGGTGGTTACATAATACACGCCGTTGGGAGACGTGGCGGATACGATCCGAGGGCCGGTGTCTCCTTGGTAGGTCCAGGTGTAGGGTGCGTCATTGTCGGTGGACTCCTCCCACTCTGGGCTGCAGTCCGGACCCGCGCCTTCGAGATCGGTCCAGATGGTGTGAGCTCCATTCACTCCAGAGTCGACCTCGACTGTGACAGTGTTTGGAAGACCGCAGCCGCCGCAGACGCCGCCTTCGTCGGTGAAAGTGTCGCAGTCATCATCGATCCCGTTGCAGGATTCGATGGAGGGCTGTCTGGCTGAACAGGTTCCCCAGAGGCCGTTGCCACAGGTCTGGGTACCGTTCTCACAGGCGGTACTGCAATCTCTCGTGAGGTTCTCGTCCGCGATGTTGTTGCAGTCGTCGTCCACATTGTTGCAGGTTTCTGCCGCCGGATTGCCCGGGACACAGACTTGGGGAACTCCCCCAACGCAGTTCTGGACTGTCCGTCTGCAGGCGCCCACCCCGCAGGCAGTGGAACCAAGGTTCTCGTCTCGTGCACCATCGCAGTCATCATCTGACCCATTGCAGGTCTCGGGGACAGGGTTGCATCCACCCCCGGCGATGCAGACGATCCCGTCGTCGACGACACCGTTGCAGTCGTTGTCGAACCCGTCACAGATCTCATTCGCGGGTAGAGGAGCGGTACACGAGTCCCACAGCCCGAAACGACAGCACTGATTGCCTTGTCCGCAGGCGGTCTCACAGGTGATGGTGTAGTGGTCGATGTCCCCGTTGCAGTCGTCGTCCACATTGTTGCAGGTTTCTGCCGCCGGATTGCCCGGGACACAGACTTGGGGAACGCTGTTTAGACAGTTGGTGACAGTGCGAGAGCAGGCGCCGACTCCACAGGTGGTTTGTCCGAGATTCTCGTCGGTAGCGTTGTCGCAGTCGTCGTCGAGTCCGTTACAGATCTCTGGTGAAGGAACGCATTCTTGGAAACAACCACCATTCGAGCAGTACCAACCTATTGCACAGGAGATTCCACAGTGACCACAATGTTGATCGTCGATTTGAAGGTTGAAGTCCTCATCGACGAGACCATCGCAGTCATCATCATGGTTGTTGCAGACTTCGGTAGCTCCCGGCTTTCGATTCGGGTTATATGGAGCACAGTCCTCCACATCCACCGTGCCGTCCCCGTCTGAATCCGAGTAGGCGCAGTTGGCGGTTAGCGGATCGCAGTAGTGACCCCAGTCACAGTGGTTGTCATTCGGAGTGTTGTGGCAGAGGCCGTTTTGGCAGGAGTCGTCGGTACAGGTGAACTCCCCATCATCACAGTCCTGGTCATCGATGCAAACCGAGGTATCCACACAGTCGAGGGACTGGTTGCAGTACTCACCGTCTGGGCAGTTTGTGTCCAGAGGATTGTTTCGGCAGGTGTTGTTCCATTGGCATGAGTCGTTGGTGCACAGGACGCCATCGTCGCACTGCTCGGTTTCCGAGCAACCATTGATCTCACAGTCCCCATCGACACAGTGATACTCGCCCCCGCAGACCTCTCCGCACTCACCGCAGTTCTGGTCGTCCCAGTCGAAGTCGGTCTGCTCGTCCACTCCGTTCATGCAGTTGTTGTCCCGCTCGTCGCAGATCTCGGGCGCGTTCGGGTGAACGCTGGCTCGCGTGTCGTCGCAATCGGTGCCGCCGCAAACTTGATCATCATAGCCGTCGGAATCAAGATCATGACACTCACCACCATGGCCCGGTTCAGTAGCTTCAGAACAGCTGACGCAGTCTGACGTAGATCGCTCCTTCCTACCGTTTTCGCATTGATGGATGGTGTCGAAATCGATCTCCGATTCTATGCCCAGTGTGACTTCGTCTTCAGTTCCGTCACCGACCCAGAGCACTAGATCATCTCGATAACCGATGTTGAAAAACAACGGCTGGTCAACGATATGACGTGCGTGCCCCTCTGAGACGGCGTAGACGGGTGCATCAGAGACCGTCCTAAACACAGCACCGTCTCTCAATCTAATGAGATCGCCTACGGGATAACTCCCCTAGTTCATAAGCGTCCACCAGTGAGCGGGGTTAAACGGGTCGTAAACCGCGACATCTACGAAATCGTAACCCCACGAGTAGAGAACTTCAGCCGTGATGAATGGCTCGCGAAACTGTGAATCGAGATTAACTCGATAGACGGTCGAGTTCGTCGTGGTTCTGTAGAGTTCATACTGGGGAGGATCTTCGATCGGTGAACCAACATCGTAACAGTCAACTTCACCTCTCGATATATCAGCCAACCCAACAGACGACCACCTCCAGGCGGTATACTGATTGATTGTGATTGGCCGCCGGACGACATGCCCATTTTCGCGGTCGAGGACGAAGAGTCCATCTGTGGTCGAAACAACGGTTCCCGGAGGATGCCACGTCAATCTGTGATCTCGAATGAACTTCGACGCACTGATGTGACCGAAATCAACCATCGACTGATGATCGGTGTAGTAACCCGTACTCGTAGCAGCGATAGTTGGTGGGTTGTTACCGAGAGCAGCGATGTAATCCGGAGATGGACGATTCACTTCAAAATGCAAGTGCGGTCCGCTTGCTAGATTTGCAATCTGAGCGATCTCCGCTCCCTTCCGGACACAATCTCCTTCGCGGATGAGAACGTTGTCGACATGCAGATAGAGCGTGTAGACGCTCCTTACTCGCTTCTCCAGCTCGGGGATGGTTGACCCATTGTAGAGATAAGGAGTAATGTCGACATCCTTGGGCAAGTCATGACGGATCACTATTGCCCAAAAAAGCCCACCGAGATTCCGAACAGCTTCGACAGTGCCGTTTGCCGCAGCGATGACCCTTTCCCCCACATCAGCACTCGCTGCACATTCTACCGCTTGAGGATCATATCGATCCTTCACGAGATTCCAATCCTCTCCCGGATGGATCTCCTCCACACAACCCGCAGAGACGACACATTGACAGTCTGAACAGATGTTTCCGTAACAATTCCAGACATACCAACCATCTTCTCGTGGATCGACGGAGCTGAAATCGGACAACAGAAACGAGGTCCCCTTTACGGGATATACGAAATCATAAGCAATTTCAGCTTCACAAGCTTCGTTTCCACCTATGGACCTGTGACTGACATCAGTCTCTTCGCCTTCGTTGCAACCCAGTAGAACGGCAAAAAGTGACGCAGCACAAATGGATCCAATCTTTCGATTCGAATTCATTTCGCCACTCCTTTTGAGTTTTCAAGGTTCTGTTCTCGTCGGACCAACCGACGGATGAAAGCATCTGTTTGCTCTCATTGATCGGGTCGTCCATCACTCCAAAACCAGTGTTTTTATTATATTGTTAAGCAGATTAACATCGGTTTCATCTTGACCAGAGGATGAAACCATCACACTCAAACCGTGAAAACCGAACACTCTTGCATTGCGATATGCTCGAGTCCATGAGCCACCGGCATAATCAAACTCGCGTGTGATCAACACTTGTTCACCGTCGATAGTCAAACATTTTCGAAAGCCAGTAACTGATTCTTCTCCCGAACAGATTTTAGTCAGATTGAAATCGCCTTTGTATGGCACCGGAAAACCTTCGCTTCCGAATGGATAGTCTGAGGAAACAAGCTCGAAAATGAAACCCATCTGCGGATTAGTTCCAAACAAAACCAATGCTTTCCCCGTCTCCTCCACCGGTCCGCCCGGAGTTTCAACGATCTTAGTTAGCCCTGTTGTGTAATCATAGAATTGTCGTTCGATGTCACCGAAACTCCTCGGATACTCGAACGAGATCTGAAATTCAGGATCCTTGTACTTCAAAATATCAGCAGAAACTTCTATCCCGCTAATAAATTCACGAGATCGCGGAGAACGTATACCATTGGTGTTCGTAGTTTGATCCTTAATTGGTGCATTCACTTCAAAACCTACATTGGTATTCGAGATCGGAGCTTTGGGTTTTAATAAAGCAATAACAATCACTACAAAAATAGCAATAAGAGGAAGGATATTAAGCCCATTTTTGCCTGGAAACTTCATAATGTTGTTATCCTGATTTAAACGTATGGCGTGGTTGAGGGAATGTCAAGAAAAGGGTGTCAGGAAGTGCTGACAGATGGGGCTTAATCCTCTGGAAATCTTTCGGAATCAGAGATGGTGGAAAACGCGAATATGAAGGCGGTGATGAGCCCGGCGATGGCGAGAATTAAGAAGGTATCTCCTGAATAAATAAGCATAAGACTTAAGGTTAGTTCTCTATCATTTCTAACCCCAGCGTACCCCTTTAGATTCGCGGATCAATACTTTTATGTCAGAGAGTGCTGACACATCTTAAAACCGTGCCACATGTCTTGACCCAACACACACAATTGCACTCATACCCATTGACTCAAAATGGAAAACACGATAGGGTCGCAGTGAGGAGGGAAAGGTGGACGCATACTACGCGACGTTCTTTCGAGAACTACAACATTCAGGTGTCTCCTACGTGCTCTGTGGCGGCCTAGCGATTGTTCTACAAGGTTTTCGGCGCTTCACCGCGGACATCGACATCATCATCTCTCTCCAAATCGAAAACGTGCTTCGGTTCGTCGAGCTGGTGTCGAGGCTTGGTTATCGCCCGCGCCTGCCAATTCCGGCAGTGGAACTCGCCGATCCAGAAAAAAGAAGATTCTGGAGAGAAGAGAAGGGAGCACAGGTGTTCACGTTCTGTGACCCGTCGAGTCCATACAGACAGATCGATGTGTTCATCAGTGAACCAATCCCCTTCGAAGAGCTCCATGCCGCAAGCATCCTGCGATGTGACAGCGACTTCGAGATCCGTGTCGCTTCAATCGAACACTTGCTCCGCATGAAAAGACAAATCCAGCCGCCGCGAGACCACGACACAATTGACATCCTGATGCTGGAGAGGATGTTGAGCGATCGGAGGTAATCGTGACCGAGAAGAACAAACCGGGCCAAGAGGAGTGGACACTGGAGATGACCTTTCGTTGGCTGGAAGAGGCAGCTGATTTCCTTATTCGAATGGGAGTGCTCAAACCGTGTTCCCAGACAGATGACGAAACCGAGAAGCCCAACCAGTCCGCCGCCGCTACGCAGAAGCGTTAGCGGTATTTTTTGATTTAAAAAAACCCGCGATTGTTGGAACTCCTAAACCCTCGATGATTCTTATATGAACCAGGAAATGGCCCGTCCACTGTTCCATCACCCCAGTCCAGTACAACCTGGCGAATCGGCATCTGTCGGAGTCTGACTCCGAGAAAAAGTGTGTATCACTTTCCTGCCTGCCGCCTGCCTGCCGGCAGGCAGGGCAGGCAGGTTGAACGGTCGGCTCAAAAGTGATAATCGTGCTTTTAATGCCGAAACTACGTCTCTTAGAGACGTAGGATGTGCCACACTTTTTCCACTTGACAGGGGAGTTTTTTTGGCATAGGGTTTAAATAGAGCTGGGATGATCTTTCGGGGGATGGGCCCCCGAAGAATCCCTGTTTAAACTGAAGAGGCCCTTAGGGGCCGGAGGGAAGTGTCATGCGGAATTACGCTTGGCTCATCGGGGCCCTCGGGGCCCTGGGAATGGTTCTTTCACATCTTGGGTGCGGAAACGGGGACGACGACACCGTGACCGACGGTGACGCGGACTCGGACGCCGACTCGGATTCGGACACGGATTCCGACGGCGACGGCGACACCGACGCGGATGGCGACGGAGACGGAGACACGATCGAAGTTCAGGTGACGTCTCTGGTCGAAGGAGCGCGGATCCTGGTGAACGGCGAGTTCACCGGCGAAGTGACTCCGGCGACTGTCCGATGCAGCATCGGACACGTGATCGACCTCGACGTCGACGACCCGTACGGGTGGGGGTACATCACCATTCCGGTCGAGGTCGAAGGACCTGGTGCGGTCGAGATCCTCGCGGGGAGAAACCTCGGGGACGCCAACAAGCTCCCGTACGTCGACGAATTCGGCGAGTGGCAGCCCGGCGGTTCCGACTGCTGGACGTGCGATCGGGATCCGGAAACGAGGTGCGTGGAGATGGAGGTGGATGAGAGGCCTGAATCCTTCGGAATCTGGATGGTGGGTCTTGATGGCCTTTTCGTCAACATGAGAGTGGATGCTAACGCTCTCTGGCTGGGAAGCCAACAGGAAATCGGCGCTGTCACCGACGACGGCCGCTCCCTGGAATATTCCAGTCTGAACGGAAAGATCACCACAACCTGCACCCGCGACTAGGAGTTTCACGCGAATCCCCCCTTCGCGTGGATCGGCCGGGAAGTACTGAAAAGTACGACCCGGCTTTTTTTGTTTGCGCTGATTACGCGGATAAGCACGGATTACGCAGAAAGGAAGAATCCCACCAAGTAAGGCGGGATTGCTTCGTCTCTACGCTCCTCGCAATGACGAGATTGTTATGGACTGACGACGATACGGCCGGAGTAGGCAGTCCAGGGAGTAATTCCATTATTTGCAGCCGTTACAAAATCTGAAAAACATTCATTGACACCAATCCCACCAGCGGCTCTATCAGAATTATCATAACAACTTTCATCAGCCGCGTCCAGATTACACACCCCATTACAAAACCCCCAGTTATCCTTGACCTGCACTCGTGGGGTGTAGACGCAGTCTAATACCCCATCGCGGTTGCCGTCGGCGAGGGAGCAGGCGCTGGCGTCGGCCGGACAGACGCCGTTGCCCGAGGCGTCAGAGTTGCAAGTATAAGTGTAGGCGTACACAAATGGCGATGAGTCGTCGCAGGCATCTTGCGAGGTGCCGAAGTTGGAGTTGTCGCAGAGCGACTCATGCCCGGCCGCAGCCCGACGGAATCCGCGGTGGTTTTTGTATGAGCCCGGGAATGGCCCGTCCACCGTGCCATCGCCCCAATCAACCACAATCTGCCGAATCGGCATCTGGTTGTTGTCGGCATAAGCGTAGAACTTGAGTTCGACTCCTAGTTGTCCTCCGCCGACAACGTCTCCAGCCGACTGACCGTTCACCGTCAAATTATCCCGCGCCCCTTCGATACACCGCGAGCCGTCGAAACAGCCCCCGACAGCGGCCAGCGTCGGCCCGCCAGTCCCCAACTCCGCCGCGCGGTCGGAGTAAACCAAGTCCGAAGGATCTTGTTCGACATAATCCCCGGCCGTGTTGCCGCTCCGCGGCACATATCGGAAGGCGTCGTAGACCTTGGTGAAGAGTTGACCCAAGCGTTCTTGCATTCTAGTTAACAAACCACGCGGAGACACAGGTTCATCGGCGCCATAATCGCGGCAATTTCCTATGCTATCACATTGCTCATTTTCAAGATCATCCCTGTCTTTGCTTACGCGAATGTCAATATACGGTCGAGCGCTGAAATGATCCGGGAAACCATAGAAGGCTTCAGTGTCGGCTGGAGTTTCGACCACACAATCATTGAAGCGAGAATTGCTTAATCTCGTGTCGTTATCGACTATTACCTCGTTTGGGTTGATACGAATGTACTTCTTTCCTTCCCGCTCACTCGCAATCTGTTCAAATTCTTCATCACAAGATTGTCGGATATCGCCGAAATCCTCATCGTTATGGAACGAATTAAGAGGTATGCATCTATAGGGACATTCATCATCACTAAAAGCGCCAGTAGCACAAAGGCCGCCCCCATTACGAAAACCTTCGATATTACACCAGCCAATGATGGGGATGGTGTTTTCGCCACATAGATTGTCATCAATGACCTTCTCTATGCAGTCTTGATAATTAGCGGGATCGCATGAACCACCTGTCCCCGCACACTTTACACGAGTGGTAGTTGTCGGTTGAACGCAGGAAGGCGTATCCGCGCCCGGATCAGCGGCGGCCTTTGGCAATGTCGCGATACTACCCGGGCAATAAGGAAGCTGGATTGGCGCATCAATACTGTCGGTGACTCGAAAAATATCATTGGTATTAGCGATACCATACGGCGGCGGCGGAGCATGCCAATTGTATTCAATGGTAGGAATCAATGGATCCGTGGTGATTATTCCGGATGCCGGCGGGGCGACGCGCCCGTTTCCGATATTGCCAGTGACAGCTTTCGGATTTTCCCCGGCTTTGGCGACCTGGAGAACATCTTGGCAGCCGAAGTATATTGGGCCAGTGTTTCTTAAATTTTCTCCACTTGAACTTCCATCATTCGGCACTTCAGCATCGAGCGTCTGGCAATCAACGAAGACATCGAAAACATTACCGCGATCGGAGAATGGACCAGAGAGAAGGTCGGTGTCGGCAGACAGCCTTCCATCACCACCGGCCACGATCCAAATGCTTGGGTTTTCCTCTTGGAGCGTAGTAAGATAAGAGCCCCTAAGGCGCGTACCGCTCTCTTTAAATGCATCGCTCAACGCCCCACCTGCGTCCGACGGCTTACAGGCAGGCCGATCGGGAAGGGCCATGTGGACTGAATTCTTTGGAACGCAAACGAATTTAACGTCTTCATCGCCAACACCACAATCTTGTGTCCTTCGAGCAAGAATCATAAAGCCGTCGTCTTTCGTGCAGTAATACTTTGATGGATGTTTATCGTCGGGGGAATCATCCCCACCAACGCACGCAATAGGATTTCCTAACAAACAAGCAGCTGCCTCTTCTTCCGAAAGGCCCGCACCATAAATCTCAAGGTCTTCTTCTGAATCGCCATGAACAAGCGTCAGGTCTGTCTGGTCACCATCGTATTCCCAACACCCGTTTGTGACTGTGTATTCCTTCCCTTCGATGTTTCGAGTGCTTGTCTGTTTGTGATTTGGATCACCGTATAAACCAGCGACCTTATACACCTCCGGTACCGCACAGGCATACACATTTCCACCAGGATTGAAGCCGGCGGACGCGAAATTGTTGTAGATGTCGGCAGAGCCGGCCAGGCGGTCGACGGGGAGCCAGGTATTGCAGGCGCGGGATGGCAGGTCGCCAACGTCAAACTGTTGGCCATTCAAGGGTGTGGCCAAGTCGCGTTCGAGACAGTAGCCGGGAAGTCCGAAAACGCTATCTTTCCTATCAAGCCGCTGACAAGTGCCGATATCCGTTTCCTCCTCGCCCTTGCAGTCGTTGTTGGTGGCGCAGATCGTTCCGTCTTTGGTTCCTCCCTGACAAAGACCCTCGAAGGGATTGGAACTCGGGTTGAAAAACCTGTCTCCGCTGGCGTAATTGGCTTTGACATAACTGCACTCGCAGTCCTGATCCTTCTCGCAAAGCTTGGCTTTCTGAAATCCATTGACCACGCTCTCCGGGGTGGGCGGATCGCCCCTCCAGTCGCTGACCAGCACCGGTTTGGTTCCGCCGGGACCGGACACCGAAGCGGGGAACGGAGAATTTTGCTCGGGATAGGCCCGGCAGGAGGCAATGGTATCGTTGCGGTTCACGCCACTGATTTGGAGCGGCACGGGTTGTCCCAGAGAATCGGAATCAGTGTTCCCGCGGATGGAAACCACACATTTGCCGGAATAGCAGGTTCCTTCTTGGCCGGAGGAGGAACACCCCTCGCCATTGTCCGCGGTGCATATTCCAATCACCAGCACCAGCCGGAACTGGGCCTCGCACCTGTCTCCCTCGGCGCAATCTCCGGGATCCTCGCAGGCCTTGCGGCTTCCGTCAGCGTTGAATGTCTGATTGCAGTATTGACCAACGCCAACTTGTTCAAGACTGTCAGCCGGGTACTGGTTGGGAATCGAGTAGCCGGCGTACTCCAGCCCGGCGTACGAGACGTCGCGGTTCCGGTAAATCTCCTCGGTTAAGACCTGTTGCTCGCGGTCGGTAATCCAGTGAGTGCATTGAATGCTCTCGCCGGTTCCGGAGACGGCGTCGCACACGCCAATCAAATTGCAGACTTCTTTGAAGGCGCTGGTTTGAGGGTCGAACACCGGTGTCCGGCTGCGGCAAGCCAGCCACTCTCCGCAGACCCGGTCTTGTTTGACTTTGATCACCGCGTTGGCGTCGTTTCCGAAGGTGCTGGCCGAAGAGTATAAGGCCCCAATTGAGGATTGTTCTCTGCCGAATTCGTCGATGTAACGATTGTCCGGGTGATTGAAGGGAATAAAGCCGAATCGTTCGCCGGGTATAGATCTGTTATTGGGATTAACACACCTGGGCCCCAGCCCATCCTGACATTCGGAAGAAGCTCCGCAGATTTGGTCGCTGAACCGATACTCCCGATATTCCCCAGCGTCCCCGATTAACACTGTTTCATACAGACACTGGGCGCAGTTTCCTCCTGGGCAAGAAACGGCCGGAACAAGTCCTTCGTTCTGTTCCGAGCTCGCCAAATTAGTCACCGTGGCATTTGCCGTCAAGAACGCGTTCGAGGTGTCATTGAAAAGCACGCAGCCGGTTTTCTGTGAGACATCATTTTTACAGGAAGTTATGTCCAGCTTGGCGTTTTTAAGCGCGTAATAGGGCTTGCCTTCGGGGTAGAGAGCGGCGTTTTTGTCGGTTGGATCGCGGAACTCGGTGCAGCCGGCGAAGTTGCCCGGGCAGGAGCCAGCCCAGCCCTGATATTCAGGATCACCGTTCCGGCGGATCCCATTGAAAACGCCGCTGACCACAAAGTTTGGATCGCAAGCGTCGTCCGTGCCCTCACGGAACCAGCCGTCGAACTCGACTCCATCCACGCTCACATTCTCGCGGTACTCGCAGATGCGCTCGTCCGGCGCTTTGAAGTAGGCAGTGCCGCCCTCGGAGCCGGAGGTGGACCACTCCTCGCAACCCACGGCGTCCAGCGTGCAGATCGAGCGTTCGTAGGTGCGCGGGGCGTTTTGGACAATGACTGGTTCGTAAGAAATGGATGTGTTGGACGAGAAGGGTTCGCGGTACGGGAGCGGATAGCGGCAGACGGTCTCGCCGGAGGAGACGCGGCAGGCCAGGGAGCTGTCCACCAAGCAGTCGCAGGAAGATGTCTGGCAGGCGTCGGGATCGTCATCAATATCCGCTCCATCGGGCAGAGTGCAAACCGCTTGCTTAGGCAGACCGGCGTCGGTACAGCCGACTTTGGCCGCCTCGCATTGGAATCTCTGATCTTCAACAATAAAGCGAGTGGTGTCTTCGGGAACGACCAGAGTGTCGGCCGGGAATCCGGTGCAGTCATCGTTACTGATCTGGGGCCTTAAAGGAGGAGCAATGCTGCAGATAAACGTCCCATCAATGAAGCAGGGAAGATCCAAATTACCAGGGTTGATTCCTCTGCAGATTACCGGCTCGACCTCCCCCAAGGCATGATAGCGGCAGGAACGCGTCCCCACGCCA
>MGDZ01000063.1:0-15404 GCA_001791115.1 Candidatus Uhrbacteria bacterium RIFCSPHIGHO2_02_FULL_57_19
CGCCCGCTTAATTTTTTCGAGATGCTTTCTCATACAGGGAAAGATACCAAAAAGCAAAGCGCCCGGCAATGACCGTACGTTTTACTTCAGGGTTCGTGCCTGCCTGCCGGCAGGCAGGGAGGAAGTTAGAACCCTTCTATGCCTTCACGCCGGGAGAATCGTCTCCCCATCCTATCCATGGTAGGATCAAAGACAAGCAACTATGAACATCGCCATCGTCGGCGGCGGGGCGGCCGGGCTCATGGCTGCCGCAGCCGTCCAGGAGGCCCGGCCAAACCTCGGTGTCTCGCTCATCGAGCGCAATCCGGAGCTCGGAAAAAAGGTTGTCATCTCCGGCGGCGGTCGGTGCAACGTGACCACCGGCGCGACGCCGCTCGGCGCGGTTCTCGAATCCTATCCGCGCGGACGGGCATTCATCGAGTACGCCATGCGCCGCTTCCCGCCCCAGGCGGTCGTGGCCTGGTTTGAAGCCCACGGCGTTCCGCTCAAGACCGAGGAAGACCTCCGGGTTTTTCCGCAATCCGACGAGGGCAGAAGCGTCGTCCGAGTATTTGAGAAACTGTTTCAGAGCTCTAACTCGAATGTTCGGGTTCTTCTGCGAACGCACGTGACAGGAGTGAAAAAATCCGGCCGCGGCTTCGCGCTCTCCGTCAGAGACGGGGAAAGCATCGAGGCGGATCGCCTCGTTCTCACAACCGGCGGGCAGGCGTACCGAATGACCGGCTCGACCGGCGACGGCTATGCCTTCGCCGAATCCCTCGGGCATACCGTAACCGCACTCGCGCCGAGCCTGAACTCGTTTTTCACCGCCGAGACCTGGCCGAAGGAACTGTCCGGACTTTCGATTGTCAGAGCGCGGCTCAGGGCGGCGGATGGCAAAAAATCCTACGAAGGGCCGTTCCTCTTCACCCATCGCGGGGTCAGCGGCCCGGCGGTCTTCGCCCTCTCGGCGCTTGTCGCATTCGAAACATATGACGCGCTCCATCCGCTCATGATCTCGATCGACCTATCACCTGCCGAACGACTCGACGCGCTCGCGGGACGCCTCGCGAACCTCTCGAGGACGAACGGGAAAAAAAATCTGAAAACCGTTCTCGGATTCGCGCTCCCCAAAGCGCTTGCCGGCGTGCTTGTGCGGGCGGTCGGCGCGGACGGGGACATGCAAGCCGCACAAGCGACGAAAAAGCTCCTCACCGCCTGCGCGGCGTGGATGAAGGCAATTCCCCTCTCGGTCGTGGGGCGCGGCGCGGGCGATGAATTCGTGACCGCCGGCGGCGTCGAGACCGCGGAGGTGAACCCGCGCACGATGGAATCGCGCATCACCCCCGGTCTCTTTTTCGCCGGAGAGATCCTGAACGTCGATGGCTTCACCGGCGGATTCAATCTCCAATCCTCCTGGGCCACCGGCCGCCTCGCCGGCGAAAGCGCGGCGACAGGGTGATCAATTCATTCTCCCTCCCGCTCTAAGAAAAATGACCATCTTGCAAAAGCGAGGTGGTCATTTTTGGCAGGTGCTCGTGGAGGAAATTAGAACTCTGCTCCAAGGGCCGTCCGGCGCCCGCATGGCCAGATTCTGTTAGAAAAAAAATAGACCGGAAAATCTAGAAAAATTGTGCTATTGATCTTTGAAAATGAAAAAAGGCCGGCGGTCGTACACGATCAACTCGTGCAGACCTCCGGCCCTACGGAGCAACAAGGCGTAGCGCCTCCGCGAGATTCGCAGGGAACGACTCGCCCTCCTTCTTCCATTGCCATGAACGTATCGCGAACGCTTCGAGCCACTGGCCCGCGAAGTCGTTCGTGTAGTTGTAAGGGCCGCCGTGGAAGCGAGGCCCGCGCTTGTAGCCGAGAATCTTGTCATAGACCGCCTGACCCGCCCCAGCTTCTGCCTTCTGCTTGAATACTTCGAACTGCGCGGAGTCATTAGGTACCTGGATGAGTACTGCCCTTGAAACAGTTTCGTCACCTTCCTCGTAATGATCGCGGAGGAACAGGTACTGTCCGGTGGCGACAGTGACTCGCCAGTACCAATCGCTCGGCATAGCGTCTTTAGCGTAGCGGTTCGGATCCTCAACGCGTTCCTTGGCTCCTTGAATCTCCCAGCAGTCGTAGTCGCCAGAAGGAGAGTCGCCTTCGCTGAGGATGAAGGTACAAGTTTCGCCCATCGGCTCTCTCCTTTCAGCGTAGGAATCCCATGATTCCCTTCTTGTTCACTCTTTGATTCCACCACGCACCATGCGTGATGGTCTCAAGAAGTGCAGGAAGGTGTGCAAGGCGTGTGCCTGCACACCTTCCTGATGTTGCGTGGAGAACTACTCGGTCGGCTCCGGGCTGGGCAGACTGCAACGAGCCGGGGCCATGGTCGGCTTGGCCTGCTCCTCGGGAATCTCGGGCGGTGTCTGCATGAGGACGCCAGCCCTCACCGAGTGGCAACCGGACTGCGGCTGACCCCAGCCGCCGCGACGCATGGTGACCGCGATATCGTTCTGGTCAAGCTTGGCCTCCTTGGTGAGCGCGATCATCTGCTCGTCCGTCGACCAGACGCGTCGCTCCGGCTCGTGGCCAGGTTGATGCGTCATGGCCTGCCACTCGATCTCGATCCTGCTCACCTTCCAGGTCTTGCGGTTCTGCCCGTAGTCGAAGAAGACGTTGCCGCCGCTTCCCGACTTCTCGGTGTTGTGCTCCATCTCCTCCATCACGACGGTCACGCACTCCACGGCGATCCGCCAGCAGTCCCTCACCCAGAACTGAACCTGGAAGTAGAAGTCGAAGGTCCCGCGCTCGATCTCGTCGATGCGCATGAGCGGGCCGGGGGCCATCTCCTTGATCGGCACCCACCAGTTCCAGACCTTCTGCGCCACCCGCATGGCGCGGCGAGCGCGAGCCGGAAAATTCACCTTCACGAGAGCGGTCTTGTTTCCCATGACGAGTTCTCCTTGTAAAGAGCTCTCCCTGGCATCATCATTTAAGCAAAAATCCAAGCGTATGTCAATGGCGACCCGTTCAATCAAAGGTAGTTCCTTAAATTCGCGCCGAGAATGGGAGGGTGGGTCAAGGCGCGGAAAAAAATCATCCGCCTCTCCCGGCGCCGCACATACCTCCGCTTTGCTGCGGCTCTGTGGCACCCGCAGACTCGGCGGATTGTTACTGCTTGCGAAATTCTTGCAGAATTTCGCAAGCAGTAACAAAAAAATCTGCCGAAGGCAGAAAATCGGAGGGCGCGCCGCATCCGTTTCTATCGGGGGGTGTCCGTTCTTTCGCCGCGCGCGCCGTTCGGGCGGGGCGAGTGCAGCGGCAAAACCGCCAAACATCGGCCGCTCAAATTTTTGTTTTCAAATTCGGCCTGCCCAGTACCGAACTCGTTCTGGTACTGGATTCGCACTGCGTTCAATATACAAAAGTTTTGCGCCCGTCGCGAGGCCGAGCGCAAAACTTCTGCAGGGGCGGTAGGGATCGAACCTACGATGATGGTTTTGGAGACCATCGTGATACCACTTCACCACGCCCCCGAGTTATTTAAGTTTCAATCTTTTTAACAGCGCACTATACGCGGAACCGAACCGCTTGATTTGTTTTTCTCGCTCTTTCGCCTCTTCTAACTCCTTATAAGCTTCATAATAGATTAATCCGTAAGGCCTCTTGCGTCTTGTGTAGTAGCCCTCACCAGAATTGTGTTCCTTGAGTCGGCGCTCGAGATCCTCGGTTCGCCCGATGTAAAAGGAACCGTCTACCACACTTCGAAGAAGGTAAACAAAGTGCATAAAAACAGATCAGTGCAGGGAGTGATACCACTTCATCCCTCCCTTCGCGAAGGGAGGGATCACCACGCCCCCAGGCGCGCTCCATGCTATCACACACATTCCAAAAATCAATCAGTCGTAGGAGTCGTTGAATACCGGCGCGAGCATGTTGTCCACCGGCACGAAATCATCCGTGAGAATGACGGTCTTCCGGCCGGCTAGGAGCTCGTCCACTTCGGCATCGCTGACAACGAGATGATACGCTTTTGACTCGTCGCTTTCGGGATCCTGCAGTTCCGATATTCCCGGAGGAACGGCAGCCGCCCAGCGCCCGGGGTCCAGCGGACGCTTGGCACCCACCACCACAAAGGTATTGCGGCCGTTGTGGCGCCAGTCGGTTTCAAGCGGCATGAAGTAGACGAATGGGAAGGATAATCGCAAGGTGCGGATGTACGAGCCGAGAAAATTTCCGTAACGCAGATCATCAATCAGGTTTACGGCGTAGAAACCATCATCGGAGAGATGCGCCGCCACCAGATCGTTGAACTCTTTTGTAGTCAGATGATAAGGGACCGCGAAATCGTTGAAGGTGTCTCCGAAGACGTAGTCATAGCGCTCGGTCTCTGACATCAGCTTCAAAAAAATCCGCGCGTCGCGGTTGACGGAAATTATCGGCGTATCACGAGAAAGTTCCAGGCGCGCGAAATTGACCTCAGTGACCGCCGGATCTATCTCCGAGACCACCAGTTCGGAATCGGGATAGTAGCGCTCCATATAACGAGGCATAACATATCCCCCGCCGCCCAAAAATAGCGCGCGAAAATCTTTCTTGCCGGTATAAGCGGTAAGCAGGGCGTAAATCTTTTCGTAACTGTATCCCAGCTCGTTCACCGAATCCGGTTTGACGTAACTGTGGATGAGATGATCGAGTCGAAGAATGTAGCCGGCGCCATTTTGGCTGACCCGGATGCAGTAATAATTCGATTCAACATTGCAGATCGAGGGAATGGCCGAACCGCCGATAAACATCAGCCCGACCATGGCCGCGGCCCGGGTGCGCAGAAGACGCGCCTGGCCGATGACGAAAAATCCGAGGATAAAAAGAACCGCGGCCACGCCCAGAACTATGGTTTTGGTGCCCAGTAGAGAAATCAGGAAAAATCCGGTAGCAAAGGTTCCCAAAATACTGCCCAGCGTCCCCCAGGCGTAGATCCGTCCCACGGTTCTCCCTGTTCGCTCCAACGCGCGGAGTTCGAATTTGACCACGAACGGCGAGATACTTCCCAAGAAGAGAGAAGCCGGCAGAAAAGTCACCGCCGAAAAAATCAGGGTTGAAGCTAAGAGCGGCAGACGCGAAGTGGAGAGCAGCTCGCCCATGAAGGGCACGAAAAACAACGAAAGCAGGGTGGTGAACCCTGCCATGAAAAAGACGCCGGCCAGCGTTTGCCTTGTGGCCTGTTTGTCGGCAATCCGCCCGCCGATTTCATTGCCCAGTGAAATACCGGCCAGGATCACCCCGATGACGCTGGTCCAAGTATAAAGCGACACCCCCAGATATGGCGCCATCAGCCGACCGGCGACAAGCTCCAGCACCATAATGGCAAAGCTGGAAACGAAAACAATCGTTCTAGGAAAACGAAGCGTCTCGGTTTTCTTTTCCGCGACCGATTCCGTCGAGAGTGCCGCCGGAGTTTCCTCCATAGATCTATGATCTATTTCGTTTCCTTGTGCGGCGTGTGCTTCTTGCACCACTTGCAGAATTTGGACAGCTCCAATCGCGCCTTGATGGTCTTCTTGTTCTTCCGCGAGTGGTAGTTGATGCGATGGCACTCCCCGCACTCCATTTTGATGAGATTGTCTTGAGGCATACCAGTAAATAAATCCTAAATTCTAAACACCCTGCCTGCCGGCAGGCAGGTAAACACGAAACTAGTTTGGAACATTTGAATTTGTTTAGAGTTTCGAAATTAGAATTTCGAATTTTTTGTGTGGAGCCGACGGTGGGACTTGAACCCACGACCCGCACTTTACAAAAGTGCCGCTCTGCCGCTGAGCTACGTCGGCACATGGGCAGGCTAGGAATCTCACTGCTCGTCCCGAGTACTCGGGACTGCGCTCTGAAACCTTGCGGTTTCAGTACCTGCCTGCCGGCAGGCAGGCTTCCACCACGGGAAAACTACCGTTTTCCCGACCCCTTTCCCGTTCGAATCCTAGCGTACGGTTGGGTATGTTCCTGCCCATCGATATTATTAAGTATGCTTCACTATTTCCATTATGGGCAGGGAAGGATTCGAACCTTCGTAGCCACAAGGGCGCGAGATTTACAGTCTCGTGCATTTGACCGCTCTGCCACCTGCCCAAACGCGTAATTTTTCAATTTCACCAAGAATATATCGCAACAATACCATATCAGAGTATCGAATATGCGCCACACCGTGGGGCATAACCCGATCTCTTGTTCCTTTTAAAGGTCGTATATATGGTTTTTGGAACTGTGAGGGCGGCACCTTCAGCACTAATGACCAGAACTTGCAAAGCTTACGAGCATCCTGATCTGCGAAACAATATAGATACACCCTCAGCCGTCGCTCATCCACCACAAGCACTTCTCGGAGATACCTCAAAAACAGCTTTACCATCTCAGGATCGCAATTTGCAAGATCGACCGTCCGTGCACGGAGACATTTGCTTCCCTCTGCCCAATAGAGACCGAGTGCTACGATTCTTAGTCGTTCCTGCTCCGCAGTGAGTTCTTTCGGGACTTTAAAACTCTGTGGTGCTAAACCCATATTTTTTCAACAAAGCCGTTGGCCGGGATCTCACGCGCCCCAAGTACTCGGGGCTTTTGAAACCCATCGGTTTCAATACCTGCCTGCCGGCAGGCAGGCTTCCGCCACGGGAACCTACCGGTTCCCGACCCTTCCCCGTTCGATCCCGTCCAACAACTTCTCTATCGTTTTTTCACAAAGCCGACACCCGGGTTCGAACCGGGGACCTTCACCTTACCATGGTGACGCTCTGCCAACTGAGCTATGTCGGCCTATATGCCGCGAATCCGCTGTTCAAAGATCGGAAGTTTCTGGTTCTCCGGATTGGTCTCCTTAAGTCGGGCAAAGGTCCCGCGAGCCAGATCGCGGTCGCTGGTGATGATAGCCGCCTCGAGCAGAAGGTCCAGATACTTTGGATTTGCCGGCTTGCGGGCCACTGCTTCTTTGAAATGCGCGACGGCCGACGGCAGATCGCCCCGGGCCGCCTCCAGCTCTCCCAGATTGGCGTGAGCGCTGGCGTCATTGGGGTCAAGCTTCAAAACGAATTGAAAGGACTCTTCAGCTTCAATCCACTGCTTCTCCCGCACGTACAGCCGACCCAGATTCTCGTAGGCCTTAACGTACTTGGGATTGACCGAAATGGCCTCGATGTATTTGCGTTCCGCCTCGCGGGCCTTTCCCTGTCTCGAGAGCGATTCGGCTTCTTCTGTCAAAAGCCGCAGGCGCTCGTCTGTGCTGGCCAATTTGGTGGCACCGGCACCCACTGTCCGCCATTTGCGCTCCAAGGCCATGACCGAATCGTAAGCGTTGCTTCCACCGGCAATCGCCAACCGAATAAGCGGCCGGATCACGGCGGTTATCTGACTGGCCACCCGATTTACAATCCTTCCGGCTCTCTGCTGAAGAAGCTCGTGCTTGACCTCTCGCTCCCGCGCCCGACTGATGCTTTCCACATCCAGAAGCACGATCTCCGGAAACCTCCTGACTACAATCCCCGCCATCCCCAGGAGTGACAATAAAAGAACAATCGCGGGAAAAAGATACCAAATCATACCGACGACTATAACACCCCGTCTTTAGAGGGGCAAGCCCCGCAGGCCTATCTCTTGGAAATGTTGTGTTTGATCACCGCCTGCCAAGTTACCGAGGCAATGCGCAGAAATTCCCGAGGTTTCAGAGATGCCCCGCCGACCAGGACTCCCTCGATTTCCGGAAATCTGACGAAGCCGTCGATATTCTTCGAATCAACGCTCCCGCCATAGATGATATGCGCCCGTTGGGCGACCGGCTCGGGAAACAAATCACGGAGCGTCTCCCTAATGACCATGTGTGAACGGGCCGCGTCCTCCGGGTCCACGGCCTGACCAGTGCCAATGACCCATACCGGTTCATAGGCGATGAGCAGTTCCTGCGAACCGACTAGTTTAACCCCTTGGAGCGCGGCGCGCACCTGTCGCTCCACCACCGCGTCTCGCTTTCCGGTCCGCCGTTCCTCTTTGGTTTCTCCCACGCAGACGATGGGGACGAGACCTGACTTCACCGCCTGCAGGACTTTTTTATTGATCATCAGATCCGTCTCGCCCAGATGCTGCCGGCGCTCCGAGTGGCCGACAATCACGTACTTCGCTCCCAGTTCCTTGAGGGTCGCGGCCGACACCTCGCCGGTGTACTGCCCTTTGGCTTCCCAAAAAAGATCCTGGGCGCCCAAAGCGCAAAGACTTCCTTTGACCGCCTTGCCCACCCGCTCCAGCGCCGTAAATGATGGACAAATGACCACCTCCAGCCCTTCGTTCATCTCTCCGCAGCTGGCCAGCTCGTCGAGCGCTAGCGTCTCGCTCTCGGCCACGGAGAGCTGCATTTTCCAGTTGGCGATAACGTACCGTTTGATGAGATTCCTCCCTGGATTTTTCATATTCGCAAATGTTTGATGAACGGTTTTTCGTCTTTGAAGGGTCCGATAAGCGCGGTGCGCAGGCGTGAATTTGCAAAGAGCTCGCGGGCCAACGCGCCGACCTCCTGGCGAGTAACCGCGCTGATGCGGGCGAACTTCTCCTCCGGCGTTTCCATCTTTCGGAGGAACAGCTCCTGCCGTCCGTACCAGTCGGCCAGTTCGTTCGATTCTTCGAGACCGAGAGTAATTTTTCCACGGAGATATTCCTTGGCGCGGTCGAGCTCCTTCTCGGTCACGCCTTCGTTGCGAATCTTGCGGATTTCGGCGGTAATCACCTTAAGCGCTTCGGGAAGCCGGTCGCGGGCCAGCCCCGACTGGATGAGAAAATTGCCGACGTCTTCATATGGATTACTCGATGCCCGGATGAAGTAACACAGCCCCCGCCGCTCGCGCACCTGGATGAAAAGACGGCTGGACATGTTGCCGCCAAGAATCACCGAGAGCAGCAGCTGGGCCGGCAGCCGCGGGTTTCCGTGCCCGAGCGCCGGAAAACCCAAAGCCAGCTGAACCTGTTCGGTTTCCTTGAAATGGAGCTTGAGCCGCGGCTTGTTGAACTTGGCGGAGGAGACGCGGAAGGGCGCGAAGGGTTTGGGCTTGGCCCCTTTCGGTTCAGGCACCTCTCCGAAAGTCCGCTCGATGAGTTCCACCGCGTCTTCCGGAACCTGTCCGGCAACGACCACGATCATCTCGCTCGGCCGGTAGTGTCGATCGCGATAGCGGATCATCTCCTGGCGCTTGATGCCCTCCATGGTCTGCCGCGTGCCGGAGATGCGCCAGCCCAACGTCGAGCCGTCGTAGAGGTTCTGTTCGAAGAGCTCTTCCACAAAGATCATCGGGTTGTCCTCGTACATGTGGATCTCCTCGATGATCACCTTGCGTTCGCGGTCAGTCTCGACCGGCGCGAAAATAGAATGAAAGAGCATGTCCGAGAGCATGTCGCAGGCCAACTCCAATCGATCTCCGCGGATTTTGATGTAGTAGCCGGTATGATCTTTGCCGGTGAAGGCGTTGTATTCGGCGCCGACGGAATCGAGCTCCCGCGAGATCATGGTGGTGTTCGGCCGACGGCGAGTGCCCTTGAACATCAGATGCTCGATGTAATGCGAAGCGCCGTTTAATGTCACCGTTTCATAACGCGAACCCACGCGGAAATAAACCAGCACCGTGGCCGCGTTGGTGGCGTCGTAAGGCACCAGAATCAGCCGAGCGCCGTTTTTGAGGGTGAGTTTTTGATGCGTGCTCATCCGATTTTATCCTTGAAATATTCCCCGATCTCCGCGATCCCCACCCTTTCCTGCTTCATCGAATCCCGCTCGCGGACCGTGACTTTGTTGTCATCGACGGACTCAAAATCCACGGTAACGCAGTAGGGCGTGCCGATTTCGTCCTGGCGGCGGTATCTTCGGCCGATGGACGCTGTTTCGTCGTACTGGATCATCCAGCGTTTGCGGAGACCAGCCGCGATATCGCGCCCGAGTTTGGTCAACGGCTCTTTTTTTGACAAAGGCAAAACCGCGACCTTGATCGGAGCGATTGACGGATGTAAGCGGAGCACGGTCTCTGTATCCTTGTTCGATTCGGTCGTCTCGGTGCGGCCGCCTTCGACCTCCTCAAAGGCATCAATCAAGAGCGCCAGCATGATGCGATCAACGCCCGCCGACGGCTCAATGACGTATGACAAAACGCGTTCTTTTGTTTCCTCGTCGAAGTAACTCAAATCTTGTTTGGAAGCTTCCTGATGATTTTTCAAATCGAAATCCGTACGATTAGCGATCCCTTCGATCTCGTCCCAACCGCCTTTGGCAAAGGGAAAGGCGTACTCGATGTCAGTCGTTCCCTTGGAGTAATGGGCCAGCTCTTCCTTGGGATATTCCCGGAGCCGCAGATTTTGTTTCTTAAACCCGATGTCCAGAAACCATTTCATCCTCTCCTTGATCCAGTATTCGTACCACTTCTTGTCCTCGCCGGGTTTGATGAAATACTCCAGCTCCATCTGCTCGAACTCACGAGTGCGGAAGGTGAAATTGCCCGGAGTGATTTCGTTGCGAAACGCTTTGCCGATCTGGGCAATGCCAAAGGGAAGTTTCTGGCGCGATGATTGCTGGACAGTATGAAAATTAACGAAGATGCCTTGCGCGGTCTCGGGACGAAGGAATGTAGCCGATCCTTCATCTTCAACCGGTCCCACCGTCGTCTTCAGCATCAGATTAAACGGCCGCGGTTCGGTGAAGGTCCCTTTTTTGCAGTCAGGACACGTCTCCCCCACCTTGTCGGCGCGGAACCGGTGGTGGCATTTTTTGCACTCAACCAACGCGTCGGTCATAAACTTGGTATGACCCGAGGCCTCCCAGGTTTTGGCGTTCATCAGAATCGCCGCATCCAATCCAACCACGTCCTCGCGCTCCTGCACGACTCGCTTCCACCAAGCGGCTTTAAGATTCTGCTTCAGCAAAACACCCAATGGACCGTAATCGTAGATCCCAGCCAATCCGCCATAAATATCACTACCGGGAAAAATGAATCCCCGGCGTTTGCAGAGCGAAACTAATTTTTCCATCTCATCAGGCATTTTTATACAGTCATGATCTCCTTCTCCTTCTCCTCCCCCGTCTTGTCGATTTCCGCGATAAACGATTTGACTGTTTTCTCCAGTTCGTCCTGCTCTCGAAACCGCTCGTCCTCGGAAATCTTTTTGTCGCGTTCCTCGGCGATTATACTCTCGCGAATCTTCTCCCTCACTCCCCGCACTCCCACCTTGGCCTCCTCGAGTTTCTTTCCCACCAGTTTCACCAGCTCCTTCCGGTTTTCCTCGGTGAGTTTGGGAAGCGAGATGCGGACCAGATTTCCATCAACTACCGGATTTATTCCAAGCCCCGAGGCCGCCACCGCTTTTTCAATTTCTTTCAAGAGAGTTTTATCCCATGGCTCAATCTGGATGGTTTTCGAATCCGGGACAGAAATGGAACCCACGCCCTTCATCCCCATTTTTGTACCGTAGGCCTCCACCTGGATATCCTCAACCAGCGCGGACGAGGCACGGCCCGTGCGCAACCCTCCGAGCTCGCGCTTCAGGTGGTCGATGACTTTTTGGAATTCAGTCTTCCATTCGCCGGGTTGGGTCATAATTCGACAGGCTCACTACGGATGGTTATTTCTGGAGACGCGCCGCGCCCATGTAGAGAATGTTTCCGGCCTCCGGATCAACGGCCAGGGCCGCGGCCGCCCGGCTGGTTGGCAATTTCTTGGTCACCCAAGACTGTCCGCCGTCACCCGAACGATAAAGGGTGTTGGCCGTGCCGTAGTAGATTTCATTCCCGTTTCTGGGGTTGACCGCCAGAGAGTAGATGGTCACTGATTCCGGCGGAGTGAGAATATTCATCGCCTGCCAGGTGTCCCCATTGTCACTGGTCTTGAGCAAACCGAAACGCGAGGCGTGCAGGTAAGCCCGTTCCTCGCTGGGTATCTCCGTCAGATCGGCAAAAATCCGCGCGGCCGAAAAATTATCGAGGTTCCTGACCAGATCAGTCCAGGTGGCACCGGCGTCAGTGGTGCGGGATATGCCGCGACTGCGCAATCCAACCAAAATAGTCCGCGAATCCCGGGAGGAAATGACGATTTTTCTCACCGGATCATCGAAGCGTTTGAGCACGGCCCAAGTGGCTCCGGAGTCAGCGCTGCGCAAAACCTCTCCGGTTTCTGTGCCGATGTACACCTGGGAGGGATTGTAACCGTCGACGACCAGCGCGGTAACGTTGGCCTCGGCCCGGGAGTCGACGTAAGCGATTTGGTAGGAGCGATTGCAGTCGGTGGACTTCATCGCCCGATTGGCCAGAGCGGCGTAGACCGTGCATTTGTCCGCCGGACTCACGGCCACGGCCGGCACCCGGCCCGAGGCAATGCCAGCGGCCTGCGTCCAACTGCTCCCATCATCGTAGGAATAAAGAAGCCCATTGGCCGCGGTACCCAAGTAAACCGCTCGCGGATCGCTTGGGTCGAAGGCAATGGCCATGGCGTCGACTCCGGCAATGGTGCCGACTCCTTTGGCCGTGGGAACGGCCGCCGGATGTTCCCAGGTGTCGCCGGAGTCCTGCGATCGGTATAGGCCGCCATCGGCTCCGGTCGCCTGTTGCTTGATTCCCACCGGACAGCCGGCCCCCAGAAGGGCGATAGCGGCGAGAGGAATGATGAGTTTGCTATGGCGCATAAGTTGATGGAACTAACAAAAATTTCTTACAAATCAATTACCAATCTCTCCACGGCCAGCCGCGGATTGACGTTCAGGGAGAGAGATCGCCGAACCTCTTCGATCAAACGAAGGACGCCGACAATCTGGGCCGGCGAACGGCGCCGAGCCCAGGGCTCGACCTCCGCGGGCGAAAAGACGCGGTTAGAAACGTCCATCGAGATCAAGAGTCCGGCGCGGACTAGCGACTCCCAGACGGAAAGTTTGTCTTTAAGGATAGCTGCGGCCTCAAGCTGGCCCGACTTCTCTCCAAGACATTTCTCGATGACCGCAAAACGCTCATACAATGGCGCGGTGAGGATCCTTACTCCTTCTTTTACCGCCGATTCGTAGGCCGCTCGTTCCTCGAGGTCGGTGGCCAGCCGGATGGCCAGTCCCGGACGTCCGTCGGAGGCCGCCGCCCATCGCTCGGCCTCAACGCGTTTTACCCCCAAGGTCTCAAGTCCGCGGGAGGTGATTGCTTCAGCTACGAGACGAAAACGGACCACCTGGCAGCGCGAAGCCACGGTTTCGGGAATGCCGGCCACCGCCGAGGCCAGCAGGACGATGACGGTTTTCCGCGTCGGTTCCTCGAGGGTTTTCAAAAGGGCGTTGGCCGCTTCCTCGGACAGATTTTCAGCGCCATCAATGACGGCGATCTTCCAGGAGTTTAAAAAAGATCCCATGGCCAGCCGGCTGCGCATTTCGCGGATCTGCTCGACGGTGATGTTCTTTTTCAATTTTCCCGTCTTCTCGTCGGTTCCCCGCCGGACCAGCGTGAAATCGGGATAGGTCAAAAAGGCATCCAAATCCGCCCGCGCCCCCCCGATCAAACCGCTTAAAAATCTGGTGAGCACCGCCGTCTTCCCCGCTCCCCGCGGCCCGATAAAAAGGTAGGCGTGCGACACGGTTTGATAATCAAGACTCGCCTCCAGGAACCGAACCACCGCCTTGTGGCCGATTATATCCTGGAACAACCCCGCGCCGACTTTCTCATTCATAAAGCGGAAAAATCATACCACATGGGGTCCTTGATGACAAAACGAAAACCGCGTCATTGCCGGTCGCCCGCCAACCAGGCGGCATTCCTGACATCCTGGCTGATTTTGAAGGCGTCGCCATGGGAGAGCATGCCGAGGTAGGAGGCCGGGGTCTCGGCGGCCGGAGATTCGTTAATCCGCCGAAACATCCGGCGTTTGGTCGCGGTTCGGAGCGTACGATAATCGGGGCAATGCACCCAGCCCAGGAAGTCGACTCCGGAAGCGATAGTCTTGATGAAAATCTTATCCGGATGGAATTCGAGCGCCAGGCGATCGCGTAAAAATACCCTGATGCTCGACAGCACCGTATTGAGGAATTGCCGATCATAAGAAAAGACGACAAAATCGTCGGCGTAGCGGATGTAGCGCTTCGCTTTGAGGAAATGCTTCACAAATTGATCAAGCTCGTTCAAATAGACATTCGCGAAAAGCTGGCTGGTGAGGTTCCCAAGCGGAAGGCCTTTTCCCGGCGCCACTTCGAAGCTCTCGATCACTTCTTCCAGTAAACCCGCAATCTTCTTATCCAAAACATATTCCGTAAGAATGCGGCGGAGTATTGCGTGATCGACGCTCGCAAAGAACTTCCTGACGTCGCACTTGAGCGCCCAACAGGTCCTTGAGCCATTGCGGCTCTCCTTCCAGGCCATGCGCCGGAAACGGTCGAGCGCCGCATGCGTTCCTTTCCCGACGCGGCAGGAAAAAGAATCGGCGATGAACATTCGGTCAAAAAATGGGTATAATTGCCGATGAATGGCGTGGTGGAGCAACCGGTCGCGAATGCTCGCCTTGTGGATGTCCCGCGGCTTCGGATCCGCGACGCGAAAATGCGCGTATCCGCCGTGGCGGTAATGTCCTGTGGCGAGATCCTCATGCAATTCGATGACATTATCGAGAAGGTTGGCGCCGAACGCGGCAACATCGCGCTTCGCGCGCTTCCCCGGCAGAAATTCCTGCCATGCCGCGAGCAGGTTCTCGACCGAAACCATCTCCTCATACGTGCCTTGATACTTTATCATGAGATATGACTGTTACACCCCCCCCCGAAGGGATTTCTCTCCGATCTTCCCATCCTCACGAAAGCCGCTCTCGCCTACAAACTCTGGCACGCGGCACTTGTGCGCTTTCCTCGTCTTTCGCGATATACCCTGGGGGCGAGGATTGACGGCCTTTTTGTGGAAACAATCGAGCTCCTGCTCCTCGCGGGATACGCTTCAAAAGATCAGAAGGCCTCGATCGTCGCTCGCGCTTCCACGAAGCTCGACGTTCTCAAATTTTTCCTTCAAATCGCCTGGGAGATAAAATGTCTCGATAACAGCGTCTACGCGCGCATTGCGACACCGCTCGTCGAGGTCGGGCGCATGCTCGGCGGTTGGAGAAAACAGCTCCAAACGACGGCTCCTCCGACAGATGCCGGAGGAGCGATGCGATGAAGAGCGTTGCGGAGAAGGAAGCGATAGTTGTCGTTCCAGTTGTCGTCGCGCCTGTTGGCGTTCAGGTTCCGCTCCTCGCCGTTCCTGTTCACGTAGGCCACGTTGCCGTCAACCGAGATCGAGGCCGTATTTTGTGCACAGCGTCATCCGCGCCACTGCCCTTCGATTCTGACTACCAAGACAGGTGCTCTCCGGGCTGTATTTGATTCGGGAGATGTCTCCACGAACGCCGTACACCAAGGTTCTTCATTCG
>MGDZ01000063.1:15442-37877 GCA_001791115.1 Candidatus Uhrbacteria bacterium RIFCSPHIGHO2_02_FULL_57_19
CGCAGCCGTAACCGCGGGCTGTTTCGTCTACTGTCCTTATTCAGTTTATCAAAAAATTTTCAGAAATAAAACAGGCTCCATCTCGCACCCTGACCGCGTCGTTCACGCGTTCAAGATTTGAGATGGAGCCGTCGGTTCGAGAGCCAAGCGACCAAGGGTCAAAGGGCAGTTTCAAGTGCCCAGTGTCAAAGGGTCCTAGCTCTTTCGAACCTTGCGCAAGAGTACGAGAACCTCGACGCGCCACTGGTAGCCAGTGGAGTAGACGTCCGCCACGCGGTGCGAGGCACACCGGTGGAGGTAGAGCAGCACGCCATCCACGGACGTGGAACCCGGGCAGACGATCCACCCGTTCGGCTGTTCTCGGCGCCCGTCCTTGACCTCCTTTAAGAAGAAGATGCCGTCCCCGGCGGACGCGCTACCGAGAACTGTCTTATCCGCCTCACTCCAGCCGGCGACGATGACGTCGATCTCATCCGCACAGTAGCCGCCCGACTTCGACGGCAGCTGACGATACTCGAGATCGTAGTCTTCTCCCCCTCCGAAGGTCTCGCCCGGGAAGTTCGCGGCCGTGATGACCGCCTGGTTCCACCAGGTGAAGCCGCACGCGGCGACGGCCGCCTGGAAGCGAGCGGGGTAGGAGTTCTTGCCCTCCACCGCGACCTTGGCCATGTCGGCCAGGATCGCCCGCCCCTCGGCCGTCGCCAGACGGTGGATGTCCTCGTCCGTTCCGCCCTGCTCGCGGATGGCGGCGGTGAAACCCTCCAGGATTCCGAGACCCAGACCCATACCGCTGACCACCGACGAAACATTCTTCTTGCTCATTGTCATCTCCGAGCTGTGGCTCGCCTCTCAGTCCGACACCATGTCAGACCCCCAGGCTCGCCGCCAGTCCCGTTCCCGATGGAACAAAAGGACGCGTACGATTTCGAGAGAGTATCCCCCGGAGGGGACTCGAATCCGCGCGCGTCCTCTTGAAGCTTTTGGACCACCGGCTTCGCGGTGTCTCTCCTCTTCTGCTTGTCCCGCCATCGGCGGGGCCTAACGGCAGAGTGTCCTATTCAATTGTGCCCCCACTATAGCATACCTGTGGATAAATGTCAAGGGGTAAACGGTGCTCAACAGAGCCAAATTTTTCCCCTTAAAATCCTCCGATTCCCTCTAAACCAGTAATAACCCCTCCTATCCTCCCCTTATCCTAAAGGGGGGGGGATTGATATTATTTCTCGGAGCTAAGCTCCGAGAAATTAAAAGACACTCCTTGTCAGAAGTGTTTGTTCCTCATGCTTCGGCTTTTCAAAAAATTTATCAAGAAAAAATCTGCGGAAACGGCTCCAGAACAAGCAGCTGTTTTGCCTCGTCTTCGGTGATAACCCGCTTTTCCCGAAGCAACCCGATGAGGGAAACGACCTTGCGATCCTCTTTACGCATTTAAGATCACCAAATCCCCTTTCAAATCCGCCAGTTTATCGTCCATCGCATCAAGGATTTCTGCCTTTTGTCTGTTTAAATCCTCTTTTGTAACCATCCTGGCCAAGTCCTCTTTTGTGGCCATTTTGCTTAGTTCCAATACAAAATCCTCCTTCATGACCATATGGTCCTGGAGGAAATCCATGAGTTCTCCGGTGGTCACGTCGTTATGCTCGGTCATAATTTGATGTTGCAGGTGAACTATAGCACCGCCGGGAATATTATGAAAAGTCTCTTCGTATCAAGATTAATCACCATCGGACGACCTTGAAGCGACCATATGAAGCCATCGGTTCACGACTTCCCGCCTCTTTGGAGCGTGCGATGACAATATCCCCCTGGCGAGCACACTCTGCGGGCATGCAGAAACGGTATTCGTCAAACGAAGTGATTTCCTCCCACGACTCGTCTGACAGTCGCTCGCGGACCACCGTTGCTCGCAACTCTTCTACCGGCACCTTGAGCGCAACCAAGAGATATATTGCCGATGGAACGCCATTATCTGTCACGACAAAATTATTTGACACGCTTTTCGCGTAAATAATCGATTCCATAAGACCAGGAAGTAGCCAATAATGCCGATAAGGAAAACCGCTTCGCGCGTAGTAGATTACCGAAGGCGTAATAATGATCAGCGCAAGTATAAACATTACCAAACGATGCAAAAACCGCGCTTTTTTTAACCAATCCAAGACACAAACTCCTCCTAGTCCCGCAAGCAAGGCCGTCATGGGAATCAATGTCGCCGATCGACCGATCTGGAGCCCTTCGATCACGATAGATGCTGGAAGAATTCCAAGAAAAAACCAGGCAAAAACTATTCGGCGCGCATGAGAAGGGCCGCCATGCAACAAGATCACTATTCCAAGGAGTGCGAGAATGGCTTCAAGCCCGGTCACGAAGGCCGGAGAAATCCAGAACACTCCGAAATGCTGAATGATATTGATGATAATTGTCCAGATGCTATAGGATTCCACTCCAACACCGACAGTGAGGTCCACCCCGCGAGTCAATACTCGACCACCAGAGGCAACGACGGCAAAAAGGAAAGGGATCGACCCGACCACGAAGGCGACCAACGATGTCAGAATTTGACGACAGTTTAAATGTTTGCGCTTAATTATAATCAGCGTAATAAAAAGCGCGGGCGAGAAAACAAGAAGAATTTTGTATCCAGCAAGTGCGAGACCAAAAAGCATCGCGCCGGTTATTTGAAGAAGAGAAGATTGTTTTCGGATGCCCGCAAGATAAAACGCCGCGGCGGAAGTTGCAATGGCTGGAGCGATGATCGGTTCATTGAATCTCGAAAGAAATATTTGCCAAGGAGAGAAGGCCAGCACGGCCGTTGCCAGGAGTGTTACTCGACGATCTCTGGTAATTTCCAAGAAAAGGAACGCCGCGGCAATGATTCCCATCAAACCAAGCGCAATGGATGTTATTCGCGTTGCCAGAGGCGATGGACCGTCAAAAAGAGCGGCGGCGGGCAACACCAAATATTGATAGAGGGACAATAAGGAGTCGTGTTGCGCATCAAAGCTTTCAAAAAAAATCGGCCAACGGTTTCCGCGATGATCGGCGCCAGTGGAGAGAAGCGCGTAGGCGTCGTATGCCCGCATCAGATCGTCTTGATTCCAGCCCAGCGAACTGTCACCGATACGAAAAACACGAACCGCAAAGGAGACAATAACAACAGCAGTGATTGCTAAGATAAAAACCCGCCGCGACATAGCTGCCAATTTATTTCAAATCAATGCTTCTATAATAATCTTCCAAGTCTCACTCGCAGCTTTCGCCCATGAAAAATCCTCGGAACGCGACTTACCTTTGTTGATAAGAGACATCCGAAACGCGTCGTCCTCGGCCAGCCGGACGATTCCCTCGGCGACCTCGTTGATGTTTTTTGGATCGACCAGCAATGCGGCGTTTCCGGCGACTTCTTCCGCGGCGTGGAATTTCGAGGTGATGACCGGCACGCCCAGCGCCATGGCGTCCACTATCGGCATCCCGAATCCTTCGGCAAGCGAAGGAAAGATGAGCGCGCGTGCATTGGCGAGGAGAGCGCACACTTCGTCCGCTGGCAGATGGCCGGTCCGAATGATGTGCTCGGACATTCCCGATCGGGCAATGGCCCGATCCGTTTCCTCCGCTCCCACTCCCCTGCCGCCGACGATCACGAGCTTCATCCCTCGAACGGCATCCGACTTCTCCCGCGCCCGGGCATAGGCCTCCACTATCCGCGCGGTATTTTTTTTCGTCTCAATTCTCCCAATCGCCACGAAATACACTTCCCCTGCCATATTCGTACGAATATGACCGTGGGTGGAATCCGAGGTTGGACGCGGGTGCTCTGCGCTGACGATCCCCGGCCCGTGCGGGATAACCCAGACGCGGCTCTCCGGCGCTCCGTAATACTCGTGGAGGTCTCGCGCCACGGCCTCCGACGGAACAATGATTCTGGTCGCGTGGGACATGGCGAAGCGCGTGGTCAAATCCAGATACCATCTCGATTTCCTATTGTAGGCCTCGGGAAGTGTCCGAAATGCGATGTCATGAATTGTGACGACCGACCGCGACGAATGGACGAATGGCAAGACATGCGCCGGAACAAAAAAAACGTCCGGCGGACGCGTGAGAAGCTCGACTCCCAGCCGAATCTGGCTCCAGAGAATCCGCGGAGGCCAGGGCAGCGGACGGGATTTCCAGCGATCGGGCAGATCCGTGATCGGCCCCTCGGAATACATCCGCACGCGCCATCCCTCCGGCATCTCGCGCGCCATGGCCTGGATGATATTCCAGGCGTACCACTCCACTCCTGTTTTCTCCGTCCGCGTCGCGCGCGATGCGTCGATTCCTAAAATCATAAACTATTACGAACTACTAACTTTTACGAATGTACGAATGCATCTGGTTCGTACATTCGTACTCATTTGTAGTTCGTAATGGTTACCGCGCCGCCAGGAACGACCGCTTGTAACTCTCCAAATTCTCCAGCGCGATGCCCACGCCCTTGACCACCGCGAACATCGGCTCGTCGGCGACGTAAGCCGGCACGCCCGTGGCTTGGGAAAGGAGTTCAGCCAAATTTCGCAACTGCGACGATCCGCCGGAAAGAATCATCCCTTTGTCCATGACGTCGGCTGAAAGTTCCGGAGGAGTGACGTGGAGCACTTCTTTGACCGTCTGGATGATGCCCTCAAGTTCGTTCTGGATGGCATCGGTCACGTCATCAGAGGTCACGGTGATGACTTTGGGAAGGCCGGATACCATGTCGCGCCCCTTGATCTCCATCTTCAGTTTCTCCGGCAGGTACAGCGCGCTCCCGATCTGAATCTTCACCTCCTCGGCAGTGCGCTCGCCGATGGCCAAGCCGTGCTTACGGCGCACGTGTTCCATGATGGCCAGGTCCAACTTGTTGCCGCCGATGCGCACCGAGGACGAGGCCACCACCCCGCCCAAGGAAATCACCGCGCACTCGATGGTTCCCCCGCCGATCTCGACGATCATGTGGCCGTAGGCGCTGCCGATGGGAATGCCCGATCCGATGGCGGCGACGATCGGTTCTTTAATGATGTAGACCGAGCGGGCGCCGGAGGCCAGGGTGGCGTCAATCACTGCCCGGCGCTCGGTGGAAGTGATGCCGCCGGGTACCGCCACCATCACCTCCGGTTTGAACAGACGGAAACCGCCCAACGACTTGTTAATAAAATACCGAAGCATGGCTTCGGTGGTCCGATAGTCGGCAATCACTCCGTCCTTGAGCGGCCGGTGGGCGACGATGTATTCCGGGGTGCGGCCGATCATTTCCTTGGCCTCTTTGCCCACGGCCAGCACTTTCTTGTCGGTTGTGGAAATAGCCACCACCGACGGTTCGTTGATGATGATTCCTTTTTTGGGAACGTAGACCTCGACATTGGTGGTGCCGAGATCGATGCCGATTTTTTTGACGAGCATGGAAAGAGGGTCAAAATCCGACGACAAACTGCCGATCAATTCTTAAATCCGTGACGAACCGATACCGCGCGTCGCCGAACTCCCGTGGATCCTCTGGCGGCGCCGCGCGCACGACCCTCTTACCAAAATCGAGGTCTAAAGTCAACCGATGACCGGATGTTCCCGGCTGTTTCTCCGCCAACAGGGTATAGCGGCCGCCGCTGACACCGTCACCAATGCTGTCGGGAAGCAGGTACTCAAAGGTCAGCGAACGCGTTTCTCCGGGCTCAACGGAAACGAACGCCCCGAAAACCGCCTTGCCCAGCTCCTCTTCGGCGTCGTAGGTTCCCGGCCTGCGCCGCGGATCGAGGATCTTGTCGTTCTCCATGGCGCCCTCGCCGCGTAAGAAGCGCGAACCAGCCGGAGCGTAGATCCGCGTGTAGGTGCGATAACGAGTGGTTTTCCAGGTAAAGGAACCGTTGTTTTTATAAGTGATGGTGGCCACGCCGTGCAGAGCTCCTGATTCGTCGGGATAGATGCGATAGCCGATGGTTCGGTCGACGACAGCATCGGTTTTAAGACTGGCCAAATTGGCGTCCACGACCATCAGGAAATCTCCCGACGTCTCTTTGACTCGTCCAGCCCAATCAAAGGCCTGGTAGCGTTCCTGGACGGATGGATCCCGGTCGTAAATCATGATCCGCTTTTCGCGCAGGCCATCGCCCAGAATGCGCAGAATCTCCGGCCAGCGATCGACGGGAAGCGAGGTCAGACGCCGCAGCAATTCTCCGGCCAGCTCGCCCTGAATCTCCTTGCGTTGGGCCGGCGGCAGGCCGGTTTCAAGAAAACCCAACTCCACCTGGTACTCCAGTTCGTCCACCAGATTCTCCGGGGTGAAGGTCACGCCGGATACAGTGATCGGTCCGACCAGGCGGAGCAGGTCCTCGGCCACCCTGGGCGTCATGCCGATGACCGAATCCACCGGCGGAAAATTGAGCCGGGCAGCGGCCACTTCCCGGTCGTAAGCGCGGATGGCTTCCTCGGCGGCCTGGCGAAAATCAGGAGACCAGTTGGAGTCGCGGAAAAACCAAGTTTTGACTCCAAGATATTTGGCGAGCGGAGCAGGCGGTTTGACGGCAACGCGTCCAGTGGCCGGATTATCCAAACTGTAGACGTCATGAGTATCAAAAGAAACCAGATCCCCATCAGCGACTTTGACAATGCCGAAGGAACCGATGAACCCGCCGGAGGGACGGATCTCGGTGTAGTTCTGGAGCAGGAAGAGATGGGTGCGGGGAACCGGATAGCCGGCCACTCGCGGCAGCACCTCGGCCAGCGGCGCCAGAGGAGCCAGTGTGCCTTCAAGGATATCCAGGCGTTCGCCGAAAGGAATGATGGCCAGCCGGAGCGGCGCGGCCAGGCCGGTTTTAGGAATATGATCGAAGGCGGCGCGCGAGCGGAGGATGGCCTCGCGCACCTCGCGCAACGACGGGCCGACGGAAAGTAGCTTAGCCAGAATCTCCCGTTTTTGAACCGGAGTAAGACTGGCGAAAGTGCCGGACTCCGGAAGAAGCTGTCCCAGGTCTCCGCCAGCCACCTTGAGCACCTCTGACAGCACGCCGACCGCGGAACGAATGGCCCGAGTGGCTTCGATGCCCGAGGTGAGGAGGTCATCGGTGGCGGACACTTGTCTGCCGATCCAGGGAACTGGGAGGAGAATCTTGTAAGGGATGATCTCCGAGCGGGCGCGCGAAAACTTGGTTTCGGCCGAGGAGAGGGCGGCGTCGGTTCCGGCAAAATCCCCGGTGCGAAGCAGTGCCTCGGCCCGTTCCAGATCCTTTTTACCGCCTTGTGCTTGAATGGCCGCGTCCGCTCCCAAAGCCGCGAGCGCCATGGCGAAAAGAATGACGATGACAATGACAATGATCCCCTTTGGGAAACGAAAAGGTCTACGCCGCGCTCGCGGACCTGCCCCGCCGTGGCGGGGTGATGGCGCCGGAGGACCCGCCCCGTCGTGGCGGGGTGGCGGCGCGGGAACTATTCCGGATGATTTGATTTTGAAATGCTCGTGGGGCACAGGATGGTCTACAGTCTACAGACTACGGTCTACGGCTCGAGCTGTAGTCGGTAGTCCGTAGTCGGTAGTCGTCGACAAACGCGGGTTCGGTTGTCCGCGGTATTTGGAGAAGTACTTCGCTGCGGAAAGCAGGTGGATGCGCCCGGTCTTGCTGCCCATGATGGCCCACCAGCGCGCTTCGGCCGAGGCCCGCTGATGGAAGTGGACCATGGACACGGAGGGTAGATAGACGACTTTCCATCCCGCCTCCCAAAACCGGCGCGACCAGTCCACATCGTCAAAATACAGGAAGAAACGCTCGTCGAGGAGGCCGACGCGTTCCAGCGCTTCGCGCCGAGCGACGACTGCGCCCCCCAGAAGCCAATCGACTTCGAGCGGAGCCGAACGGTCGGCATCAGTCATCAGGTAATGCGCTTCGGCGCGCCGGGCAAAGGGCAGGCGGCCGATCGGCGTGCGACGGTAAAAGGGAATGCCCAGGGTCGGAAAGCGGTAGCAGGAATACTGGAGCGACCTGTCGGGGTTGGTGAGCTTGGGAGCGATGAGCCCGATCTCCGGATGCGCGTCCAAGTGCGCCACCAGCCCTTCGAGCGATCCTTCGTTTACAATGATGTCCGGATTCATGATCATCGCATATCGACCCGTCGCGGCACGGATACCCAGGTTGTTACCGCCGGCGTACCCCCGATTGCGGTCAGATTCGATGAGCCGCACGTCCGGAAACTCGCGCCGCACCATCTCCGGCGTCCCATCGCCCGAGGCGTTGTCAACGACAATAATCTCGAGCGACAGTTGCGGCCGCGCCCAGCGGATGGCCCGCAGGCACTCTTTGAGCAGCCCGCGGGATTTATAGTTCAGGATGATAATCGAGAGGTCCATTAGTTATGGAATCCAATTTTAGAAAGCTCTTCCACTTCCCGATCGAGATGCTCCAAGTAATTCTCGAAATTTTGTTGTTCTTTTGAAAGCAAACTGGTTAGAAGTTCCTCCTCTGGCCAGTGTCTTTTCTCTTCGTAGATTTTTTTCTTCCTTTTTAATATCGGCAGCAAAAATTTTACTGCTACTTCTTTTGAAAATACCGTTATCTGGACACCCTCCATCTTCTGCCACCAATGCATCAGTTCCTGCGTGATACCGAGGCGATAGTAACCAGAGGGATATTCCTCTTCGATCCAAAAGGCACCCCTTTCAAACATTACGAGTACGTTTTCCATAAGTGAATTGCTAAGCCTATACCCATTTCGTCAATTTATCAATCTCATCCTGTAGTTCGATTGTCTTCGCAATCACGGTCGCCACGCGGCAGTAGTGTTTGATGTCTTCGGATGAAAGCGCACGGCCTTTGCGGTCTTTGAGCCATTTGTCGAGAACTTGATAGCCGCCGATTTGGTATTTCCACATCTCCGGCGTGACGCCATCGAAATACTGCTCGTCGTTGATGTACACGCGATTGTCCCTGAATTTGCGCGCTTTGACCATACCCCCGTCTTTGCCGAAGAATTTCACGATTGGCGCGTTGAGCTCGGGTGATTTCAGAAGGTGCAACTGTACCAGCCGTTCGCCCAATCCGGCGAGTTTCTTGAATATGGCCTCATCATCGGTGAAAGGGATGCGCGGAAAATCAATCTTCAAAAATTCTTCATACCGCTTTCGATAGGTCGGCGAGTACAAAATTGCGTAGATGTAATAGAGTATGTCTTCAGCCGCCGGTTGTCTGCTAAAATTTTTCTTCAACGACTCCAAAACCCCATCGGAGATGTTGGATATCTTTTTCCCCACCTTGCGAACTTCAAGCAAATTCTTCTGCCCGGGCTGATTACCAGAATATAGGTAGAGAGGAAAAAGAAGATTACCGCCTCTGCGATAGAGATTAAAATCTGTCATCAAACCAGAACACGATACGATATCCCAGATCTTGTTACCCGTCACTGCACCAGCTCGACCAATACACAAAGCCAAATTCGGACGGAGCATGTGCTGCATGACCTCCGTCCGAGTACGCCAAACAACTGCTGGATGAAAAAATATCTCCCGCTCATCAAACGGTCTGTAGAGAATTTTTGTATAGTATTTACTAAGGTCTTTTTCTTCTTGCAGTGTTTTCCTTGCCTGCGAAACTCGCCAGGCGTAATTTTCTCGTAGGTTCAGCATTTGCTTCACCTGCTCGTCGGAGTTCTTTGGGTCAACGAAAATTCTGATCCTTGCCTCAAGCGATTGACGGTTGAAGTCAGTGACAAACTCATCACGCGCGGTAAGCACCCCAGTGCTGTTGACTGGAAAGATGTCCGTAATCTTCGGGTAACTCTCATACTTCTCCCTCCCCTTCTCTTCACGCGGCACAAAAAAGTAATACGGGGTTGTGGGTTCGAGCTTCGTCCATTTCGTGTTGGTGAAGTCGTGTTTTTCAAGCCACTCGTATTTCTTTTCACGCAGTCCGAACTGTTCAGCGTGAAAGACACGCTTCTTTCCCGTATTGCCGGCACGCTTCACGAACAATGAAATAGCGACCCCGGCCTGAATGCTGAAAACATTTTCATCCTTGCCGCCGCTCGGTGTTTTTTCCTTTTTCAGCGTGCTCCCGTGAAGATCAAGAACATAAAGATCATCGAACGTCCGCATTAATGACTGCCGCATGCCGCGGAAGGTCGGGTTATCTAGCCAGGCGTGGTTGGTGATGAATCCGAGAATGCCTTGACCGTTCTGCTCGATTTTCCACTGCGCGAAACGGAAAAATTTCACGTAGTCATCCTGCAGCCAGGTTTTCCGTTCTCCCAGAGGTTTCCCGTCTACGTATTTGTAATTCTCGATCTGTTTCAAAATCCACTCCCCTTTGTTCTCGGAAACGCCGGAGTAGGGCGGGTTCCCGATGATCACCATGATCGGCGCCTCTTCTTTTACTTTAAGCGCCTCCTGCGATTCGCGAGCAAGCGAACGTTCCATGACGCCAGCGGTGTTGACTTGGTGCGATTCGCGGCGGAAATCGAGAGTGTTGGTGAGGAAAAGTCTAAATTTCTCATTACCCGAAAGCTCATATCCCAGCTCTTGCAGAACGAAGTTTATCTTGAGATGTCCAATGGCGTACGGCGCCATCATGAGCTCGAACGCGTAGAAGTGTTCGAGAAAATGTTCTTTCACCAGCTTTGGTAAACCGCCATCGCCGTATTTGCTTTTGAACTCCTCGACCGCAAGACGCATGGCTTCCGCGGGGAAGGTGAGCGTGCCCGCGGCGGGGTCGAGAACGGTGACCGAAGGCGTGGCAAAACCATCCTCCTTGGCAAAATGCTCCTTGAGCAAGGCATGAACCGAACGAATGATGTAACCGACGATCGGCTCGGGAGTGTAGTAAACGCCCATGCGCTCGCGCTCCTTGGGATCGTATTCGGCAAGAAACGTCTCGTAGAAATGCACGACGGGGTCACGGCCTTTTCCTTCCGCGTAAAAACGCTCCATGATCTTTTTGACGTCTGCCACCGCAAGAACTTCGGCGATATCGTCCACGATCCATGCCATGGACACCGGGATGTCTTTCGACGAGATGTATCGGAAAAGATCGCGGAGAATACCGGCCGTTGGCGGGATGCACCTATGTGCGATTTCGCGGTTGAAGTCTTCTTCGCAGCGCATGCGCGCGGCGAAGAGGCCGTACGTGATCGTTTGGGCGTAGAGATCCGCGAACCGTTCGACGGAAAGCGACTCGATGAGATGCTCTTTGAATGCGCGGTAGAAGCCGTAGAGCGTATTCTCCTCGTCTCCCATCGCCGCCTTGAGTTCCTCAATGATGACTTGGTCACGAAGAAAACGAGTGCGCTTAGCCAGCTCAATTGCCAGCATTTTCGCGGAGATGACCCGCGGAGTGGAGAATGAGAAAAATTTTTCAAGCAGTTGAACAAAATCCTCCGAATGTTCCACGGGCGACGGCAACCGTAACTCGTGCATCACAAACGGCCGCCCAAGGAGCACTTTTTGCGTAAGTTTTCCGTCCCTGTACAACCGGAACTCAAAAAAATTAGTAAGAATCAAGTTCGGAAAGGCTTCCCGATAACGCTTCAGCTGTTCCGAATCCTCGATTTCGTCCAAATCCGTCGCCGTCGGCGGTTTTGCCTCAACGTATCCGACGATCTCTCCTTTCTTGGTAAAAACTCGGAAATCGGGGTTGCCGGCCTCAGTCCGTTTAGGATTCGTAGTAACATGCGACCCTTCGCCGGAAAACTCCTCCAGAAGTTTTTTCAAATCAGCATAAAAACTAAGCTCGGTGGCGTCACCTGCCTTAAACGTTCGAAAAAGATCCTGGAAATATTCCTCAAAAAATTCCGCCTTTTTGTCGCTCCTCGTTGCACTCATATTCTAGAAAAGTTATCCCCAGTCACCTTGCCAGGCTGCCCTTCTCTTGATATTCTATTATAGTAGCCTAAAAACTACCCTGTCCGCCGGAGGCGGATCCGATATCCAAACCCCGCCCAGCAATGCGCGGGGTTTTAAGTTTCGTCACTAATGATTTGATGGACTGAGCGCGAATATGATGGTCTGCCTGATCCGAAAGATCGTGCGCTACGTGTCCGGCGCTTACTAGAATGCATTTCTTACCGTTACGTTTTAAAAATCTCAGCAGGTGAGCAAAGTCGCTGTCTCCAGAAAAAAGGCAGAAGGTATCATACTTTTCAATTCGACGAATCGCGTCTACACATATCTCGACATCGAAGTTACACTTCGGCAACCTAATAAATTTTCCTCGCTGATCTTGCTCGACTAACCGACCGGCTTGAGGAACTTCATTCTCATCGAGATAATGTCGAATCCACTGGATCTGTTTGGATACTACGACAAAATGACCCCGCGCCTTTCGAATTAGGTGGAGACTTGAGGTTTTTTGTTGATCGGTTCCGTAATAAAACCGCGCGTGATCGGCGAAACTATTTACAAAAGATGCCAAGCTATCGATATCGACAATAAGTTTTTGATCCTTCGCGAGTTGATTCCCAGCTACATCGCGGCGATCTTCTTCAAACCAGTAATTGACATTGCCAAAATCAATAAAAACCGCAATGCGTTTGTATTGTGATACTTCAAGACCGAGTTGTTTCAGGATGAATTCTCGCAGATCCATAATCACACAAACCACTTTCGGATGTCCGCCGCCGAGCGCTGGCGTTTGGCGAAGACGGCGGCGCGTTTGGTTTTCATCTTTGGGCGCAAGCGGAGGCAATCAAGGTAGGCGCTGAGCGTCGCCGGTTCACGGAGGAGGACCCAGAGGAAGCGACCGAGTTCGGCTGGGAGAATCCACAGCAAATGGCGGAAGAGGTTGGCCCGCTCGTCGTTTTTGATGAGGAGCAGGCACTGGTTCCGGGTAGATAGAAAGTTCACCACGGGTGACTTGATCTTCCGCTCGCGGATGGCTTTCCCTACTCCCCGCTTCTCGCTCCCGTAGGCCCCGCGCCAGTGGTAAGCCAGCGCGTTCGACTCGTACCGAGCATCGAAACCCAGAAGCTGAAGCCGCCAGGCCAGGTCCACATCTTCCTTGTAAGCAAAAAAATCGTCGTCGAAGTATTCGTTGTCATATCGGGCCGCCTCTAACGCCGAGAGCCGATAGAACGCCAGCGCGCCGGAAACCCCGAACACCGGCCCGGCCTGGTCAAACTGCCCCCGATCCTCCTCCCCGGCTCCGCGCTCGACGAACCTTCTCGAACGGTACAGGCGCAATCCGGTGGTGTCGATGATGTTTGAATACAGCGGCTGGCCGGTCTCGGAGGATGGAGAAAAAATCTTCCGCAGCTTTCCCCCGAGCGATCCTGTCTCCGGATGGGAATCGGCGGCGCGCACCATGGTCTCTAAAAACGTCGGAGTGAGCACGATGTCCGGGTTGGTCACCAGCACCAGCGGCTCGCCTCCGGGGGGCGACTTTTCCCAGATACTCCGGGCCAAAGCGATGGCCTGGTTGTGGGCTCGGGCAAAACCCAGGTTCTTGGTGTTGCGGAGGATGATCACCTCGGGAAAATGATTCCGGACCCACTCCTCGACCCCGTCGGACGAACCGTTGTCCACCACGATCACCGAAAAATCCCGATACGTCTGCTCGAAGATCGAGCGGAGCGCATCGGGAAGGTAGCGCATGCTATTCCAGGCAACGATGTGGATGGAGACGCGTGCCATTTTAGTAACCTCCAGTCCCCCCTAACTCGGGGCGAGATTTTCGATCGAAGAAGCTCGGCTGTCTGAGGAAGCGCGAGCGATCACTGGACGATTGCGGCCGTGGATCGCGAGCGCGGTCCGACCCCGCCTTGGCCTGCCTGCCGGCAGGCAGGCGGGGGAGGATCCGAGTTCCGAGCAAGGAGAGCGAAAATCTCGCCCCGAGTCCCTTCTTACACTCCCACGGCTTCCGCAAGTGACGGTTCTCCCGCACGCCTGCTTCTGACCTTCTCAGTCACATTGAACCCCATGTAGCGTCCGAGCAGGAGCCGGGTCTGGGCGTCAATGGCCGGCACCGCGCCGAAAATAATGAAGGTTACCGGCAGGAGCATCCATTGGGCGAGCATGATGACTCTCCGCGCCGGAGTGAAGCGCGCCGGCGGCTTGGGCAGGAGTAAGAGCGAGAGCGCGGCCGAGACCATTACGCCGATCATCGAAGCGTTCATAATCCACTCCAGAGTGAAAGGAGCGTTCTCCACCAAGGCCACCTCGCGCATGGTTCCCCCGGCTACCCAAAGCGGCAAGCGTCCCATCAGAAAAATAATGACCGGAGCCGTGGCCCAAGAAAACATGCCCTCCCAGGCGTTCCAGATGTATTTGAACTTGACGCCCAAAGGCGTCTGCGGGTCGCGCCCCAGGTTCCAAACCAGATACGGAAAATGCTCGACTCCCCACGCCCACCGCCGCATCTGGCGGTAAAGCCCGACGAGACTGCGAACATAGGTACCCGAGGAAACCGCGTCCATGGACACAGGCAGGTAGAGCGGAGTGACCGTGTAATCGCCGTGGTAGTGAGTGAGGCACTGGAGGAAGATGCGGGAGTCCTCGGTTACGATGTCCTTCTGCCAGAACCCCACGTCCACGAGCGCGCGGAACGACATGGAGTGCGAGGAGAAGGTGATCAAGTGATCGGACTTGGAGAGCTCGGTCATGATCCAGAAGGTGGTGCCGAAGGCGGCGATCCGGACCGGCGCGGGCGACTCCCAGATGTTGTTGTTGTAGAGCGCGATGGGCTGGAACGAGGTGCGCGTCGGCCGCGGAGAAGAGAGGAACTGGGCGGAGAGGTACGCGAAGTACTGCGGGTGGACCACGGTGTCGATGTCAAAGGTGGAAACGATTACGTCTCCGTAGGGAATGCCCAGACGGTCGACGAGCTCCCGCGCGCGGTGCCCGGACCAGTGCAGGTTCGACCCCTTGCCGGGGATTTCGTCCGGAAGATCCGCGGGGTGCAGGGTGATGAGGAACTGGCCGAAGGCGTTTCCGAATTCCCTCCGCGCGATGTCCGCGTTCCGGAGAAACCGCTTCGCGTCCCGTTCCTCGCCGGCGAGCACCACCAGCATGCGTTCCTTGGGATAAGCGGTCGCCGCGAGACTCCTCAAGGTCGTCCGGATCACGCCGATGTCCTCGTGAAAGGTGGGGAGAAACACCAGATGAAACAGGCGGTCGGAGTTCGGCTCCGAGGCGAGCCGCGTCATCCAGTCGGTGCGGCCGGTGCTCCGGTACTTCCGCCAAGCGGAAAAAAGATGCGCGAGAAACACCGCGACGCGGAAAAACCAAATGAGGTCGAACACGATGATGAACACGATGGCCGCGAGCGGCTGAAAAAACGAAAGCGCCACCGCTCCGAGGAGGGTGACCCACACCGTCGCGCCCGGGAAAATCTCGAGGAGGCGGTATTTCGCCTTGTCGCTGATGCCTTTCATACGGATTGTCGATCCCACTCTATCACAGGCCTATTTGAACGAAAAGCCCGCCCCGCGATGCCGCGGAACGGGCCTATTGCAACCTATAACCTATTCCGACAAATCCTTCCGTACCCTCTCCAGGAACCGCTCCGCGTGATCGCGGCCGCCGAGACCGAAAGCCAGGCCCCCGGAGATGGCCAACATGGCCACGAGCCCGGTGAAGAGAATCTGGATGAGCTGCGAAGCAACCCCGAGCTGGACCAGCGCCGCCATGGCGGAAAACACCATCACCGACCACTTGGCCACTCCCGCGAGGAAGTCGGCCGAGCCGAGCTTGGCGGTCCGGAGCGAGGCGTCAACCAGATCGTGCACGAAATTCCCAAGCAGGATTCCCGCGAGGAGAATCACAACCGCGATAACCACGTTCGGGAGGTAGAGTACCACCTGGTTCAGGAAGACGTTCACCTGCGTCCACCCGAGGATGTCGACCGCGGTGATGAAGAAGGCGAGAATCAGGAACCACTTGACCAGCCATCCGATCAGCCCGGATACGGACAGATCAACGCCGGCGCGCTTGGCTGTTTTTTTTAAATCCAGCCGATCGGCCAGTTCATCGATCTTGATGAACTTAATGACGGTCGCGGCCAGGTTGCCCAGCGCGGCGGCGACCAGCCACCCCAGAATGACGACCACCAGGGCTCCGAGGAGCCGCGGTAAAAACTGCACGACGGAGAGCCACAAATTCTGGAACGACGCAGTGAGGATGTCGCTCCAGGTGGCCAGGAATCCAACGGACGGACTCATAGTTGTTAAATAGTAAGTGAGTAAGATTTTTTTACGGTTATGTTGGGCTCCCGAGAATAGGCCGGTCTGACAATGGTTGTCTTAGTCAGCCGGCGGACACGCCGCTCCAGCTTTCGAAGACCGTCTCTTGTCTCGGGCAGCTGGCCGCGGATTCCGGCCGCCGGTACGGCCAGGACCAAAGCCAGCGCGTTACCCGCGGCGGCCGCCCCGCGGATATGAGAGAAGGTACCGCCGGCCATAGCCACGACCACCGAGGAAAGCGCGGATCTGTCGGCCGGACGGAGAACGCGGGAGATAAGCCGCAGGGTTTCCCCCTTTCCTTGGGCAGCCGCCCGGCGCAGGACAATCCCCTCCCGTATCAACCGAACCTCCGCCCCTTCCGGGTCGGAAACCTCGACAGTCAGCATCATACCAGAATTCCGCCGGCGGCGCGACCCTGCCTGCCGGCAGGCAGGTCCACCAGCACCACCCGCTTGCCTTCCAGGATGGAGTAAAGAAAACGGTCGGTAACATCCTTGCGATATTTGAACTCTTTGGAGGTCATCACCGTGTAATTTAGCTCGCGGCCCAGCTCCGACTCAAAACTTCGGACCATCTCGCGCAGGCGGCGGCGATTGACGCTCCCGACCACCAGCATGTCGGTTTGATTCAGGGGATCGCCCACGAACCGGCCGGTCAAAGCCAGGTAGGAAACCGACCCCAAACCGTGCAGTTTGCGGGCGATGGACTGCTCGAGAAGCAAATCGGCTTTGGTAATCAGCGCTCGCAGTTCGGGAAGCAGGACAAAGCCGGGATTAAGCCGGTAATACTTTCTCTGGGAAGCCGGACCGCGGATCGGATTCTCGGTATCAACGACGGCTTGCTCCGCTCGCACCGCGCCCAGCCGTTCCAGATTCTGCAGTTCCCGGCGGACGGCATTGATGTGCGAGCGGGTTCCCCGGGCCATCTGGCGGACGTAAAAAGGCGTCTGGGGATCACGCAAAAAAAGCCGGAGTACTTTGATCCGGGTCAGTGAACCAAAAAGGTGTTCAAGTCCTGACGATGAACGGGACATGCTTGGAAACCAGACCTTGTGATGGGCTTACAGTACAGTATAATGGTGGCAACAAGGGGCGGTCAATCACCTGACGCCTCCGCTAGTATGGAAGGCCAGTCGCTAGTCCTTGAGCCAGTGTCCAGAAACCTCCAACGGATCTCTCCGGTCCGTTCGTTTCACGTTTCCTTGGACATTTCTCCCGGCGTGCCCGGACGCCTTTTCGGCTTCGTCGAAGCCGAGAATCCGCGCGACGCGGAGGGGCTGCTTTTGGCCATAGAGACGGCCGCCGGCCGAAGCGCGCCCAGGGAGGGCGTCTCTTTTGACGACCGGGCCGCCCAACTGCTCGGCGACCTGAACCGGGCGGTCTCCGAAGCCAAAAAATCGGGAAAGGTCTCCGCCGATGGCGGAGAAATCTCAGCTCTGGCGGCCATCTCCTCCGGGGTGCAGATCGCCCTTTCCGGACGCAATGCCAGCGCGCTGCGCGTCCACCGCGACGGGAAAACGCTGGAGGCCTCGGAACTTCTGCCCCCGACCGACGCGGAGAGCGGCGCCCTGTTCTCTTCGCTGGTGGTCGGCGGCTTGAGCAGCCGCGATTCGCTCCTGCTGGCCGGGCGGCGCATCTTCGACTACATCGCCCGGGACCATCTTTCCCGCATTCTGGCACACGCCGATCCCGAAGCAGCCCGGGAAACCATCCTTTCCGCACTGACCGACCTCTCTCCCTCGGTCTCACTGGCGGCCTTCGTGGTCAAACCGGCTTCGGTCCGCGGCCGCCAGACGCTCCCGGATTTCGCCTCGGCTCCGTCCATGGATTCGCTGGACGACCTTCTGGATCAAGCCACTCACACGGAACGGATGCTGAACCCGGCTCTTCATATTCCCCTGCTCAGGACCATCCGGGAATTCTTCGCCTCCCGCGCCGGGAAACGTCCCAGGGCGCCGGCACAAGGGGCTTCTCCCGTCCGGTCGCTGGCCAGCCGCGGAGTACGCGCCGCGTTTGATCGCGGCGCCGACCTCTTGCGGCTCCTGGCCGCCGCCTCGCGCGGAGCTGTTCTGGGGGAAGCCGCCGTCTGGCGCAGTCTGCTGGTCATCGCCACCAACAAGGACGACGCCCGCGGCAGAGAACTGGCGGCCATCAGAAAGAACGCTCTCTCTTCAATCGGTTCGATAAAATCAGGTCTAAGAACCATGCCCTCGCCGGCACGGATCGCTTTCCTCGGCGCCATCGGGTTGGGGCTGGCCTTCGCCGGAAGCGTGGTCGTCCTGGCCGGAACGCAAATTAAAAACGACAAGGCCGCCGCCGACGCCGCTAGAATTTCCGCCATAGAAGACAAGCGCGACGCCATTGAAGCCAGCGCCATCTATTCCGATTCCTCGCGGGCCTGGACGCTGCTCGACGAAGCCCGGGTTCTGGTGGCCGCCCTGCCGGTCAAAACCAAAAAACAACAGGAAACCTTGGACCGCTTCACCCAACTTTTGGAAGAGGATGCCGGCGAATTGCGAAAGGAGACTTCAGTGGAAAATCCCGAGGTATTGGCCGCCATGCCCTTGGATTTTGAAAGCGGCCGTTCAGCTGCAGAAGCCGTCTGGAACGATCGCCTTTACACCCTTGATGCGGAAAATTCAACAATCACCCGTCACAATCGCTCTGGTAAGGGTTACGGCCCGGGCGCGCCCTGGGTGAAATCCGGATCTGATGATCTGCATGACGGTCGGTCAATCGCCATTGACGGATCGGTGTTCGTCGGCACATCTTCCGGAAAAATTCTCAAATACCATCTGGGGGAAAAAACCGATTTTACCCCCGGGCGGCTGGAGCCGACGCTAAAATCCATCGTCCGCCTAATTGCTCCGCCGGGCGGCGCCTTCCTCTATCTCTTGGTGCCGGAGACCAAACGGGTAGTGGTCCTGGTCAAGGAGACCGGCGCCCTGGTCGCGCAATATACCTCACCCAAGTTCGAATCTCTCTCCGACATGGCCGTGGATGAATCGAAAAAAACACTCTATCTCTTGAATGGCTCGGTGATCTACTCGCTGCCGTTAAATCATCTGTAGACTTGGAACATACGCAAAAACCCCGCCGACGGCGGGGTTTATTTGTCTTTTCTTGCTATTTCAGGGTCACTTTCGCGCCGGCTTCCTCGAGCTTCTTCTTCCACTCGGCGGCCTGGGCCTTCTCCACGCCTTCCTTGAGCACCTTGGGCGCGGCGTCGACCAGGTCCTTGGCATCCTTCAAGCCCATCTGAGTGAGCTCGCGAATCACTTTGATGACGCCGATCTTGTTGGCGCCCGAATCGATGATCTCCACCGCGAAGGCGTTCTGCTCCTCAGCGGGGGCGGCAGCCCCGGCGGTCGAAGCTGCGGCCATCATCATGGCCGGAGCGGCGGCGGAAACGCCGAATTTCTCTTCGAGCACTTTGACCAATTCCGAAAGATCGATGACCGACATCTTCTCGATCCCGGAGACGAGGTCTTTGAACTTCGCCGGGACCTCCATTGTTTTTTCATCAGACATAATATTGGTCTACAGTCTGCGGACTACAGTCTACAGCCGAGCTGTAGTCAGTAGTCGGTAGTCCGTAGTCGACTAAACTGTTTTCTTGTCTTTAATTGCGGAAAGCACTGTGACCAGCCCGCGAAGATTTCCGACCAGCACGTTCACCAATCCCGATATCGGAGAAGCGAGCGATCCGACCAGCCGGGCCTGGAGTTCCTTCTTTCCCGGAAGCGCGGCCAAGGCCTTGACCCCGGCGGCGTCGAGCAATTTTCCTTCGAGAACGCCGGCGATGAGTTTGAGCGCCGGGTGATTCTTGGAAAACAAGGCCAGGATCTTGGCCGGCGCCGCCTCGTCCTCGGTGCCGATTATCGTGGCGAAGTTTCCCGGAATGGTTTTTGGATCCACCTGGACCCCGGCATCTTTGAAGGCCAGTCGGAGCAAGGTCTTCTTGGCCACGGTGTAGATAGCGCCCGCCTTCTTCAACTCCCAACGGACAGACTCGATGTCCTTGGTCGGAAGCTGCTCGAAGTTGGCAAAAACCACCGAGCGCATCCCGGCAAGTTTCTCCTTGATGCTCTGCACTGTTTCCGTTTTTTGCGCGCGAGTTTTGGGCATAGATTCGACCTTTAGAAAAAGCCGCCTGTTAAATCCACAGACGGCTTGCTGTCGAAAGACAGGATAATGATCCAATACGGGGTCATCGTCCCGGCATTCGACGTTTCGCCTCGGCGGCAATTTAAGTCCGTTCTATCCACTATCCCCTATACCCTAACGGACTGCCGCTGTCTGTGGCTCTTTAATTATCGCCCCCAGTATAAAAAACTCCCGTCCGGACGTCAAGTCCCGGGCGGGTGGGTGGCACGAGATGCCGCCCCGCGAGTCACCGAGCGTGAGCGCGCTCTGCCGACCCCTTCCGACCGACGTAAGTTTCGAGGTCGAAATGAACGTCCTCATCTTCTCCAGCGGCCGTACCGGCCATCTCTTCCGCCAAAGCTATTGCCAAAGCGGCATCCGGCGCTTCGACGGTCTCTTCCCACGACTCCTTCTCTCTGCCTTTCTTTCCTTCCGGAGTGGTCTCGTACCGCCTGAATTTGATCAGGAACCAGGGCATTGCCCGCCTCCTTGGCTCTCGACTTCAACTCTAAAGCTATATCAAGGCCGTACTTATGGCAAATGGCGTTCGCTGCGTAAATTATTCAAAAGAAATGATCTGAAAACCGTATTTTTCAATGTCTTCCTTGGGCCAAAATGGGCTCAAAAGTGGTGCGGGTTTCAAGACCCGACAAAAACTTTAAGAAGGATAAACCCGCCGACCAGAAGCAGGGTGAAGACAATAGTCAGCAGGTCGAAGTAGCGGTCAATGAAACGCTTCATCGGTTCGCCGAAGATGCGCAGCAGGCCGGCTACCAGAAAAAACCGCATCCCCCGGCCGACGATTGAGGCCAGGACGAGCGTCCAGAACTCAATTTTGAAAAGTCCGGCCGAGATGGTAAAGGCCTTGTAGGGAATGGGCGTGAAGGCGGCGGTGAAAATGGCCCAGAAGGCGTAGGCCTTGAATTTGGTTTCAATGACCCCGACCGCTCCCTGAAACTGATAGAACTCGATGATCGGACGGGCCAGGAGGTCGTAGGCGCCGCGGCCGATGAGGTAACCAAGGACGCCGCCCAAAACCGACCCGGCGGTGCAGATCACGGCGAAACGCAGCCAGCGCCTGGGCCGGCCGGCGGTAAGCGCGATCAAGAGCACATCCGGCGGCACCGGAAAAAACGAGCTCTCGGCAACGGCCAGAAAAAAGAGCGCGGTCGCGCCGTAGGATTTGTCGGCCAGCGACAGCGTCCAATCGTACAAACGGCGAAGCCCGCGGAGCGCGGATCGCAAGGGGTGGAGGAGAAGGCGGAGAATTCTGGCAGCGGTCATTTCAGAAAATTACAGTCCCTTGGAAATTCTTCCCGGTCAAGATTCGTTTCAAATTCGGGATATTCTTGCCGTCGGTGATGATCACCCGCATGCCCAGTCGCTCGGCGCCACGGGCGGCGATGGGATCAAAGGGCAGGTTGGCGCCCGGGTCCCAACGGTTGCCGACAAGCTTCCGGAATTCTTTCCAGGAAATCTCGCAGATGGGCTTCGCTCCGCGGTGTTTCCGCGGATCCTTGTCGTAGACGTAGGTGATGTTCGAGAGGTTGATGATCAGTTTGCCGCCGAATTGTCTCGCCAGTTTAACTGCGTCGTAGTCTGTGGAGTGTCCCGGCTTGCCGCCGGCGCCGATTAGAATCGGCTGGCGCCAACTGATCTTCCGCGTCGGATCTTTGATGACCACCGGATGGGCATAGTCGCGGAAAATCGTGCGCATCAGATGCGCGTTCATGCGGGTCGCGTGGATGCCGAGCCAGTCGAGATCATCGCGGGTGAGTCCTTTGATGTTCCGTGCCGCGGCCTGATAACTGCGCGCCGTCGCTCCCCCGCCGCAGATGATGATAAACCGGTCGCCTCTCCGCACGTGGGAAAGAATTATCTCGCGGAACTTTTTCAAAAACGAAACGTCGATGCCGTCGTTGGGAACAATCAGCGAACCGCCGAGCGAGAGCACGAACACCGAACGCTGTTTGGGCATAGTTTAAGCGGCCCGTGACGGCCGCCGTGTTTGAATCTTAATGGATTTCCTGATGCGGAACGACGATGGTGTCCGGTAGGCGGCGCGACCTCGCGCGCCTCGTGTCCGAGAATAGTTTTTCATTCTGCTTCCTCCCCGATCTCGCCGA
>MGDZ01000064.1:0-26471 GCA_001791115.1 Candidatus Uhrbacteria bacterium RIFCSPHIGHO2_02_FULL_57_19
CATAACGCCTTCGCCTACAACCCCTACTGGGGCTACGACGGCGGCGCGCATCTTTCATACATTGAAACAATCGCCCACTCCGGCCGATTGCCCGCTCCAAGCGAAAACTACTTGGCTTGGCACGAGCCCCTTTTCTATATCATCTCTGCCGGAATCTTCAATTGGGCGCGGATCCTGGGAGTGCAGGATCCATGGATCGCGGTTCAAATTTTCCAAGCGGTTCTGGGGACAATTTTCGTTGGCTTGGCTGGATACCTGGCCTGGGAGGCGTATCGAAAACCAGGATTGGCAATGGCAACCGCGGCGACGATCGCCGTGCTTCCTCCGGCGATTTTTGTTTCAAGTTACACCACCAACGAACTCCTGGCGCATGTCCTCATTCTCGGAGCCCTGATCCTGACGCTTCGAACCGCGCGCACCGGCCGTTTCAACCCAAGGGACGGCGTATGGATCGGACTCCTTGCGGGCTTGGCCATGCTCACCAAACTCACCTCGCTTGTCTTACTGGCCTCTCTTGCCGCTTTTTTTATTGTTACCGCCATCCTCAAACGATCGGCCGCGCCTTTGAGAACACTCGGCGCGATGCTGATCATCGCCATTCCGCTCGCTCTCCCTTGGCAGGCATATCGGGAACAGAGTCTTGGCGGGGCTCTGCGACTGAATAATTTCGAACAGAAGGCAGTCGACGCCGCATCCGCCCATCCCAGGCGATTCTATGTATCATTTGATCGTTCAATCTTGGAGACACCCTACTGGGATTCTGGTTCGCGCGGCATGTTGAGCATCCTTTACGCCGGAACCTTCGGTGATTACGACAATGTTTTCGGGAATGTCGACCGCGACAATATCCTGCCCGGGGACAAAAAAATCCTCACCACAAGCGGCCGCTATGTCACAACCGATCGATTCGCCGCGGCTTGGACCACGCTTCGTTTTTCTCTGGTTTTTCTTCCGATCCTGCTTGTCGGTCTCCTGGCGACCGCATTCCGCCTGGTCCTATCTCGATTCGCGGCAAACGCGGATCTTCTCCTCGCGCTGTTTGTCGCCATCACCGGCGCGGCGCTTATATACTACACAGTCCGCTACCCGTTCCTGGAACGCGGAACGCTCAAACCGATCTTCGTGCTGTCAGTCCTTCCGATCATCTTCCTTTGTGGATGGAAATCGCTCTTGGGAATCAAACACCGCTGGGCTCCGGGAGTTCTTGTCGCGGGAATCCTCGCGGTATTCACCGCCTTCGCCTGGCCAGTGATTTGGATCACCAGCGGATGAGCGGACGGACTATCGCCCAATACAGTTTCATCAGCGGATTGCCGACATATTTAAGAAGCGGGTTGGAAATCTCTTGATAGGAAATTTCCGCGGTGAAATATTTGACGATATCGCGGTCGGGAATGACGCGCGTTTTTTGTATCTGCCGACGCGCGCGAAGGATCGGCGGCCAGTTGAGCGGATTCCAGAGCCAGGCTGCGACGCGGGTCTTCTCGCGCCACCATCCGGATCGGAAGGCGAAAAGCCACAACCCGATCTCCATGAGGATCATGGCTGGCGCGATGAGGAGGAGTGTCGGGATCTTGAGATTCTTCGCGTGGACGAGATAGCGATTTCGCTCCATCCAGTAATACTTCTTGATCGAGCGCGAGAACTCATATTTATGATAGACGACGGACTTCGGGGCGAGGACGACACGAAACCCCGCAAGCCGCAGCCGCCAAGAAAGGTCGAGATCCTCGTGGTAGGCGAAAAGTGTTTCGTCAAAGAGGCCGACCTTTCGGAGAGATTCGCATCGGAACAGCACACCGGCGCCCGAGGCCGTGGCGATGTCCCGTCCGTCGAGTTCTGGAATCCGGCGCGGATCCCATTTTTCACGGTATCCCTGGCAATATCCAAAACCGAGAAAATGGATAGCATTGCCGATGGAGTTGATGCGGTCAGTGTCCGGATGGAGCAAAAGAAGCGGTTGTACCGCGGCGATTTTCGAGTCCGACTCCGCCATCTTGACCGCTTCAGTCAGAAAGGTTGGCTCGACCTCGGTGTCCGGATTAAGAAGGAATACATAATCAAAACCAGCTTCTATTGCCTCGCGCATGGCCATGTTGTTGCCACCGGCGAATCCGGTGTTGGTCGGACTGGCGATTAATCGCGCGGGAAGACCGCTTATCGTTCGCTGAAGTGACGAGTCCAGCAACTCCGTTTGCGCCAGTCGAACGGTGTCGTCCGCTGATTTATTATCAACGAGCGTTATCTGCAAGCAATCGCGGGGATAATCAATCTTCTCCAGCGACGCAAAACACGCGCGGAGATACCGCGCATGGTTGTAGGAGACGATGATGATGGAAACACGCGGGGTCATTCGTTCTTTTCAGAGTCACGCAGCGCTGCGGCGCGGACGACTTTGGTAATTTCCCGCTCCATGCGGTCAAGCCGCGTCATGATCCGAAACATGAAATAGAAGAGCGTCGCGATGGAGAGGTAAACGACGACATCCACCCCGCGGCCGACGCCGAGGATCGCGGCGATTCGCTCCGAGGTCTTCGGGACGAGAACCACGACGGAAGCGCCAACCCAGAGAATGACCCATAGCGCAAGCCACCGCACCGACATCTCGCGTTTCCGAAAACGACGAATCGCTCCTCCCAGAGCGACCGCGGCGATAGCCACTATGATTATTTGAATGGCAAGCAAACTCATGGATTAGCGGCCCATCCGGTGAATAATGAGTCGGCCGAGCGTCCGGAGACCCATCCATAACGACTGGCCTTTGGACATCGAGTACGCGGTGTAACGGGAACGGATAGGAACCTCGACCAGTTTCAGATTCTTCCGACGACTCTCGGCGAGGATCTCGGAGGAGACCTCCATTCTGTCAGTTCTGATCTCGATCCGCTCCGCGGCATAGCGCGACAAGGCGCGAAACCCGGACTGACTGTCGGTCACCTTCACCCCGAAAAGAACAAGCGTTACCAAATTTCCGATCTGATTGGCCAGGCGCCGGATCGGCGGCATTCCTTTCGGATCCCGAAGACGGGTTCCAATCACGATATCGGCGTCTCCTGAAAGAATCGGCGCAAGCACCGCCGGAATGTCGTCCGGAAGATGCTGACCGTCGGCGTCGAAAGTGATAATGATCTCCGCATTCCGCCTCAGCGCTGCCGCGATCCCGGTTCCCAGCGCGGCGCCCAGTCCGCGGTTTACTGCGTGGCGGACGACCGTCGCTCCGCGAGTCCGCGCGATCAAAGCAGTCCGGTCATCCGATCCGTCATCCACTATCACCATCTCGTCCACTCGCGATCGCAGGCCATCCAAAACTTCCCCAATCACCAGTTCCTCATTCCAGGCAGGTATGACGGTCACTGTTTTCATATCTACGTCACACCGAGAAGCGTCTTATGCGCCTGGGCGTAATCAATCGCCTTTTTCAATCCATCCTCCAGGCGAACCAGCGGCAGCCAGCCGAGGGAATCCTTGGCGCGGCGGATGTCCGGGAGGCCGAGCGGCGTAATGAAGACGAGCGGCGGCTCGAAAACAATCTCTGACGATGATCCCGTGAGTTCAATGATTTTCTTAGCCACATCCACGATCTTCACGTCACCGTCGGTTCCCAGGTTCACCGGCCCCAGCCCGGCTGGCGCTTTCATCAGTTTGACGAGCCCATCCACGATGTCGGAAACATAAGTTAGCGAGGTGGTGAAGCTTTCATCTCCGTAGATGACCAGCGGCTTTCCGTCGAGCGCGTCGGTGATGAAATCCGAGATCATTTCCCCGTCGAAGAGCCGCTGGCGCGGACCGTAGGTGCGGAAAATCCTGGCCATCTTGCCGTCCAGTTCATGTACCTGGCGGTAAGTATCGACCATGGTCTCGGCAAAGCGCTTGCCCTCATCGTAGCAGCCGCGGGGGGTGAGGTGGGCCACAGTACCAACGTCATCCTCATGCATGGAAACCTTCTCTCCCTTCCGCGGTCCGTAGATCACCGAGGAGGAAGCGTGGACCAGTTTGGCCTTGTGTTTTACCGCCAGATCGAGAACATTGCGCACTCCTGTGGAATTGGTGAGCAAGGTGTCCATCTTGAATTGGTCGAAATTTTTGGCCGAGGTCGGACAGGCCAGATGATAGATCTCCTGCACGCCCTGAAACTGCACCTTGAACTTGGCCAGTTCCGGAAATTGGTCTAAGGAAAACGGATCATTGATGTTCCAACGGATGAACTCGAAGTCTGGAAGCTGAAGCAGGTGATCAATATTGCGTTCGTTGGAGTTTATGAACGAATCCACGCAAATCACCTTGGCTTCTTTGACCAACCTCTCGCAAAGATGGGAGCCGATGAACCCAGCACCACCCGTGACCAAGACGTTTTTCTTCTCAAAAATTGGAGTGACGGGCATACAAGATAAACCCTAATATCTAAACTCTAAATTCTAAATTCGATGATCTCACTTTCGAAGGCGATTGACAAGCGATGGAACGAGACGAAAGGTGACCAGCCTCTGCATGGAGAAATTCCAAAAAAAGACGATGGAAATGGCCAGCATTTTGGCGATCAAATCGTAAAGATGAAGACCGCGGACGAACTCGGCGAGCAGGAGCTGGTTCCAGAGAAGCCCGAGCGAGGCAACGACGAAAAACGAGGCATACTGATAACCGACACCCGGGGCACGGATGCCGAAGGTCCACTTGCGGTTCCAGTGAAAGTTCCAAGTGATGTCGCAGACAAAGGCGATGGCGTTAGCCAGAAGAAAATGCAGTGCGAAATATGAAAACCCGCGAGTTAATCCGATATAGACGCCAAAATCTATCACCGTGGTCGAGAGGCCGACCAGAGCGTAGCGGACCATTTGTCCGACAATCGGCGAGGCGAGAAGTGAAAGCAGAAAACTCATAGACGGTTAGTCTCCGACAACGGCGCCCAGGATGGCGGCATCAATCCCGATGAAGGGCTGAACGAAAGAGATCAAGACTCCGTCGCGGGTCAGGACCCGCAGAGCCGGCGGAGTTCCCTTGGCCGTGCCCAGGATGATCTCATCCTTGCCGTCCCCGTCAAGGTCCCCCAAAGAAAAAGGTCCCGGGCCGCCCGTCTGGTCGACCTCGATTTCATGGACTAGCGCGCCGTTGCGGTTGAACCCGCGAAGAAGGCCGCTGCCAGCGGAGCGCACCGTCACCTCGTCCTGGCCGTCGCCGTCGAGGTCCCCGACCGCGACTTCCAATCCGCCGCGATCGGCGGAGTCCCCAGCGATATACTCGGATGCCGCCGCGCCAAGAAAGGTCATGATCCGCAGGTGAGGCCTGCCGCCAGGTCCCGGGACGACAACGATCTCGTCCGTGCCGTTCCCGTCGGTATCCCCGGACGCCAGGCGCACCCCGCCGCGGAAAGCGGGATCGTAGGCCAGCCACTCGGCGATTTTGATTCCAGCGCGATTGAAAACGCGAACCAACGGTTCGCCGGACAAACGGGATACGGCAATCTCCGCCGAACCGTCGCCGGTAAAGTCGCCAACAGCCACCGACAATCCGGTCGACTCGTCCGAGCTAAAGGCAAAGAACTGGCCGGCCAGTGTGCCGTCGCTGTTCCAAACACGGACATGAGGTCCGCCGCCCGGACCCGGAACCGTGACGATTTCCGCGTCACCGTCTCCATCAAGATCGCCTGAGGCCAAGGACACGCCGCCCAAAAAATTGGAGGCATAAACGGCAATCGAACGAACAAAAGCTCCGCCCGAGAAAAGCCGCGCCTCCGAAGGTCCGCCGGGGCCAGCGAACGAAACCAGGAAACGTTCTCCCGCTGCCGCGGTCGGAGCGGCGACCGGAGCGGCCGGCGCAACAGTCACTGCCGCGATCAGGGCCTTGGACACGTTTAGTCTCCCCCGCCCCAATTTGCCTTCAAAACCGGGGTTCAGAGAGTCGATCGAGTCAGTGTTGGAGAGCAAATACTCTCGAATCTGATCCGCGGTCAAGCTGGGGACGGCGGATTTGAGCAAGGCCGCCGCTCCGGCCACCAACGGCACGGCCAGCGACGAGCCGTTCCATCCTCCGCCGTAGGAATCATCAAATCCTTTGGATGGTTCGACTACCTGAGTGGAAAAAATGTTTTCCCCCGGCGCGGAAATGTCAATGCACTTGCTGCCATATCCGGAAAACGAAGACCGTCGGTCATTGCGATCAACCGCGGCCACGCCGATTACCCGATTCTTCCCGTCACTCCCATCACTGCAAACCGGATAAAGCGGAGTAGTGTCCAAGTTCGTCGCTTGTCCATTCAAAAGCGCGTTGCCGGCGGCGGCTACCACCAGCACTCCAGCGTCGGTCGCCCGGCGAATGGCGTCATTGAGGGATTGAGAAAAATCCTCGCCGACAAAGGACAAGCCCAGAATGTCCGCCCCGTTCCCGACGGCGTAGTCAATGGCCCGGATGATGATCCCCGTATTGCCGTCACCCTGGCTGTCCAGCGCTCGGAGGGCCATGATCCTGGCCCGCCAGGCCAGTCCGGCAATGCCCTGTCCATTGCCCCCGCGAGCGGCTGCCTCTCCGGCGATGAGCGTGCCGTGATTGGCCGCTCCAGTGGTAAAGCTGTCAAAACGCGAACGGGGGTCGCCCGTCTCTTCGATGAAATTCCAACCGTAAATGTCGTCGGGGTAACCGTTCCCGTCGTTATCCAGTCCGTCCAGGAGCTCAGCGGTGTTTTTCCAGATATTATCCTTGAGGTCGGGATGCCCGGTATCCACCCCGGTGTCGATCACCGCCAGCACGGTTCCCGGATCGCCGACGGTTCGGTCCCAAGCGGCGAACGCTCCAATCTTCTCCAGATACCACTGACTGGAAACGAGAGGATCATTGGGAGTAAGGGCGGCCATCGGCCGGCTAAATCCAAAAATCGCTCCGACGACGGCGAGAGCGATCAATGGCCGTTGAAACCAGATCCTCGTCTTCATTGTATTAGTATATCAGATCGAGGCGATCTTTTGACGGAGTTCATCGATCACTTCGGTGAACTGCCCGGGGTACTGTTTGTCCAAAAGTTCAAAGTAGGACAACGCGTCGGCGTAACGTCCAACGTCTTTGAGATAAAAAGCAAGATGTTGAACTATCTCCGGGTTCTCAACGACAGTGGCCAATGCTTGGCGATAAACATCAATGATATCTTTGCTGTCTTTTTTTAAGTCGTAACGATAAAGATCAACGAGTGCCAGATAAGCATCGGCGCCGCCGGGGTTGACGCTGATGGCATCGCGATAAAGTTTTTCCGCGCGGGCGTAATCGCCGAGCTGGCGGTTAAGATTGGCGGCGTCGAGGACAACCACCGCGTTGCGATCGCCGAACAGCAGAACGCCTTTCTCGTAGACGGCCAGCGCCCGTTCAATAAATTGGCGCTCGCCCGTGGAGTCTCCTATTGATTTCCAGGCCAGACCGGCAGTAAGAAAACCCTCGGGATTGTCAGGTTCTCTTTTCATCCGCTCCTCGCCCTTAAGGAGCATCTGGTAGGAGTCGGCGGTTTTCTGGTCATGAGCCAGGCGGTCACGCAAAGAACGATCCTGCTCGGCCCGCCAGGCAGGAAGGCCCCAGATAAAGCCGGCCGCGGCCGCGGCGATCACCAGAAGAATTGCAACGAGAACGGCTGATTTACGTATACGCATATTGAAATAATAGCGATCCTATGCTAACCTTCCTTAGATTAAAAACCACATGGACCGGGCTATTGTCAAGTTAAAACAACTGATACTGCTCTCTGGCGACCTGGCGATTTTTTATTTGGCGTTATGGGCGGCGCTTATCGCGCGCGGTTTGTTCCCCCGCACCGTCCTGATCGGCTGGAGCGGACACGTCGTTCCTTTTTCCATCGTTTTTCTGGCCTGGCTGATTATCTTCTATACCAACGGTCTCTACGACCTGGCCGCGGCGCGGAACGAAGCGCGTTTCCTGCGCAAGGCCGCCGCCGGTTTTGCCGCCGCCGCGATAGCGGCCGTGGCCTTCTTCTACCTTGTTCCTTTTTTCTGGATCGAGCCGCGCACCACCCTGGCCTTTGATCTTTTAATCACCTCCGCTCTGTGGATTCTCTGGCGGACGATCTTTAACGCCACCATCGCCAGTCGGGCCCTGCGGACCCGCGTTTGCTTCATCGGCTGGAATCCCGAGGCCGCGGAACTCACCCGCATTATACACGCACGGCCCAACGTGGGTTACCAAGTGGCGGCCGTCGTCGCTCCCAATGTCAATCCCACGCTCCCCTCGGGTTCGTCCATCGCCATCAAACAGGATTTCTCCAGACTTTCTGATTTCCTGCGGAGCGAGCGCGTCGCGACCGTGGTCATGGCTATGAGCCCTCGCACCACTCCCGAACTCGCTCGGCCGCTCTACGAAAGCATCTTCCTTAAGCTGGCCTTCACCGACATCATCCCCTTCTACGAGCAGCTCACCGGCCGGATACCGGTCTCGGCCATCACCAGGATCTGGTTTTTGGAAAACTTGCGCGAGGCGGAAAAGCGGTTCTATGACGTGATTAAACGCGCCGGCGACTTGGCGATGGCCGCGGCAATCGGAATTTTCACCATAGCCATCTCGCCCTTGGTTGCCGCCGCGATTTCGGTAAACTCCCGCGGTCCGATTTTCTACCGCCAGGAGCGTGTCGGAAAAGACGGTAAACCATTCCGCATCGTCAAGTTCCGCACCATGGTCCGCGACGCGGAGACCAACGGCGCGCAGTTCGCGTCCAAAGACGACTCGCGAGTGACCCGCGTCGGCCGATTCCTGCGCGCGGCGCGCATTGACGAACTCCCGCAAGTATGGAATGTGATCCGGGGAGAGATGTCTTTCATCGGCCCGCGGCCCGAGCGGCCGGAGTTCGTCCGTCAGCTCGAGGAAGCCATGCCTTTCTACTCCATGCGCCATCTGGTCCAACCGGGTCTTACCGGCTGGGCCCAGGTCAATTATTCTTACGCCGCCACGCTCGAGGAAAATCTGGAAAAGCTCCAGTACGACCTTTTCTACATCAAAAACCGGTCATTGTTGACCGACCTGGCCATCATGCTGCGCACGCTGGGGATCATTTTGTCGGCTAAGGGTCAGTGACGGATAGCGTGTAGTGCAAGGTCGGTAGTAAAAAATACGGGGCGCTCCAGCGGGGAGCGTCCCGTTTTAGATGTGGGAACCTCTTCATCAGATCACGGTGAGCACCGCCTCGGCGATCCGGAAGGCGGCGCCCGGCTCGAGAAGACGCAGGAACGGTTTCCGGAACATCGCGAGCTGCTTCCTGGCCGCGGACGGATCGGTTGCAATGCGGTCCAGGATGCGGGTCAGGGCATCGGGATCATAGGCGGCTTCCGCGGCCACCGCCCGGACCAAGGGCGGCTGCGCGTCCGGGAATCCGGTGGCGGCGAGCCGTTCGGGGTCGGCCGGGAACATAGTGATGACCGTAGGGACTTCCAGAAGCACCGACTTGTACCCTTCGGTCACACTCCAGTCTGCGACGATCGCGTCCGAGGCCAGGATGAGCTCTTCCAGAACCTCGGCGCTGGCATCCACAGCCCGCGCCCTTCCGGCTTGGGCCAGAAGCCACAGGTTCCCCCGCACGGCGTCAGGCAGCTTGGGGTGCAGGCGCGGCGCGAAATGATGCCGCCGGCCGCCAAACTCGCCCTGAAACGACAGAGCACGAACGTGCTCCTCGGCCCGATCCGGCTTCTCACCCCCCGACCAATAGGTCACCAGGAGGTCGGGGTTAGCGAGGCGGAGCCGGCTGCGGACCTCGGCGCGGACCTCGGCGCCGCGGTTCGCGAACCCCGGCAGAGTTTCGAAGGTCGGCTTGCCAACCGCGTAGATGCGCATGGTCGGCCGCACCGAGTGCGCGATCTCCCGGGCCGCTTCGTCGTTGACCAGCATCACGTCGGGCGCGACGCACCGCGTGCCCTCCCGCTCGCCCGTGCCCCAGAGGTCTTCGAGCCAGACGACCGGGATCCCCTGCTCCTTCCCGAACCGCGTCCAGGTGATCTGGAAGTCCACCGCGGAGCCGCTCGTCCCGATGAGGATGACGTCCGGGCGATCGCCCTTCTCCGGGCCGCGGCTCGCGAACTCGATCTTCCCTTTGGCCAAAACAGCCGAAGCCGCCTTGCCCTCCGGGTCGGCAAACCAACTGATTCCCGCCCCTTGTTCGACCAGCCTCGGAGCCGCGAGAACGAGCTCCTTGGCAGAACCGATGTCCCCCACCACGATGTAGACGTCCTTCAAGGAACTCTCCTTCTGACACGCGAGTGTCGGATCGAGACTAATCAAAAAAGACGGCCGAGTCAAGGCCGTCCGGCACTACGGACTTCCTAGCGGCGCATGGCGAGCATCAAGTCGGAGACGTTGGTGCCGGTAACGCCGGTCGAGATGTGCTGGCCGATTTTTTTGAAAAAAGAATAGGAATCGTTTTGTTCCAAAAATTTGCGACCGGTCAGGCGCGCTTTGGCCGCCGCCTTTACGGTGACCTCGTCGGCAATCGCGCCGGCGGCCGGGGAATTATCAATTCCATCCGAGGCACAGGAGATGACCAACATCCCGGGTTTGATGGCCGGAAGCGCACCCAGAGCCAGCTCCTGGTTTCGCCCGCCCTGCCCCTTTCCCTTGACCGTCACCGTCGTCTCGCCGGCGGCAATAACGGCTTGCCCCGGCTTGGGTGCAGCCGCCAGTTTCCGTCCGACGTCTCTGGCTTCGCCGTGCAGTTTGGTTGAGAGAATTCGAGGACTCCAGCCGCGCTTGCGCGCTTCTTTGACCATAGCCCCGACGGCATCGCGGTTGCTGGAAACAAGAACATTGGTTACCTTCGAAAAAAACAGCGGATCTTTGGGCGTCTCGCGCAGATCGCACCCGGGAAGTTTGCAAACTTTGATGACGTCATACTTGACCAAAACTCGGGCGGCGTCGTCCACCGTCGAAGTGTCGCGCACCGTCGGGCCGGAGGCGACCATGTCCAGATTGTCGCCGGGAACATCGGAAATGACGAGTCCAATGATTGTCGCCGGGTAGGCCATCCGGGCAAACTGCCCGCCCTGGATCTCTGAAAGATGTTTGCGGACAATGTTGATTTCACCAATGTCCGCGCCCCGGGCCATCAACGTCTTGGTAACCAAGGCCACCTCGTCGCATTTGAGCTGGAAGGGCCAGCACAGCAGGGCCGAGCCGCCGCCGGAAATGACGGTGACCACCAAATCACGCGAGTCGAGATTTTTCAAAAAAGCCATGATCTCACCGGTGGCCAGCATGTTGGTGAATGAAGGAAAAGGATGTGTGCCGGCGACGCTTTTGATCCGTTTGAGCCGTCTGCGTTTGACATCCAGCGCGATACCGTCGGTAATTCGCGAGCCGAGTATCTCCTCTAACGCCGCCGAGGCGTCAGCCGCGGCTTTGCCAATAGCAAAAACATAAATGTGGTCAAAGCGGCGGAGATCAAAACGTTTGCCGCTTACAAGTAACGACGACTTGCGAAACGATACAGATCTTCGAATCGCCGTTCGGACATTTACCGCGGCCAACCCGGCCTCGAGGATAGCCAAGGCGTCGCGGCGGATTGGTGATTTGGAAAGCGCGGCAATGTTTTTGATGATGGATTCCATATAACTCTCAACGAAGACACAAACCGGCCAAATCGCGGTAGAGAGCCGCTGGTTTTTCTTTTCCGCTAATGATGTCTTGGATTGCGGACAAAACACGAAGTCGGATGCCTCGCTCTCGCGCGAGGCCAAGGGCGATTGGCGCGGCGCGAACTCCTTCGGCGCGCTCGCGGAGCGCCCCTGCGCCGTGGAGCCCTTTCCGGCCAATGGCCTCGCCGTACTTGCGGTTGCGGCTCTCCTCGGCAAATGAGGTCCCGATAAGGTCGCCCAGACCAGCCAGGCCGCCGATGGTTTCCCGTTTGGCCCCAAGAGCCATTCCAAGCGCGATCATTTCCTGATGCGCGGCGGCAACAAGCATTGCTTTGGTATTGCTGGAACTGCCCAACCCATCAAGGATGCCGATACCAATGGCATAGGGATTTTTCATGGCGCCGCCAATGGCCACACCATCCGGATCATTATTGATTTCGACGCACACTGTAGGCGATAAAAAAGCGCGACGAACTACTGGCGCGATGGATTTAATATTTTTCGCCCCGACAACAAAGGTCGTCGGCACGCCGCGGACAAACTGCGCGGCCACGGCTGAACCGCCGAGCGTGCCAATGCGAGAACGGAGAGATGGGGCTTCAGCCGCTAGCGTTTGATGAGGAAGAAGATGCGTCTTTGCGTCCCATCCTTTGGCAGCAGCGAGAACCACCGCCATCTTGGAAATCGCCTTGTCTAACATCTTGCTTGCCGCCGCGACGGCTTGCGACGGAACGCAGAGGATGACGAGCATCGCCTCGTGTGTTACTTCTTCAATATCCGTTGCCACCCGAACGCTCCGCGGAATAACAACACCCGGCAACCGCGGATTGACGCGCTTCTTTCTCATCGCCTGAAGCACTGTTTCATCAACATCCCACACGCCCACGCGATGCCCGCTTCGCGCAAAACAAACCGCCAGTGCGGTTCCAAGATTCCCAGCACCGATGATTCCAATGTTCATAACGAGCTATATCGTATCATTTTCTCTATCTTGACGCGATAACTACAATCAGGTAACGTATCGCCTCCGCTGACAAAGGAGGAAACAGTGGATCCGAAATTCCGTGTTCCTTTCTCACCACAGAAGCCACTCGAAGAAATCCGCACCGGCGCTGGTCTCATCTCCGAGGGTGCAACAGATCTCGTCCAGACGAGATTCATCACAGTCACCGAAAGCCCAGCCGTACTCGGTTCCGGGACACGCGTTCCGGACTTCTATTCGGTCCGACGCGGCGATGCCTTGAACATTGTGCCCTTCATTCTGGGGGACAGCAAACTCGTTCTCATCCGCAAGATCAAGACGGCATCGGGAATCGCCTACTTCGGTTTCCCGGGCGGAATGATGCGGGGTGAAGACCCGGTCGCGCACGCGCTCGCCGAACTCCGCGAAGAAAGTGGACTCGAGGCGCGTGATCCCGTCCCGCTCGGCTTTGTCAATCGCGAACCGGAATCATCTACTGACCTCGATTACTTCTGGTTCGCGACGGTCAAGGACATAAGCGGCCTCAGGAACGACGAGGAAGAAGGCATCACGACCGAAACCGTCTCGGTTGCTGACGCCATAAAGTACGCAATGTCCCAGTACTTCGATCCTTTCCACGCGACGGCCCTTTGGCGCGCGCTCCCCATCATAGCCACGCACATGGGGATCGGCAGCCTGCTGCCACACTTCCGGGTGGCACTCGAGGACACGATGGAGGCACTCAAGCTCTGAACGCAAACGGCACGGACGAATCCGCGCCGTGTTTTTTTATCTGAAATTTTTATCTTTGATTCATTGCTCTTTCGGAGCGAGCAAACCATTCATCCCTTCCGAAAACGAAACGGCCGGTGACCAACCAAGCAGCTCCCGGGCGCGGGTGACATCCGCAAGCGTATCACGCGCCTCGGCGTTTCGCGCTGGAATTGCGGTGGTCGGCCCGCCAATCATCCGGGCAATCTCATTGACGCTGTGCTGCTCGCCGGCGCCGATGTTGATGACTTCTCCCTTACCGACTTGATTTGATTCGGATGCAAGGATATTTGCTCGCACTACATCATCCACGTGAGTGAAATCCCGGGTTTGCTCTCCGTCGCCGGCGATGGAGAGCGGCTCCCCGGCTTTCCGCTGGCGCAGAAAAATCCCGATGACCGTCGCGTAGGCCCCCTCCGACGACATCCGCGGCCCGTAGACATTGAAATAACGAAGAGAAACCGTCTCCAGCCCATACAGTTCCGAGAACAGTCGGCAGTAGTGTTCGCCAATCCATTTCTGGAGCGCGTAGGGGTTCAAGGGATGTTCCCGCATGTCCTCGCGGAGCGGTAGAGTTGGCTGATCGCCGTAGGCGGAAGACGATGCCGAGTAAATCACACGCCTAACCTTGGCGTCGCGCGCGGCAACGAGCACGTTCAGCGTTCCATCCACATTCGCCGCGTGGGTTTCCAAAGGTCTTTCTATCGAAAGCGGAACGCGCGGGATCGCCGCGACATGAAACACATATTCGATCCCATTCATCGCTTTCCGCACAGTCTCGAGATCACAAATATCACCCACCACCAACTCCGCTCCTGGATTTACATTTTCACGTTTTCCGGTCGAAACATTATCAAGCACGCGGACCGAGTGTCCATGCGCGAGCAAGGCATCGACGAGATTAGAACCGACGAACCCAGCTCCGCCGGTGACGAGAATTTTCATATTTATCTGTCGGCGTCGAGCCGCTGGGAGGCGCGGAGTTCGTTGTTGATCTCCTCCACAGTTTTGAGCAGTTTCAAATCCACTCCCAGCGCCTCCCCGAACTGAATGAGAGAGCGGGTGTCTTTGGGCAGGCAAGCCCCGCCGTAGCCGCGGTATCCGCCGTGCATGACGTCCAAATGCGAACGTCCAATCCGCTTGTCCGCGGCAACCGAATCCTTAACGCGGTCGTAATCAATCCCCAATTTCTGACAAAGATCATACATCTGATTGGCAAACACTACCTTTGCCGAAAACCAAGTATTCCCAAAATATTTGACCATCTCGGCTTCGGTCGCCGGAACAATCCGCTCAAAAGGCGCCAGAGGCAGAAGCTCCATGACCGTGCCGGCCACCGTGAAACTTTGGTTGGTGTAACCCACGATCTGCCGGTCAGGGAAGGACATGTCGTTGTCGGCCGTGCTCTGGGTGAGGAACTCGGGATTGAACAAAAAACGGTGCTGGGGAAACTGCATCTGGAATCGCTCAGTGGTTCCCGGCAAGATAGTCGATTTCAAAACGATGGTTTTCGATCCGAAAATATTCCGCACCGCCTCCTCGACAAAGGAAAGATCAAAACCGCCATCGTCCTTGTGTGGCGTGGGCACGCAGATATAAATAATATCGGCTTTGTTCACTTCCTCCACCGACCCGAGATTTTTGAACTTGTCGTAGGCAAATATCGGCGTGCCTTTCGATTCATAGTAGCGCTTAACCGCTCCGCCGACCATTCCGATTCCGACAACTCCGAGGGTGTGAAACATAGTGTTCAAGTCAGGATAAATTACCCCGAATCCAGTCGCTGGTCAAGAACGAAAAAATTTTGGGAACCGCGGCGATCCGCGGGATCAGACGGTCTTTGATTTTAGGAAGCAGGCCGGGTAGGCGGTCGTCCTCAAAATGATGCCGCCGCAGACTGCGCAGGATGCGCATCAGGTCCCAGCGCTGGGTGGCGGCGAGGATTTGTCTGTACTCTCCAAGCTGCAAAGGAAAGACCTGGTGATAGTCTCGGAGAAAAAGCCGCGCTTTGTCATCAAAACCATCAATCACGCCCCGATTGATATAGTTAGAGGCGAAGGAGGCAAGCGTGTTGCCAATATCCCAGACGTGCGGACCGACACCGATCTGATCAATGTCGAGAAAAGCCGTGAGTTTTCCATCCTCCGAATACAGCGCGTTATTGGTGTGAAAATCATTGTGAAGAATGCCGGAAGAAAGTGCTGAAGAGTTCACGCCTGATTGGTCAACAAACTTTGCCGTCTCGTCCAAAACACCGATATGTTCCCGCACGAAATCGCACACTTCCGGAACAGAACAGGGATGAGAGTCAATGAAAGCCGCGCGAATCTCGGAATACATTGCCCGCGACTCTTCATACGGTTTTTCCACCGGAATCGCGGAGGAAATCTCCAATCGTTCATCCTGATGATCCGCGAGATATCGCGCGCCAGCTGCATGGAATTCTCCAAGCGCGCGGCCGGCTGACGCGAATTCTTCCTCATGCGACGAAAAATGCTTCCCGTCCGCAAAAGCAAGAACCGCAACGCTTCCCATCGTGGTTTGGGCGATAAATGATCCGTTTGTCGTCCGATAGGCCCTCGGCAATCTCGCTCCCCGATTGCGAAGTTCCTCGGATATCGCGTAGGCCTTCTTCAGCGCCGTCGAATTGGTCACGAACGACGAATGCTTTACCACCACCGCGCCACCGTCTTCAAGCGGACATTTGTAAACCGCGCTGGTTGTCTTTTCTAAAAACCTGGAGATCTCCTTTGAAATAGTTCGCAAATCGTACGTCTCGCGCAAAACCGCGGCGATCTCATCCTGAACCACGGCAGGAGCGGCCTCCAATCGTATTGGTTCAGTCACAACTCTCATACGCGGTTTACGCACTCCACGCTCCACCGCGCGCGCTCGTGATCGTACCGGGCCACATTGAATGCGCAGTAGTCCTGCTCAATCCGCGGACGAAGCCGATGAGGCACGTCTAAGATATGTCCAAGAATCGCTCGTATCACGTTCCCATGGATGACATAAAGAAACGAGGATCCCTTCGCGTCGCCGGCAACGTGTCGTTCGATAGTCGGCACGACGCGGTTGGCCACATCCTCGAAGTTTTCGCCACCCGGAGGCCGAGCATCTTCTTCTTTGTTCCACTGCTCAATGATCTCCGGATACTTAGCGGCGAAATCATCTTTGGTCATTCCCTCGGTGACACCCTTCGATCGCTCATTCAATTCAGCTATCTCTTCATAGGGAACGCCGGGGTGTCGGCGTCGGATGATGGCCGCCGTGTCGCGAGCGCGAACCGCCGTGCTGGAAAAAATCTTGTCAAACTTGTAACCCGCCAGTACGCCGGCGGCGCGCGCCGCCTGAATCACGCCCTCGGGAGTGAGCGGAATATCAAGACCGACTCCCTGGACGATATTGCGCGCCCGGGCTTCGCTCTGACCGTGGCGCACCAGATACAGCGTGGTTTTCATAAAGCGGCGTAACGCACGGTCACGACCCGCTTCTCCCGGTGAGATTGGACGGCCGCGGCCAGCACGCACATGGTGTCCACGGCCCGCGCCAGACGGATCGGCGAGTCGGCGGCGTTCACTCGGCCTTCGATAATGCCGCGGATGTGTTCGATCTCGCGGGAGAATTCCTCGACGCGCGTCTTCTGGATATCCAAAACCTGTTTATCCTTGCCTTGTTCCTGAACGATCACCTGATCGCTTGTTTTGGTGACGTCGTTGTGCCAGCCCACTGACCCGTTCTCGCACTGAAGCTGCAGGAATTTCTTTTTAGGCAAGGTGATGACATCGTGAACCACCCTGCCGACCAATCCGCGCTCGGTCGCCAGATTAAGAAAACAGGAGCGATCGTAAGAAGCGCCGTCGCTTTCGACAAAATCGAAGATCGCGCCGACCTCGGCCACCCGGCCGGCTCCGACGGTGTGAGCCATATGCTGCCAGAGATTCAATCCGTGGGAGTGTTCGCCGCCGGCCCCGCCCCCCCGCCGCCAGAACCCGAGGTAGGTGTCCTTGGGTCCGGACAGCCAGGGATGAGCATCGAAAATGTTTTTCCAATGGCTGCGGAATTCGCAATCCATGGCTTGCGGCTTGCCCAGCGTTCCCAAGCGGATGATCTCCTCGGTTTTGGCGGTATTCTCGGCCAACAAGTGATTGTAGCCAACAACAACCGCGGTCTCTGGATGCCGTCTAACCTCCTCCAAAAACTCGTCCAATCCCTCCAAGGTTGGAGAGCAGAGCGGTTTTTCGATCTGCAGGACCTTAGGGGCCTCCTCGCGGAGAACCGAGGTGGCTACCCGCAGGTGAACGTCCGGCGGCGTGCCAACGAGCACGACATCGAATCCGCCTTTGGGCGCGTCCTGCGGCAAGAACTGTTGAATTCCCTCGTCCCAGGCGCCGTATCGTTTGGGATAGATCTCCTCTTTCATGCGACGCAGCGCGCCTGGGTCGCTATCCACCATGGTCACCTCGAAACCGGCCAGCCGACAGGCATTAGTCAGATGGTTGCCGATGGATCCGGCGCCAAAAATTTTTGCTTTATAGGTCATGAACAATCCTCAATCGAACTGATGCCGTCCCCAGTTGACCAGCCTGGTCTTGCGGTCTTCGCGGGGCATCCGCGCCACCGTTCGATCCTCGTAGAATGAATCATCGTTGAAATGAGTGGTGGACACCTCTTCGAAAACGGCGCCGGTGTCGGTCCAAAAGCGGTGCCAAACTCCGCGAGGCACCACGAGGGTGTCGCCGGCGTAAAGGGTTTTTCGGAACCCCTCGATCTCCAATTCCAGAACTCCGGAAAGCATCTGAAAGGTCTCTTCCTTCTTTTTGTGATAATGCGATGGATGCCGCTGGCCGGGCAGCTGGACCAGAAGCTTCTTGCAGTACTCGCGGTTGATGCAATCAATGATCATCACGCCCACCTCGCGAAAATTCTCGACTCCGTAGTGGTGCGACAGCTCGACGTTGAACTCGACGCCCACCGGGATCCGCGCCTCATTGAGCATCCCTTTGGCCGCGTGGATGGCGCCGTAGATGATCTGCCGCCGGGGGTCGGCTGGGACGCGGGCCGCAGCGCGGAGCGGCTCGCCGGCCCGATAGTCGCGGTCGGCCGTGGTGCCGTCCTTCCACTCGCCGCTGGTCAACTGGTCGGCGTGGAGGGGAACTGCGAAATAAATATCGGAGCGGTCAAGGCGCGTTGCGGATGGCGCATCTTTGCGCAGAAACACGCCGCGCATCAAAGCACGGAGTTGGGAGACCTCCTCCGCGTCCCGCAGCGCCAGCTTTTCCCCGCCGCAAGCCCCGACCGCCGTCTGGTAAGCGGCGATCCAGGAAGCGACCTGCTCTGGCGAAGCCGAATATGCGTTAAGCTTTATTTCTTCCGTCGGTACGCCGACGTGCTTTTCAAACAGGCGCGCGCCCCTGGCGTAAGCCACGCCGACAATCTGAAAATTTCCAGGATCCTCGTGGGTCGAGAAGCCGACTGTAACCCCCGGATATCGGTTGCGGAAAATCTCGATTCTGTTCAAGTCCAGCCGATTGTTCGGCGTGGGGTACATGGCCACGCAGTGCATCAAAGCGAAATGCACGCCGCGATGCTGGAAAAAGCTGACAATACGGTCCACCTCGGAGATCTCCAATCCAGCCGTGGAGCAAATGACCGGCTTTCCGGTTTCGGAAATGCGGTCCAAGAGCGGCCAGTCGCCGGCCGAACAGCTGGCCACTTTGACGATCTCCACCCCCAAGCGCTCCAGCATATCCACCGACGCCTCGTCGAAAGGCGTGGCTATGGTGATCATCCCTTGCCGCCTGGTTTCCTCCACCAGCTCGCGGAACTGGTCCTCGGATAGCCGAGTAGAGAGAAAGCGCGGAATGTGCTTGTTTTCCGTGCTGTTTTTGAAATCAGGATGAATGAAGGTATCCAAGTCACGGAATTGCAGTTTGATCGCGCCTCGAACTCCGGCGGACCGGATGACCGCCGCCGTTTCCCGGATGATTCTCCGACCGTGCTCGACGCTGCCCTGATGATTGTTAGCCAAGTCCAAAATCATCAGTCCTTCAAAATCGATTTTCCTATCCGTCGGAATGCGAACAGCGGATGGGGTCATAAGGCCGGAATAAGGTCCTCCTGAATAAAAAAGCGGGGTTATGTTATCAGAGCGCCGGTTCGACCGTCAATCGTCGTTAATCCGTCCATTTCTACACAATAATCATGCCGATGTTTCAACAAAAAAAGGCCCTAACCAACCGTAGTCAAGGCCGCTTCATCCCAGAACGATCAGCACCGCTCCACCCGTCATGATCACACCTCCGGCCAACCGTTCCCGGAAGCTCTTGCGCTCGCCAAGGATGAAATAGGCGAGAATGATGGTGATCGGGATTTGCAGGCGCTTCATGGTGCCCACGTAGGGAACGATGGTCAGGCGGTAGGCGATGCTCGAGATGTAGATGGCTGTTCCGAAACTCAAGGAGAGGATTGCCGTCTTCTTCAGAATCGCGCCGATCTTCGCTCCATTGAACTCGCGCCGCGCCATGGCCACGATGAGGTTGCCGGCCGCGGCAATACTCATCACGCAACCAAAGCCGAAGCCGATGTCCGCGCGCCGCGCGACTAGTCCGTCGTAGTTCAAACTCACTGTCGCCGTCATGGCCGCGAAGAATGCCCAGCGAACACCCTTGCTCCGGCCCAGCGCCAGAAACGGGGCAAACCAGATGCGCGCCTGGCGCTTCCATCCAGAAACATCGCCCGTCATTTTCTCAACCAACTTCTGCCGAACGTCCTGGATGTTCAGAACGTAGGTGCCGACCACCATGAGCCAGATGCCGATCCACCCAAGGGTCGTGGGATACTCGCCGAGGATGATCATGCTGGTGACGATCACGATGGCCGGAGTGGTCGAGTCAATAGGGGCGACGAGCGAGACGTCTTCGAGCGCTCGGGCGCGCATCTTGGCATACATGATCCCGATGTTCAGGAATCCGGTGGCGAGCATTGGTAAGAGAAACCCGTGCTCGATGCGAGGCCCTCCAGTCGCGAGTGAAACGCCAAAGAACAAAACTGCCGCGCCGCCTTGACTCAAGGCCACGAGCGCGCTCGTCCGATTTTTCCAATCCCCGGCCTGTTCCCTTCGACACATCACTCCGTACAGCGCCAAAAAAACCGCGCCAACGGCAACCAAGGCAAAAGCCAGGAACGTCATTCGGTCCTCCTTGCCGACGGCACGTGCCGATCGGACGCCAACTGTCCCAAATAAAACTGAATGTGTCAATCCAGTTCTACCTGTTTTTCAAAATCAGCTCGGCGAGTTCGAAGTCGCGGAGAGTATCAATGTTCAAAAAGTCATCCGGACCGTCCATGACAAACGCCTTCACCTTCTTGCCGTTCATCGAATGCTGCTCGAGGATGGTGATCGGGACGATGACATTGACCGCGCCGTTGTGGCGGAAGGCGGGCGGGAGGTCTTGGCGGCGCATGCGGGGCGCGTCCTTGATGCCGGTGAACGATTCCGGAAGGAACGGCTCCATGAATCCGTCGGCGCCGACTTTCCAGATTTTGTACGGATGATCATGCACCGGCGAGACGGAGATTACCGAGTCGCACGGGGGCGTAGCGAGGAAGAGATCAATCGCCGCATCAATGTGCCCTGCCGTGCGGAGCGGGTTGGTTGGCTTGAGTTGGACGATCGCGTCCGGCCGATAGTTTTCGTGCTCCGCAAACCACGCGAGCGCGTGCTCATACATTGGTAGCGATGGCGCTTTGTCCGTGGCGAATTCCGCAGGCCGGAGAAACGGCACCTCGGCGCCGAATTGTTTGGCAACAGCGGCGATCTCGGGATCATCAGTATTCACTACCACGCGCGTAACTTTCTTCGACGCTTTAGCGGCCAGAATGGTCCATGCAATGAGCGGCTTGCCACCAAGCTCCCGGATGTTTTTCCCGGGCACGCTCTTCGATCCCCCGCGGGCCTGGATGACGGCAAGGATGTTCATAGTTCGTGAAAGAATATCAGGGATGATGCTTTTGGTCAATCGAGCTGTTTCCGATACAATGACCGCCTATGCCGATCACCTCAATGCCCTTCGCCTGGCAGGGCATCCTTCTCCTCGTTGCCGGCTCCCTGCTTCGCGCGCTCTACATCATCAACAACAAACATAACCTCCGCGGGCTCTCCTCCCGTTTCGTGATCGTGGTGAACATGCTCGGGACGTCAGCCCTCCTCTTCGCGGTCATGCTCACGCTGGCCCGGCCGACAATCACTGATTGGCTCTCCTGGCCCTCCGGAATCCTCTGGCCGCTCCTCGCCACCGCAATCCTGAACATTGCGGTCCAGTACGGGGAGCTGCGCGCGCTCGAAATCGAGGACGCCTCTCTCGTGACTCCTATGACAGCGGCCGCTCCGGTCCTCTCGCTCCTCACGGGATTCATCATTCTCCGGGAACTTCCGACCATCGCGGGGTGGTTTGGTGTTGTCCTCCTTTCGATCGGGTCCTACGTACTCAATGCCAGCAAGCCATCGGCTGATGGCACTCTCACCGCCGCTCCGGCATCCGAGACGAAACGCCATCTCCACACCGCAGCCAACCTCCTTCTTCCCTGGAAAAATCTCGCGCGAAGCCGGGGCGTCCGGCTCGCGTTCTGGAGCTCGGTGGTCGCGAGCGTCTCAATTAATTTCGATAAAATTGTGGCGGTGAAAACGAACGCCTTGTTTCTCCCAGCGGTCGTGTTCGGATTCGTCGGCCTTGCCATGATTCCCGCGCTTCGAAATGAGCACCTCCCGCGTTCCCTGAACCGACGGCAGATGGTTTCCCTGGCCGCGACGCCGTTCCTCTTCGCCGTGGTGGCAGTACTGTTCGTCGCCTCGTTCTCGTACGGCCTTGCGAGCAACTCCTCCGCGCTCCGAAGACTCACCATCTTGTTCGTCGCGCTCCTCGCCGGACCTCTCCTCAAAGAGCGCGGCCATCCGGAGCGCGTCTGGGGCGGCGCGATCATGACCGCGGGTGCGCTCCTACTCGCCTTCTGAAAAGCCGCCCGGTGGGGCGGCTTTTGATATCAGTTGAGATGATCCCATTGGAGGAATTCGCCGGCGGAGACGGAGACCTTGGCCGTTCGTCCGAGCGCCTGGTAGTACTCCTTGGCCGGGATGCCACGGCAAGGGCGCTGGCTTCGAAGCATTTCCGGCATGATCATCGCGCCCGCGGGGATGTCGTGCATCGCGACTAGCGCTTTGTGGAAGATCGGACGGAATTTTGACTCGTCCTCGCCGACTGTCTTTTTCCCGTCCCCCATCGCAGACTCTGCCTCGCGGACCAGAGAAACGACCTGAGCGAATTCCGACGGGATGAGCGAGGCCTTGTGGTCCGGGCCGTACAGCGCGCGGTCAATGGTCATGTGCTTTTCAATGTACACCGCGCCCATGGCAGCGGCCGCCACCGCGCCTGCGATGGATAATCCGTTGTCGGAGAATCCGATGGGGATTCCAGGGAACTCGCGCTTCAGTGTCTGCATGGTGCGGAGATTCAGCGCTTCCGGCGGGCAGGGGTAGAGCGAGACACAGTGCGTAACCACGATCTTGTCAGTGTGACGTCGCGCGGTCGCGACCGCGAGGCGAAGCTCCTCCATCTGCGTCATGCCTGACGAGATGACCATGGGGAGTCCGGTCTTGGCTTCGTACTCGATCATTGGAAGGTCGGTGATGTCGCCGGAGCCGACCTTCCAGAGCGGCACGCCGACCTCGTCGTGCAAGAGTTGGGCCGCGCCGCGCGACATCGGCGTGGAAAAAAACATCACGCCCTTCGATTCCGCGTGCGCCTTGAGTTCACGGAAGAATTCCGGCGGGTAGGTATTGCGTTTGACCCACGCGTAGCGGTCAACGCCCTTGAAGTGAGGGGAATCAATCGGCACCTTGGACTGCTCATCGTCAACGACGTGGGTCTGGAATTTGACGGCATCAGCGCCCGCCTCAGCCGCGCGATCAATTAAAAGCTTTCCAAGTTCGAGATTCCCGTTATGGTTCTTCCCGAGCTCGGCAACGATAAATGCCGGCCTCCCCTCCCCGATCTCGCGCGGTCCTTTTAGTGTCTGGATGATGATCATACGGTAAAAGCCGCTTTTACTTTTTCAGCGATAAAAATTTCGGTTTTGGCCATGGATTCGAACGTGGCGCCGCCGAGGTGTGGAGTGATAAGCAGATTCTGATGCGTTTTGGCGTACTCGACAAGCGGATCGCCGGAGATGACCACCGGGCGCTTCTCCTCGGCCCAGAGGACGTCCAGCGCCGCGCCGGCAAGCTTTCCGCTCGTAAGCGCCCCGAGAAGCGCACCCTCATCGACCACCTGCCCCCGCGAAGTGTTCACCAACACCGCCCCCTGCCTTATTCGTACGAATATGTCCGAGGAGATCATCCTCTCCGTATCGGAGCTGTATGGGACATGGATTGAAATCACGTCCGAGGCAGACACTAATTCCGGAAGCCCGACCTGTTGCACGTTCGGAGTTTCAATCTTCACAAGGGGGTCAGTGGCAACCACCGACATATCAAACCCCTGCGCGATCCGGGCTACGCGCGAACCAAGACGACCGAAGCCGATAATACCCATGGTCTTCCCCGAAAGTTCGTTCCCCTTGAATGAATCGCGGTCCCACTCACCTCGTCCGACAGAAGCGAACGACCACGGAATCCGCCGCAGGAGCGCGAGGAGAAGCGCAAAGGTATGTTCGGCGGTGGCGTGGATGGTTCGGAGAAATTCCGTCTCTCCTTTCAAACTCACGACCTTCACTCCGCGCTCTGCCGCGGCCGCGAGATCAATGTGATCGAGCCCAGTCGTGGGACAGACGATGATTTTGAGATTCGGCGCCGCTTTCAGAACCTCGCGATCAATCTTGTGCGCCAGCCGGATTACCAAAATCTCGGCGTCGCTGATCGCCTCGAGGAGTTCTTGCCGTGAGAGCGCCCTCTCCATCAGCACATCTCCAAAAGAACGGTAGATGTCTACCGCCTCCTGCGCGTAATGTTCTGGTTCGACGATTATGGTGCGCATACGATGTCTTCTACCCTTTCCGTTCCATGACGTAACAGACCTTGAGACTCCAGAGAGGATGCGCCGGCAGGAATCTATTCCACCGCCGCGGACGCAAGAAGGGAATCCAGCCACGATCGAAAATCATTTGTTTGATAACAAAGTCGCGTCCGAAGGCCTTATTGAACACGTCTTTGGTCAAAAAAGTTATGTGATTATTGGCAGGATGGAAGTTAATCAGACTCCCCCGCCGGAGGAAGCGCAGCTTGTCCCAAACAGTGTGTCCCCAGGGAGTGGAGAGGATAAGCAGGCCGCCCGGACGAAGCACGCGGGCGCATTCGCGGGCAAAGTGCCAAGGGTTTTCCAGGTGCTCGAAAATTTCAAGCGCCAGGAGCGCATCAATCGATCCATCGTCCGCCGGAAACCGCTCGTGGTTGAGGTCGGCCGTCCGCAGAAGCGGTTTCAGCTCGGAAAATTCCAGATAATCATCAATGTCGACCCCGATGAGATTCTGAAAGCCGCGGTCCTGGAGGGATTTGAGAACCCGGCCGTTTGAGGAACCGATCTCCATGATCCGCGCGGATGCCCCAATTCGATCTCTGATAAGCGACGAAAGCAAACCCTCATCCGTCTCGCGTCGGACAATCCAGCTCGGCTTGCGCATGCGCTCAACGAGCGCATCGCGACCGGCCTTGATCTGTTCAGATCTAAGATAAGGAACTCCCATAGCGTTCAAAAAGCGCCTCCAGAAACAGGAAGATTTACACCGCTCACATATCCCGCTTCCGGCGAAGCCAAGAACGTAACTGCGACGGCCACATCTTCTGGTGTTGCCAGGCGGCCGACGGGAATCTCTTTGGCATGTTTCTCTTTCCAACAAGTCGGCAGGTGTGAAATGAGTTCTGTTTCAGTCACCCCGGGTGAAACTGCGTTCACTGTTATCCCGTGAGGCGCAAGTTCAACCGACAGTGCTCGCGTCAACCCTAACAGCGCATATTTTGCAGTGATGTACGGAAGCAGATGTGTCGGCACCATACCCAGAGTATAGATGGTCGCGATGTTCACTATCCTCCCCCACCGCCGTTCCATCATACCGGGCGCCAGTGCCTGCGTGATCAAAAGTGCCGTCCGGACATGGAGATCTACATCGGACTGAACGTCACTCCACCGTACCTCATTCCAGGCGCGCGGCATCACCGGACCGCCGGCATTATTAACGAGAATGTCCACCTTGCCGAAATCCGCGAGCACGTCCCGGGCAAGTCCCGCCGCCTGCGTTTCATCTCGAAGATCCGCTTGGAATATTTTTCCTTTTCTTCCCAAGGCAGCAATCTCGGCGCAAACTACATCCGCCTGTTCCTGATGGTTATTGAAATGTACCGCAATATCGGCGCCGGAACGCGCCAGTCCGAGCGCAATCGCACGGCCGATTCCTCTGCTGGCACCGGTGATCAAGGCTGTTTTTCCAGTGAGGTTCATAGAACTACGCTAATACACGAATTCTAGCCACTCCGTCAACCGCCACGGTTCCATCATCTTTAATGATCTCCGTTTTAATTTCGACCATGCCAGCCGCTTCACTCCGATGCACCACTTCTCCTCGAACTACGACCCGTTCTCCTATCCCAACCGGATTCCTAAATGTTGAATCTTGGCCTAAATATAGACAACGTTTTCCAGGAAGGTAGATGCCAACGAGCGTCGAAAAAAAACCGGCAAGAAGCTGACCGTGGGCGATTCTTGCTCCGAATTTCGTGGCAGCGGCGTAGGCGGCGTCGGTATGCAGGGGGTTTACATCTCCGGTAAGCTCGGAAAATTGCTGCACCATCTTGTCGGAGACGACCACGACAAACTCTGCCTTGCGGCCGACGGTCATTTCATTGAAGCTAAGATCATTCATAGATTTTGCGCCCGGTCCTTGTCGCCATCTGCTTTGACCACGTACCAATCGTCTCCCCGCACTTCCTGCGCGTACCAAACCGCAAAAGTGATGTCCCTCCGGCGCCGGTTAACCGGCAGGAGAAACGCCGGCACCTCGGCATAGGGGCCGCCATTCGCCGGCAGAAAACCGGCTTTTCTGAAGGCCGTTCCGTGCCAAGGGCCGGAAGCGAAAAAATCGGCAAAATC
>MGDZ01000064.1:26489-35328 GCA_001791115.1 Candidatus Uhrbacteria bacterium RIFCSPHIGHO2_02_FULL_57_19
CTCGAGCCGTCATACGCGCCAAACAGATGATACCTATTGAATGGATGACTGACGAATCTCCAGTTCAAGTATGCCGAGTCGCGTTCCGTCGTACACGGATAGAGGACACGGAGTTCATTCCAAACAGCGTCCCAAGAGACTTCGAATCTGGTGATCGGACGGACCTCAATCGAACTGGCTTCCGGCGGGTCCGGGTTTGCCGGCAGAAGCCCGAGGCGATCTGAACGAAGAACACCTACCCATCTGGTAAGCGACGGTAGCAACTTCCACCCCAATCCGCGAAGCACCGGCGCGGCATTTTCGTTGTATCCAGACGTGAGGAGCAGAGAAAATCGCTTCATCGCTTCCCGCAGAAGGAATACGCTCCCGCCGCGCTCCCGAAATTCCTCGCTCACAATAAAATTCGCGCCCCAGCCGGCGAGCAGTATCCGGTTCCCCATCTTCGTCCGCGCGGGAATCCATCCCGCGTGACCGACAATCTTGGTATCGTTCCAGAGGAGTAAAGTTCCCGCACCTGCGATCGCATGAGGGTGGTCCAAAAACTGCCATCGGAGATGCCGCTCGTCACCCATGATGTGACTGGGAGAAACAACGCGCCGAAAAAACGCCGCGACTTGGGGTACGTCGGATGATTCCATAATACGGACAGTAAAACCGGTCTGCGTCGCCATATCAAAGCACAACCCCCTTCTCGCGCATCACTCGCAGAAGATCTCCAAGCGACTTAGCATTCATCACTTCATCGATGCTAAATTGAATGCCAAAGGCCCGCTCGAGTTCCGAGATGAACAGGAGGTAATTCATCGAGTCCCAGGTTGGAATGGTTTCCGGGGACATGGATGGGATGACGGCGCTTGCCGGCACTTTGAAAACGCGAACAATGATTTCTGTGACCTTATCCATAACGAATCCATTCTGGCGCGGGAACGTCTTTGGAAAGCGGCAAACGCCATAGAGACCGTTCATCGGATTGTTCAACTGATTCAAAACCGTTCCGGTAGAAAAAATCCTGCGCCGGCGCGTTCTTCGCGGAGGGGATAAATTCTCCAATGAGCTCCGCGGCCCCCGAGGAACGCGCGCACTCTGCCACCCGAGAGAGAAGCGCCTGTTCAACTCCCCGACCGATCACCCGGCATGAGAGAAGAAACGAATCCAGCGTCCACTGCCGCGGCTCCTTGCGTACAATCGCCAGACCCACAATGCCGTTGTCCCCGAACCTGTCCTTGGCTCGTATGCTCCAGACGCCGGCGGCGGGATCGGCGATAAATCGCCGGACATCCTCCTCGGTGTAGCGGCGAGTGGTGAGGTTGAATTGATTGGTCTTCTGGCAAAGTTGAGACAGACGCGCCTCCTCCCTAGCATCGTCCTCGGAAACGAAAACTTCGATCTGCAGCTGACGAAGGTAGTCCTCGATCGATCCGGCGTCCGAGGCAGTCTGGCGACGCTCCCGCTCCGCGGCATAGAGCGATGTGCGCTCGCGGTCCTCGTCGGTGATCCGTGCAGTCTCAAAATCCGGAAGATCAAGAAGCGTTTCTGCAAACCGCGCCGGATCGTGCGGAAGATCGATGGTGAGAACCTCCGGAAGCATCCCGCGCATGAGCATCCGATTGCCGGGGTCGTCATCCGCGAAAACAAAGCTGTCCAGACCCAGATTCAATTCCTCGGCAATCTCGCGCATGTTAGACGCCTTATCCTGCCAGTTGATGCGAATGGCCGCGAAATCTTTCTCGCGAAGAAGCATATGGGGATGGTTTCGAATGACTTCAAGCGCGTCATCCGCGTTGTTTTTTGAATTGATGGCGAGGATAGCGCCTCGACGCGCCAGAGAAACAACCGCCTTCTGGAAGGCATGGTAAGCGTTCCCCGGCGCTTGAGGACCGAGAGCGATGCCCGAGACGCCCTCCTCACCGACAACTCCTCCCCACAACGTACCATCTAAATCCAGTACTAGAACCTTGCGGGTCTTTCCGGCAAAAGGTACGAGGTATTTCAAATACCGATCGGCCAACCGGGGCAAGACCTCCTCGCGAATTTTCATCGCGGCCAGGAAATCCATCTTGGGGTCGTAGGCCTGCGCGCGGCCGACATCGCGCACGAATCCGTCGTAATCAAAAACATATGCACCCTCGACACTGCGCAGTCCGGCGGCAAGCTCCAGATTCGCCTCCGCCACCAGTCCACGCAGTCCGGCCTCGTCTTTCTCGTCGAGAATTCCCAAGGGGCTCGCAACGGGGATACTGAAGTTGTGAACCAGTATCTTCCCCCGCGACTTCTGTGCCAGCGTCTTCACCAGATTTAATATTTGCTCCACCTCGGACCGGACCTGACGCCGGCGCTCTTCGGGTGGGGCGGCAACCAAAGACGTCCCGTCGGGAATGAGCGCATCAATATCCACCGCCAAAACGGTCACGTCCGAATCGAACCGCTTAAGGCCGCTGTCAGTCCGCAAGATCTCCTGGGCCCAGGCATTAAACGGTCCGACGTAAGTCTCGACAGAAATGCCGCGGGAACCAAGCGCCTCCCGCAGATGGCGGACGACCGGTTCGATGGTAAACGAGGAAAGCAAGGCGATCTTCATAGGACCAGAGCCACCGCGCAGGCGAGACCGCCGGCTCGAGTGATTGAAACGCTGATGTCCCGACGGAGACGACCGCGCACTTTCACGGTCGGAGAACCGGTTGATTTTCGGAGAACCTCGATGTCGGCGACGGCGACTCGGCCGGAGAGGACCTTGACCACGGCCTCCTTGGCCGCAAAGGTCCCGGCCAAGCGGCTGTCGGCGTCTTCAAACCGACCGCAATAGCGCCGTTCCTCGCCGGAAAAAACCCGTTCCAAAAAATGCCGACGAGAGGCCCCGCGCAACCGGCGGAACCTGGCAATCTCTACGCAGTCAATTCCGATTGACGCTTTCATAGTCGATTTTATAACACGTCGTTCGCGTTCAAACGCTTCAACCGCAGGGGTTGGTCGAGATTGGTATTCACGCCCACCTCGACGGTGAACCCGAGAGCATAACCGAAACCGACCAATTGATCAAGGAGGGCGGCCGAGTAATCTCCGGTGCCGAACGGATAGGAAATAATGGGCAACGCCGCGCCCCGCGTGTGCTCTTTCAATAGGTCGCGGGCGGTGGCGATTTCGCTCCCCAGCTCCTTGGGAGAAAGAGTGTCGATGTGGCGGTGGCTATGGGTGTGCGAACCAAAGTCCATACCTCCTCTTATCATCGTGTTCACGTCGTCCCAAGAGAGATACAACTCCTTGGCAAATTCGGCCTCGTCTCCCAGTGTGTCGCGGAACAATTTTTCGAGGAACGCTGTTTTAGTCGGCGCGTCCAAGGTATTCAGTCTTGCTTTCAGATTGCCGGTGAGAATGTCGTCATACCGGCTCGGGCTAAGCCGCTGCCGATCATCAATGCGCAGTTCGGATAACCCCGCTAAGCGGGGCGAATGAATGGATATAAAATCATGAAAAGCCTCGATCATCCGCTCTGTCCCCAGACGCGCCAGAAGAAAATGAACCTTGTGTACGTCGATAACGCGCGCCTCTTCCACCGCCGAAGTGATGACGAAAAAAGCGCCCCTGATGCCGCGGTCACGAAGGACCGGGAACACGTTTCTCGCGTGGTCCTTGAGTCCGTCATCGAAAGTGAGCAGGCAGGCGTGCTCGGGAAGCCGGGCCTCGCCGCGGACAGCCGCGAGTACATCCCCCGCTCCGACAAAGGCGTATTTTTCCCCGAGGCGGTCTAGATGACGCTCGAACTTACCAACCGGCAGGGCATGAATCCGCGGGAACGGCGTCCGCTCGGCATCCCGAACGTAATGGTACATGATGACGGCGAGCTCCATAGTTGAAACATCGTCCGACAGGTGTTAACATCGCCTGGTATATGGGAGAAAAACAGCTCTGGAATTCCATTTATACCGACCGCGGCATGACACTTTGGTCACCTCCGGAGGCCACGGTCCAGTTCGTCGGAAGATTTCTCCGAAAGCGGCTCGATACCGGGCGTTTTCAAGATCTATTTCCGGCGCGAAGGATTCTCGACTTGGGCTGCGGCAATGGCGCGGCGGCGTTGTTTCTAGCCAAGATGGGTTACGAAACCTACGGAATTGACATTTCTGAATCAGCGGTCACTATCGGCCGGAAATGGCTCGCCGACGAAGGAATCACGGCCGATCTGCGCGCCGGCGACGTTTCGGAACCCCTTCCCTACCCCGACGGTCATTTCGATGCCGTTACCTGCTACGCCGTGCTGGATCACGTGCCGATGGAGGGAGCCCTCCGTGCAGTTTCCGAGGTCCACCGCGTACTGGCTTCACCCGGACTGTTCTTTCTGACCCTGGCCGGTGCCGGAAGCAAAAAGTTCGGTGAAGGACGGAAGGTGGGACGCAATACCTTTAAACTGGAAGATGATTACGAAGCTGGCGCGATCCAGCATTATTTCGACCGTCAGGACATCGAGACGCTCCTCGCCGGCCGCTTCCGAATCAAGGACATCCGCGAGGTCGTCCAGAAAAAATTCGATCTGTCCTTCCGCAAAGAACACTGGAGCAACCGCTGGCACCTGACCGTGGAAAAAACCTAGCCCTCCGCCCCGATCAGGGAGAGAATCGCACGGGCAATTCGCCCTCCGGCGCCCCCGTCCAATCGATAACAATATCGCTCGCGAAGCCGAGCCCGCCCCTCACCATCCAGTGAGGGGTTTTGTAGATATGCCGACAGCGCCTGACGAAGATCGTCGGGATTCTTAACGAGCCGGCTCCCCCGCTCTGCCATCACTCCTGCGTAATGCGCCGAGTCATACCAGCGAAGCGTTGAGTCTCCGTACGACTTTGTCTCGTGACCGCCAAAACCCACATGCACCACCGGCCGGTCGTTGGCCGCAGCGTCAATCGCGAGCGTCGAAGCGTGAGTAACCATTACATCCATGTGGCGCATGAGATTGGCAAAGTGTTTCGCGTGACGCAGGGTGTAATCCCACGAATCCCGAAAGCCCTGGGTGCGAGTGAACCAGTGGTCAATGATCACTCGCGGACGCCTGATTAGCGCGGAGAATTTCTCCTCCTCTCCGCGGAGCGCGAAGTACGGACGGATGTAGAGCTGGGACGGAACGCCAAGCAGATCCCGTCCGACCATTCCCGCGAGAATCTCGGCCAGTTCCGGATCGCCCGGCGTCACCTTCCCCTCTGACCCGAAGACGATCAGCTTGCGGTCTGGGTCAGCGCCGATCGAGCGGAAAAACTCCTCACGCGTCATAATCATCTTCGAATCCGACAGCACATCAAATTGAGGTACGCCGACCAGCCGAATCCACGACTCTTCGATGTGCTGATAACGAAGCGCGTGGGGAGTGAGCGCCGGCCCCCAAAGAAGAAGGAGATCGGGCTTGACCCTGAAGGAGAGCTTCGGAAGGTTGTCCCAACTCTTGGGCATGGCAATGATCTTCACGCCGTGTCGTCGGGCGGCTTTCATCACCTGCGCGTCCGCGGTTTCGGTGGGATTGGTGGTGAAGACCGCCGACGGCCGCTCGCGGCGGAAGAGATCATCATAGTCACGGGCGGGACGGAGCCATAGGTCAATCCACCGAACCGCTTCTTTGAGGAAACCGAAACGCCGAAGCGGTTTGAAGACGGTGCGCTTCGCCACGCGCCGAAACGCGTTCGTTTCGCTACGGCTCAAAAAACCGTAACGGTCGCGAAGCACGGTGGTCGCGTTATACACCAACCCCTTGTGGATGCCGACGATGATCCGGTCACAAAAATTCTGTCGCGGATCAACAAGCGGAGCAAAATTCACTCCTTCTCCCCCGAACTCGTTGCGAAACTGCGAGTCTTCCCAGGCGGGCGCGAGAAGCACGATCCGGACACCGCGCTCACGCAGAATCCGGACGACGTCGGAATGGAGAATGTTCCGGGCAATGGACCCTCGGGAAATGGTGATGAATACAGTTTTCATGCAAGTCGCCTCTCCGAGAGTGTTGTGGGTGCCGCTCCGTACTGCCGCCGTTCTTCGGAAAACATCTTCTCCCGCAAGATCGAGACAATCCGCTCTCCCGCACGGCCGTCGCCGAACGGATTGCTCCAAACGATTCCGGGATTGTCAAGCATCCGCCGGACGGCCGCAATCATGAGGTCGGGGTTGGCTCCCGTCAGCGCATTCATGCCCGCTTCCACTGTTTCCGGCCGCTCGGTACTGAGCCGGACCGTCACGCAAGGGACGCGAAAGATACAGGCCTCTTCCTGGACTCCGCCCGAATCAGTAACGACCAGGAGCGCGTTCGACTCCAACCGGAGGAAGTCCAGGTACGAAAGCGGGTCGATGACCCGCACCCCGTCGGGGATGCGCAGTCCGAAGCGCTCGATCATCTTCGATGTTCGAGGATGAATCGGATACACGATGGGATAGGCGGGGAACGCGGCCCGCACCAGTTGAATGCCCTCAAGAAGCTTGATGAACGACTCCTTGCGGTCAACATTCTCCGGACGGTGCACAGTCATTACCAGGTACTCTTTCGGCCGCAAATCAAGGATGTCAAGAATCTCCGACCGCTCGTCGGCGATTCTGCGGGACTTGATGAGCGCATCCACCACTGTGTTTCCGGTGAGAAAAATCCGAGAGGGATCATATCCTTCCTCGGTGAGGTTCTGCACGGCTCTCTCGGTGGGTGCGAAGAGAAAATTCGAAAGGTGATCGGTGGTCACGCGATTTGTCTCCTCGATCATCATTGGGTCGTGACTGCGGAGCCCTGCTTCGTGGTGCGCCACCGGCATGCCGAGCCAACGTGCCGCGAGAGTCGCCGAGAGAACGGAGATGGTGTCACCCTGGACGATGACCACGTCAGGACGCTCCCGCTCGAACACTTCACGGATAAGTTTGGTCATTAATCCGACCTGCATGCGGTGCGGCTGATTCCCGACGCCGAGGTTATAGGTGGGCTGGGGAAGTTCGAGATTGGCAAAAAAAACCGCATCCATGTTCGGCGAATAGTGCTGGCCGGTATGCAGCAAAAAATACGAAACCCCCTGCGCGGCGCAGGCGTCAACGATGGGAGCCATTTTAATATGTTCCGGCCGGGTGCCGACGATAATGGCCGCTTTCATAGGTTGTGTATAACACCCTGACAACCGAGTGCGCCGAGAATAATATGCGCAACCCGCTCGCCCGATTTGCCGTCCAGCCGATAGGTCAACCGCAGGGCGCAGGCCCGGCGCTCGGCGCGTTCGCTTTCGGGATGCTGGAGATAATGGCGGACGGCGGCGATAAGCGCTTCCCGATCGGCGACCAGCCTGGTGGCGCCGCTGCGGACGACATTCGAATAGTGGGATGATCCGTAAAACATGGCAAAAAACGGCCCATCGCTCACCTGTTCACCCGGAAGCCGATAATTGATGTTCACGATGGGAGTGTCAACGATTGAGGACTCGATGGCGAGCGTCGTCGCGTAGGTCACCAACACATCGGCGTGCTTGAGTTCGTTGGCCAGATGTTTCATTTCCTTAAACGAAGGATCCCACTTGTCGGTGAAAAACTTCATGGAGCGGAAGTGTTGATCAACAAACACGTTGGGGAGGCCGACGAGATGATCGTAAGGGGTCCCCTCCCGTTCGAACGATAGATCTGAAAAATGGGGCCGAACGACGAGCGAACACTGCTCGCCGAAAGCTTTGGACGCGACCAGTTCGGCAAGAAGGTCGGCGACCAGCGGGCCGTACGGCGCCCAGACACCTTCGGACGCGAACATGACTACCCGCCGCGCCGGATCAAGGCCGAGCGAGCGAAGAAACTCGTCTCGCGGCTGGTAGGTCTCGGGGTTCTGGTAGAGATCAAACTGGGGAAAACCGGTCACTGAAATACTTTCCGGACGGAGTTTATGCAATCTAACGCCCAATTCGCTCATCACTTCGTTCTGTACGATCAGCCGGTCCGGCGGGAAGGCAATTAGGATGCGGTCGAGATTATCCCAGCTCCTGGCCATGCCCACGGTGGACACGCCCCGTCGCCGCGTCTCTTTCATCATGGCCAGATCCCGCTTGGTCTTGATGGCCGTGGCCACCACTAGGTCCGGTTGATATTTGTCGAAAAACTCTCCGTAGGCGCGGTCGGGGAAGGCGTGAAACTCGATCCAGCGGAAGGCGGGGATGAAAAACGGCAGCTTGGCGATAAGCGTGGCCCCCAGGTGTCCCAGCCAAGCGGAGAGCGCCGATTTATTGGCTTTGGTCGAGCGGCCGCCGTAACGCATGAAAAACCTGGCGGTATCGGAGTAGACCATTTTTTGAAGCATGGGCTCGAAAACTTTTTTCCGGAACTTCCCGAACTCCAGGTCGTCGGACTCCTCGAGGACTACGTTGGGATAGCGGACGAATTCTTCCCGGAAGTAATCGGGGATGTTGCGCGGCACAAACAACACGATCCGCAAATCCGACCGTTCGGCGATCAGGCGAAAAGTGTCGGTCCGAAGGATATTTCGGGCGACAAACCCGCGGGAGAGCATGATGAAAACGGTTTTCATTGTTGGGGTGTAGGGGGTAGGGTGCCTGCCTGTCCGGCAGGCAGGTAGGGGGTAGTCCGATTCCGGGCGAAAAATTTGGCGAGTTCGAAGTCGGCTGGGGTGTTGATGTCCACCGAGCGGTCTTCGGGCATGATGTGGGCCCGGGAATCGGCGCCAAAGAGGTCGCCGGCCATCAGCACGTCCGTTTTCGTGAGATAAATGGCGCAGTTACGCTTGTAGACCCTCCGGAGTTCGCCGCGGCTTGCGCTTGACGATCCCTCGCCTTCGACCAGCGGCAGAATGCGGTCGCCGTCGAGCACTTTCAGTTTGGGTATGGAGAAATCAACGAGC
>MGDZ01000064.1:35423-38227 GCA_001791115.1 Candidatus Uhrbacteria bacterium RIFCSPHIGHO2_02_FULL_57_19
CAGGTCAGGGCGTGCTGGACTACGGGAATGCTTTTGGCCGCATCGGTGGAGAGCTCGGCCGGCCGCCGGAATGGGACGCGGCCACCGAACCGCTCGGCGACCGCGGCGATCTCGTCGTCGTCAGTAGAAACGACGCAATCGTCGAGGAGGGCGCTTTGCTTAGCCGCTTTGATCGTCCAAGCGATGAGCGGTGTTCCTCCCAACTCCCGGATATTCTTCCTGGGAATCCCCTTCGACCCCCCGCGGGCGGTGATGACTCCGATGGTGGACTTGCCGTTGTACATATCGTGAGTGGGTAGGGCGTAGGATGTAGGGGGTAGTCCGAACCGCCCGTCACTACGCCCTACTCCCTACAACCTACAACCTGACTGCAGGTTTGTATCCGATCAAAAAATGAGCCTGCGACATCGGATAGTTTGTGGCCATCGGCTCTTTCATCAACAGTCCGCGGAGGCGGTGGATGCCGCGGTAGAGCGCGGTCAGCGTCCGTTCGGCCGCCGGCGGCACCGGGGTAAAGATCGGGTAGGGATTGACGTTCATCACCGAACAATTGTCGAAACCAGCCTCCCGGGCCGCGGCCAGGTACTGCTCCGGCCGATCGTTGTTCCGGTAGTAATCTTTGCGGATGGACCCCGCTGGCGCGAAGGGGGCGATAATCTTCTTATAGATATCGTTAAGGTTCTGCACCGAGCGCTTGCCGGGAACGTTCATGGAGAACATCAGTCCGCCAGGTTTCAGGATACGGAACTTCTCGCGAAGCACGGTCCGGTAGTCGGGAATATGTTCGAGGAGGCCGATGGACAGAACCAAATCATAGGAATCCGAGGGAAGACCCGAGGATACCGCGTCGGCACAAACGAACTCGGCCTGGGCACCGACGTTGGCGAAATTCGCGCGTGCGAGCGCGAGGGCGTCCTCGCTGGTATCGACGAGCGTCATCCGGATGCCGTTGTGGACCGTGAGATACTGGGAAATGGTGCCGCGACCGCACCCGAACTCGGCGGCGCGCGCGAATCCCCCCCCCTCGATGAGACCGGAAATGAAACGATGGTAATGAAACAGGTTGAACTGCCGCTGGGTCCGCGGAGGCGCGCCGGGCGGAACAAAAAGGTCTCGCTCGTCGCCGCCGCGTGAGACCGCACCGCACCACTTTTCCTGGAAAAGACGAGCCATACTCATAGAATGACATCCGACGCGTGTTTGATCCGCGACGCATTCCCCAGCAGTTCGGTGAGGATCGTCGCCGATCGCGCCGACTGCGGAAGTTCGATGAATTGCTTCTGCGACTCAAGTCGTGCCTCGGCGATAACACGCACGATCCGTTCCGCGGAGCAACCATCGCCATAATATGTGTCCCTCGGGTGCGGCCCGCGACGCATCTGATCGCGCACCGCAAGCGCGATCTCGTGACGGTCGCAACCCACATCAATCACATTCACCCCTCGCTCGCGTCCCGCCTGGCGCGTTCCAACGTTCACCGCAGGAATTCCCAAAAAGCCTGCCTCCATGATGCCCGATGAAGAATTTCCGACGATGCAGTGGCTGTTTGCCAGAACCCGGATGAAATCCTCAACTGACAGCGTCCGAAAAAAATGCATATGTGCGGGCCGGCGGTTCTCACGGAAGAACCGCATCGCTTTCGAAACCTCATCGGAACCGGCGTCATTGTTCGGCCAAAGCAAAATAACGGGCACCTGGAGGATGTCTAGCGCCTCGAGTGTTTCGAGCATGTGTGAATAGTTCTTCCCGTACTCGCTGGTAACCGGGTGCTGGACGCAGAGAATGTAGGGTTTTTCGAGATCGATCGGCTGGCCCACGCCTCCGTTTCGCTTCCAAAAATCGGCAATGTCCAGCCTTAGTTCCATTCCAGCAATGACGTCCAGCGCCGGGTTGCCAACCCGATGTACGTGGTCGGGATCCTCGCCCATTTGAACGATGCGCCGCGCCGCCGCATCGTGTGCGGGGAAGTGGAGATGCGCGAGCTTTGTCACCGCATGGCGGATGGATTCGTCGATCGTTCCGGTGATCTCTCCGCCCAGCGTGTGCGCAACCGGTATATTCATCGAAGCCGCCGCAATGGCGGCCACCAGGGTTTCGTAGCGGTCGGCGTTGACCAGTACGATGTCCGGCTTGAGCCGCCCGAAGATTCCCGGTAACTCCACTAGGCCGAGGCCGATGGATTTGGCCATGGTCTCGGGGTTCTCTCCGTCCACATGCATATAGACCCGGGCGTCAATCCGGAAACCATCGGCTTCCATAATGTCCGCCCCTTTGCCGAAACGGTAGAGAAGCATGGAAGAGCCGACTACGATCTGCAGTTCGAGGTTCGGATGGTTCCGGATGGCGGTAAGCAACGGCTTCAGCCGGCCGTAGTTGGCCCGGTTGATGATGAAGACGCAAATCCTCCGACGAGGCGCCAAAGGTTGCAAAGGCGCCACATGCTCCAAAGGTCGATCGGAAACCCCTGGCGCCCTTGGTGCCTTCAAAAACCGCGGATCGGCGAGAATGGCCTCCTCGGCCCGTTGGCGCTCCTCCGGCGTGTCCACCTCGTGCCAGCCGACACCGCTGATGTCGCCGACGGACACCTCGACGCCGGTGTCGGCGAGATGAGCAACGACATTCTCCGCCACCGCCGCATCACCTTGTCGCGCGAAAACCTCCTCAACCACCCGGCAATAGGCCGGAAAAGCCGCCTCGCCGCAGTAAGTCAGACCGACATAACCCCGATTCCACAAGGGAAGCGCCTTGGAGATTTGGCGTATCCTTCCCTCCTCCGACCAGACTTTCATGTCATCCGCCCCCAA
>MGDZ01000065.1 GCA_001791115.1 Candidatus Uhrbacteria bacterium RIFCSPHIGHO2_02_FULL_57_19
AGAACTTTATGGTTGCTGATGAGCTTTCTCCCAATCGTCAGCAGATCGCTTACGCCTTGGGCAAACATCTTCTTCAAACTGACACCGATCGGGCTCTTTCCGTTCTGCGGCGAATGGTTGATCTTGATCCTAAAGTGGCTCAATCGCATTGGTATTATGGCTTGGCCTTGGTTAATGCCGGGGAGGAAATATTGGGTCAAGATGAATTAGTCCGCGCTGGCGAATTGTCCTACGATCCTCAATCGGTGGAAGAGGCGTTGTTGTTACGAGAATTGTTCCTTCGGCGAGGTCGGCTAGAGATGGCCGCCAAGTACGCCCAAAAAGTCGCTGATCTCGAACCAACGGCCGCGCGTTTTGCCGAAGCGGCGGCGGCTTACGCGGCAATTGGGGACATGGATAGCGCGCGAAAGAGCGTGCGTCAGGCAGTGGAGTTGGATCCCTCCTACGCCGGCGAGGCCGAAACCTTTATGTCGCTACTCGAATCCGGAGCACTCTTGTCGCCCACCTCTACTCCATGAACGTTTTTATTTCCTTTTCACGCCGAGTAGTCACCGCTTCCGTGTTTGTCGGTCTGGCCTCTCCGCTCATTGTTACCCCCTGGCTGGCCTTTCCTTTCGTGAGCGGCAAGGCCTTATTTGTTGAAGCGGTGGTTCTGGTCGCGCTGCCCTTTTGGATTACCCTTTTGCTTCTTGATCCGGTCGCGCGGCCGCGACGCCATCCGTTGATTTTAGCTTTGGTCGCGCAAGCCGTTGTTCTGGTTTTGGCTAGTTTGTTTGGCGTTGATCCGCTACAGAGTTTTTGGGGGAGAGATGAAAGAATGATGGGGATTATCACGATATTTTCGTTACTGGCTTTATTGGGTATGGCTCTCTCGGTTTTTCGAACTCGCCGCGCTTGGAATAATGTTTTACTCACGGCTTTGGTCATCGCTTGGGCGAATATTATTTGGGGATTGATCGAACATTTTTATCCGGTTTTTTGGGCGGATTTTCGAGGAGAGTCGATGCGCGTCGTCGGTCTTATCGGCAATCCGATTTTTTACGGAGGTTATATGATGCTTTCTGCGATTCTTTCGATTGCTCTCATTCCCGAAATTAAATGCCGAATCGGAAAAGTTTTTCTTATAATCACTGCCGCGGCCGCAACGCTGGTCACGCTCTACTCGGGAACACGCGGCGCTGGTTTGGGGCTTTTTGGCGGCCTGGCGGTTGGACTTTTGTTCGCGGCTTTCAAATCCCCGATTCGAAAGGCGCGAGTAGGTTTGCTGGTGGGAATTGCTGGGATCATTGCCGCGTTAGTTTTTTTCTTCGTGTTTCGCGACGCTCCCTTTTTGAAGCCGGTGCGCGAATTGCGCCGATTGGGGAGCGCTTTCTCCTTGTCTGATGCCACGGCCATACAGCGCATGCGGCTCTGGCGAGTTTCTCTCGAGGGCGCTTTGGCCCGCCCGCTGTTTGGCTGGGGTCCGGAAAATTTTGATTATCTTTTTGACCAGCACTTTGATCCGTTGTTTTTGAAATTCACTTTGCGCGAGACCTTCGCTGATCGTCCGCACAACGCCTTTATCCAGACGATGACAGATGTCGGCGTATTAGGATTTCTGGCGCTTATTGCTCTGCAGATCATCTTCATTCGTTCCGTGTTCCGTCTCCGAGATTCAAACGGTTCACTTTGGGTTCGTTCCGCTTTCGTTAGTTTTTTGGCGGCTTCGGATATTTATCTCTTTTTCGCCTTTGATACTTTACCAACACTTCTTTTAACACTCCTTGTCTCCGGATGGCTGATTGTTTCGACCAGCAAGATGATCATTTCTTCAGGACGGATCTATTCCCGGCAGGCAAGTTTTGTTGTCCCCGCCGTTGGCCTGCTGGCATTATCATTAATCATCTTCGGAGTTATTCATCCGGCCTCTGCCCTGGCCGCCATTCATCGAGTGACAGCAACCGATCCGCGGACTCAAACCGAAAGATGGTTTGGACATCTAAAGACCGCGGCATCTATCAAACAGCCGTATCAAGAGGTGGCCCGTTATCGCCTAGGTAATGCAGTTTTTTCGGCAGTGGGCGACGGTTTGGTTCCCGACGATCGGGCCAGTGAGGCGTTAGAGTTGGGCATTCAAGCTTTGCGTCAGTCCGTCGCAGGGCGTCCTCGGGATTATGGAAGCCGCTTCACTTTAGGAAATCTGCTTCTCCTATCAGCGGCACGGGGACGGGGAGAGCGTTTCGCCGAGGCCGAGGCCGAGTTTCTCCGGGCCGCGGAACTTTCTCCTCGCCGGCAGTCGACTTACATCCAGCTGGGGAACCTCAAAGCCGTGTCCGGGGATCCAACGGCTTCGCTTTCTTATTATCAACAAGCGGTCGACTTGGATCCGCAGATCGGCGAGCCCCATTGGTATCTGGGGCGCGGGTTTATCAAGTCCGGCGAAAAGGAGCGGGCAGTCGAGGAGTTTGTCCGATCCTGGGATCTGGGATTCCGTCCAAAGTTAAAAAATGAAATCCGCGAGGCGGCCTCGCTTTTATTCGGCCAGGGGCGGTTGGATTTCACCATTCTTCTTTACCAACGGTCCGTTGACGTTTTTCCCGACGACGCCGAACTCCAGGCCGAGTTGGCGGCAGCTTATGCCGCGGCCGGAAACGCGGAAGCGGCCAGAGCGGCGGTGCGCCGGGCCGTCGAGCTTGATCCGTCGTTTGCCGCCGAGGCTGAAACCTTTCTCAATCTTCTTGACTCCGGCGCTCTGTCCGCGCCGGCGGAAGGGGAGTAACATAGCCGCATGTTGAATCCGTCCATACAGTCATCGCCCGACCGCGTTAGAGATATTCTGATCCGCATTCTTCAGGTCGGCCTGGGTTTACTGTTCCTTGTCCCCTTCATCTATGCCGGCTGGACGACCTTCCCTTTCATCGTCAGCAAGGTAATCGCTCTCCGGATGGCGGTTGAAGTTCTTTTTATGGCCGCTCTTCTGCTCCTGGTTTTGGATCCGCCGCGCCGTCCGAAGAAATCCTTGGTTCTTCTTCTGCTCGGCGGCTGGGTTGTCTCTCTGCTTCTTTCGACGGCTTTCGGGATCGATCCTTACCGGAGTTTCTGGGGCAATCATGAGCGGATGACCGGCGTGTTTACTCTGATTCATTTCGCGGTCGTCTCCGTTTTGGCCGCTATGGCTTTTCCCACCGGCGGTTCTTGGCGGCGGCTTTGGGGATGGGGGCTCAGCACCTCGGCGGTCATGGCCGTCATCGGTTTCATCCAGTACTTTTCACCGACCGGGCTTCTGCACACCGCCGGCGGCGGACGCATTTGGGCCACCTTGGGCAACTACATTTATCTTGCCCAGTATTCGCTTTTTTTCATGTTTCTGGCGTTGTGGTTTGCCGTCTCCGGAACGCGAAAATACCGGCCGCTGGCCCTGGTGATAGTCATCGCCCAAGGCCTGATTCTCCTCCTGTCAGAGACGCGTGGAGCGCTCCTTGGCGCCGCGATCGGCGCGATCATCTTGTGCCTCTGGCTCTTGCGCAATCCGCATGATCACCGTGCCAGGCGTTTGGGGGCCGCTTCGCTTCTGGCCGTGGCCGTTTTCAGCGCGGTTGTTTGGCTGGCCAAGGATACCCGGGTGATCCGTTCGATTCCCGGCATCCGCCGCGTCTCAGAACTTTCTCTGGTTTCGGGCGGCGCTCCAACCCGACTCATCGCCTGGTCCATCGCTCTTGAGGCCTTCAGGGCGCGGCCGGTTTTCGGCTGGGGCATCGAGAACTACTACTACGCCTTCAACCAATACTACCGTCCGGTTTCGCTTCGCTATTCTTATTACGAGACCTGGTTCGATCGGGCGCACAACGCCTATCTTGATCTTCTGTCCATGCAGGGGGCGGTGGGGACGGCGGCGACCATAGCTCTTTATGCCGGGATGTTTCTGGTTTTCAGGCGGCACGGCCGGCGGGGAAAGGAAGCTTATCTGGAGGCCGGATTTGCTTCGGCCATTCTTGGGTCGTATTTGGCCCAGAATTTTTTCGTTTTTGATTCGCCGACTTCCTATCTCCTGTTTTTCCTTCTTGCCGGATGGGCCATTCGCCTCGAATGGGGTTATGGCCATGTTCAGGGGTCTCTTCCGGTCCGGCAGATAAAACCGCTTCCCTCGGCTCTTATTGGCGCCGCGGCTTTGGCCATCGTCTTTCTTATCTTTATCACCAACATCCAACCGTTGCGCGCCAACCACATCGGCCTCAAAGCATCTTCAGCAATTCGCGTCTCCGGTAATCTAGCCGAAGGAGTCGGACGCTATCTGCAGGCCATTTCCATTCCCAATCCGATGATCCGCGACCTGCGCACCGATCTGGCCCGCGATGTCTCGGAGATCGTCGGCAATCCCAACCTTGATCCGCGGGAAGCGGCGACTGCCTGGACCATCGCCGTCTCCGAACTGTTTAAGAACATTGAACACCGCCCCAAGGACACCTACGACCGGATCCTTTTGGGACAACTCTACAATCAAGGAGTCGCCTACGATCCGGCGGCGCTGGAGAAAGCGGACAAAGTTCTAACCGAGGCCGTTCCGTTTTCACCCAAGCGCCAGCAGATATATTTCACGCTGGCCAAGACCAGACTTCTTGGAGGCCGCGCCGTCGAGGCGGTTAAAATGCTTGAGGGAGTGGTAGCCGATGAGCCGCTGGTTCCAGATTCGCACTGGTATCTGGGGCTGGTGCTCCACGACGCCGGGGATTTGCCGCGGGCCTGGAGCGAGATTCTCCGCGCCCTGGATCTGAATTATCAATGGAAGAATCCGGTGGAAATTATTTTTACCGCTGAGGTGGCCAAGAAAGTCGGGGATGTCAGCCGCCAGGTGACCCTGCTTGAGGAGGCCGGCTCTTATTTCGGGCAGATCGGCGAATATCATGCTCGCCTGGCCGAGGCCTACGCTTCAGTTGGGATGGTCGAAAAGGCCCAAGAAGAGTCCGTCAAGGCGGTATATCTCGACGAATCGTTAAAGCCGCGGATGCAGGAACTTTTGAAACGGATCGAGCCCTAAGAAAGAAGGCGGTCGTAGAGCGCGGCAGTCTCCCGGAGCATTCTATCGAGTGTGAAAGAGGAACAAATACGGTCTTTTGCCGAGACCGCCAGACGCGCCGAGAGTCGGGGATCGTCCAGAAGTTGAAGGATTGCTTTGGCTAATCCGGATGGATCATCTGGCGCAACCAGAAGAGCGTCGGTTTCGTCGCGGAGGACTTCCGGGATTCCGCCGACCCTAGTGGCAACGATCGGAAGTCCGGCCGCCGCCGCGTCAAGGAGCGCGAAAGGCAGGCCTTCTTTGCGCGAGGATAGGACGAAAATATCGAAAGCCGGGAGGAATTGTCCGGGGTCGGAGATTTTTCCGATGAGGCGGACGATTTCATCCAAGTTTCGCGAACGGATTTCTCGCTCGATTTTTTTTCTCTCCGGCCCTTCGCCGGCGATGATAAAATGGACATCCGGATATAGGTCGTAGACGATGCCGGCGGCGGCGACCAGCGTATCCAGTCCCTTGGCCGGGTAAAGATTGGCGACAGCGCCGAGGAGCCGCGTCGAGGAATCAATCGGGATCAGACGCGAGATTTCGGCGCGAGCTCGGTCGCGGTCGAACATTTTAGGAGGACAACTGACGCCGTTGGGAATGACGACGAGGGATGCGTTGGATCCAAGATGATTGGCCAGCGCGATTTTTTTTTCAGATTCCGAAAGCACGATCGTCGCCTTTCTTTCCCGGGCGGCGATTTTTTCCATCCAGAGATAGAGCAGCCGACGGAGAGGAGAGAGCGGTTCCTGAAACACCCAGCCGTGGGCGGTGTATACGAGGGAATAGGGACTAGGGAATAGGGAATAGGCGGCTAGGGAAGCAATGATGCCGGATTTGGAGGAGTGGGCGTGAACAATGTCCGGCCGTTCGTTTCGGATCACCGCCCGGAGTTCAAAAACCGCGCGGATGTCCTGCCGGGGACGAATCGCGCGATGCAGGTGGCCGAGTCGGACGATTCTGATGCCCGCGGATTCACAGCGGCTCACCAGTTCGTCGGAGCCAGCCGGTTCTCCGGCCGCCACTACAATTTCGTACCGATCCTTCAGTCCGGCGGCCAGCTCAAAAACGGCGCGCTGCGCGCCGCCCATCTCGGCTTGGGTAATGACGAAAAGAATCTTTTTCATGTTGACGGTTGATCCCGTTAGAGGTCGACCGACCTCTAACGGGATTGACTGATGCGGACGATTTCCCCATACTAGAGCAAAGATAAGCGGGGGACAAGCGTGTTATGAAGATATTGGTTACCGGGGGAGCGGGGTTTATAGGTTCTCATCTTGTTGACGCGCTTCTCTTCCGCGGCGATGAAGTAATCGCGCTGGACAATTTTTTCACCGGAGAAGAAAAAAATCTGGCGCATCAGGCGGGGAACGGCAGTCTCCTGGTAGTCCGGCACGACGTGACTGAGCCGTACGATTATCCCGTAGAGGCCATCGTCAATCTGGCCTGCCCGGCCTCGCCCATTCACTACCAGCGCGATCCGGTGAAGACGGTGCGCACCAGTGTCCTCGGCATGATTCATGCTCTCGATCTCGGCCGGCGCCGCGGAATTCCGGTGTTGCAGGCCTCCACCTCGGAAGTTTACGGCGACCCATCGGTGCACCCCCAACCCGAGGAATACTGGGGACATGTAAACCCAATCGGTCCTCGCGCTTGTTATGATGAAGGCAAACGCTGCGCCGAGACGCTCTGCGCCGATTACCGCCGCCAGTATGATCTCCCGACTAAGATCGTTCGCATCTTCAACACCTACGGTCCGCGGATGGCCTTTGATGACGGACGGGTAGTGTCGAACTTTGTCATCCAAGCGCTTCGCGGCGAACCGTTGACTATCTATGGAGACGGTACGCAGACACGGAGTTTTTGTTACGTTGACGATCTGGTCGCGGGATTGATCCGCGCGCTCCTCGCGCCAGCGGATTTCGCCGGCCCGGTGAATCTCGGAAACCCGCGCGAATTTTCGATGTTCGAGCTGGCCCAACTCGTCCTCCGGCTTACTGGTTCGAAAAGCCAGCTCCGTCACCTGCCGCTCCCCAAAGATGACCCCCGTCAGCGCCGTCCCGACATCAATCGGGCGCAGGCGATCCTGGGCTGGACGCCGACCGTTCGACTCGAGGAGGGGCTTAATCGGACCATTGACGATTTCCGATCGCGACTCGCATAATCATTCTCCCTTATGCCTTCCAAGACGCTGTCGATAGTCATACCCTGCTACAACGAGAAAAAGACAATCCTGGAGATTCTGGCCCGCGTCTCCGCCGCGCCGACGGATCTTCCCAAAGAAGTGGTAATCGTCGACGATGGATCGACCGACGGCACGAGGGATATCCTCGATGGTCTGCGCGACCGCTACGCCGTCATCCTCCATGACCGCAATCGCGGCAAGGGAGCGGCCCTGCGCACCGGCTTTGCCGCCGCTCGCGGCGACATCATTCTCGTTCAGGACGCGGATCTCGAATACAATCCGCAGGATTACCCGAAATTACTGTCTCCGATTCTTGAAGGCAAGGCGGACGTTGTTTACGGTTCGCGGTTCGCCGGCAGCGGGCCGCACCGCGTCCTTTATTTTTGGCACCGTTTGGGCAATCAGGGACTGACCATGCTTTCCAACATGTTCACCAATCTGAATCTGTCCGACATGGAGACGGGCTATAAGGTTTTCCGAAAGGAAGTTATCAAAGATATCCTTCCTCATCTGCGCGCCGACCGGTTCGGCTTCGAGCCGGAAGTGACCGCCTGGTTGGCTCATCATGAAAACCGCATCTATGAGGTGGGCATCTCTTACGAAGGAAGAACTTATAAGGACGGAAAAAAAATCGGCTGGTGGGATGGAGTTAAGGCCGTTGGCGCGATTGTTTATTCCAATGTCATGTCAGTCCGGCACGCCGGAAGGAAGGAGACGGTATGAATCATCCTTCGATTGATCCAGGAGTCGCGCTTAATGGAAAGACGGTGCTGGTCACCGGCGCCGCTGGATTCGTTGGCTCGCACCTCTCGGACCGGCTCATCGCCCTCGGCGCCAAAGTCATCGCCGTGGACAATCTTTCCACCGGCAAGATGGAAAATCTATCCGGCGTCGCCGCCCACCCGAATTTTCTTTTCCTGCGCGCCGACGTCAACCGCTTCGACGAAGTGGCGACGATTTTCGGCAAGCGGAAGATCGACTATGTCTTCCATTACGGAGCGCTGGCCGGAGTAAAAAACGTCATCGAGCGCCCGCTTGAGGTTTTCAAGGACATCGATGGCATCAAATACCTGCTGGCCTTGTCCCACGCCAACGGGGTGAAAAAATTCATTTTTTCCTCTTCCTCCGAGGCCTACGGCGAACCGTTGGTTCTGCCGGAGCGAGAGGAAGGGCCGCTCAACCCTTCGGCCCGCGACCCCTACGGGCTGACCAAGCTGGTCGGCGAGAATCTGCTCTACCATTATTGGAAGGTCTACGGGCTGCCGACTACCTCGCTGCGTTTCTTCAACGTCTACGGACCGCGGCAGGAATCATCCGGGTACGGATATGTCGTGGGAATTTTCATGCGCAAGGTTCTCTCCGGAGAGCCGCCGACTATCTACGGCGACGGGACGCAGACCCGCGACTTCAACTATGTGGACGACAACGTGGAGATCGCGATAAGGGCTCTGCTTGCGGAGAGGGCAAATGGCCAGACCGTTAATGTCGGCAGCGGAAAACCAGTGACTATCTCCGAGCTGGCCCGGAAGATCGCGGCGGCGGCCGGCCGCCTGGATCTCGAGCCGGCCTATCTTCCGAAGCGAGAGATTGAAATCCGCTACCGTTGTCCTGACACGACCAAAATGAAGGATCTCCTCGGCTACGAACCGCAGATTTCACTCGAGGACGGACTGCGGCGTACGCTTGAGTGGTACAAGTCTCATGCCTGAACCCCGAAAGCAGATCATCATTTTTTCAGCGTTCTACGAACCGTACCTTTCCGGCGCAGAACGCTTCGTCAAGGAAGTGGTAGAACGGCTTGGCCCGCGCTGCCGCTTTGTTCTTTTTACCGCGCGGATTTCACCCTCACTCCCGACGCGCGAAGAACGTCCATGGGGAGAGATACGGCGACTGGGGTTTGGTCATTCGTCTGATAAGTGGATTTACCCCATTCTCGCGCCACTCGCAGCGCTTCGGATACGTTCGGAGATCGCCCACGCAGTCATGGAGTCGTACGCCGGGGTCGCCCTCTGGTTGTTTGGCATTTTTCGACCACGAACGAAACGAATATTGACGTTGCAAAGCGGCGATCTCGATCAGAAGAAGATTCCCTCGTGGCTCTGGCGACGGATTCACGCGTCGCCGTCGTTAGTCACGGCGATAAGCGGATACCTCGCCGAACGCGCGGTCCGGATTGGCCAGCCGCGGGAACGCGTCCGCGTCATTCCCAATGGTTATGATCCCGCCGAGGCGGACGAAGTCCGTCGGGAGCGTCTGTCGCGCGTCCTCCATCGTATAGTTTGCGTTGCTCGGCTCTCGCCGGAGAAGGGAATCGAGGCATTGCTTCGCTCGTTGGTCGAAGTGAGAAAATCAGTGCTTGACGCGCATCTGGTCCTCGTTGGAGATGGCGTGCTTCGAGCTGAACTTGAAAACCAGACAAGCATCCTCGGGCTTTCGGACGCTGTCACCTTTCTGGGCGCGCTTCCGCATCAAGAGGCGCTCCGCCAGATCGCGCGGGGAGAAGTGTTCGCCTGTCCCTCGCTGGCCGAGGGATTGGGAATCGTTTTCATCGAAGCGCAAGCCGTGGGGACGCCGGCGATTGGAACACGAGTTGGGGGAATTCCGGACGTGATCGAAGATGGACGGACGGGACTGCTGATTCCGTCCGCAGATCCTTCCGCGCTTGCCGAAGCAATTTTGAGGATTTTTCGGGATCCGGAATCTGCCGGACGGATGGCTGTCGCGGCCGAGGATAAATTGGGTCGTTTTGATTGGAATCGGATTGCAGCACAGGTGGCTGAAATCTATGAAAGAGGAGGGGAGAAAAAAAAGATCGTTATTGCGACAGGTATCTATCCGCCGGAGATCGGCGGGCCGGCGACTTACTCGCGGACGCTAGCGGCCGGACTTGCGCGTCGAGAATGGAAAGTGAATATCATTAGTTATGGCGACCCATCAGTGCCTCGAGATGTTCCTGATGGAGCGGGACTTCGCATCGTTTCCCGCGCCGGCGGTCTGCTTGTCCGATATATACGGTACGCATTGACCGTCTTTCGGGAATCGCGGGACGCAGATCTTGTCTATCTCCTCGATCCCGTGTCCTCGGGACTTCCGGGGACAATCGCCGCGATCGCGCGGAGAAAACCGACAGTCCTCAAAGTCGTCGGCGACTATGCCTGGGAGCAGGGGCAGGCGCGCGGGCTGGTCAAAGTTCTTCTCGACGAGTTTCAGAAAATGAAAGCGCCGGCGTCAGTCGAGCTGTTCAGAATGATCCAGCGCCGGGTGGTGCGACGGGCAAGTTGTGTAGTCGTGCCCAGCCGATATTTGGCAGGAATCGTCCGGCAATGGGGTGTGGCGGAAGAGCGTGTCGCGGTCATTCCTAACGCAGTGCATCTTCCGAGATCATCTGCCGCGGAGATTCCTGCAGCCGACCGACCGCCGATAGTCATCTCCGCAGGACGTTTCCTTCCCTGGAAGGGGATGGAGACGCTGGTGCGTTGTTTTCCCGAAGTCCGCCGAAGGTTCCCGGACGCGCGGTTGGTGCTCGTCGGCGACGGTCCGGCGCGGCCGGAGATTGAGCGCGCGGTCCGCGAGGTCAACGGGCAGACTTGGGTCGAACTTCCCGGACGGCTGCCGCAGGAGAAGCTCCATGAGATGACTCGACAGTCGGCGGTGTTCGTCTTAGTTTCCGGTTACGAGGGATTTTCCCATCAGATTATCGAGGCCATGGCCTTGGGCACTCCGGTTGTCGCTTCGGACGCCGGCGGGAATCCCGAAGCCATCCGCGACGGCGAGAACGGCGTGCTGGTGCCCTATGGAGACGCGGGGCGGACGGCCTCGGCGATCATCGGCCTTCTCGCGGATCGCTCCCGAGCCGCCACGCTGGCTGCGGCCGCCCGCGAGGACGCCAAGCAGTACACCGAGGAGCGGATGGTCGAGGCGACCGCGCGCCTCTTCCACGATATCGGTGAGTGAGGTAGGGTGTTTTTTCATATGAGGGTACTGATGATTTCACTCGACCGGACTCTGTTCGACCATTCGTCCCCGTCGGCCTCGCGGATGCGGGCTTACGGCGAGGCGGCCGGGAGTTTGACGGTGGCCGTCCCCGGTTTCCGGAGCCGAGAGGCCGCCTGCGGCAAGGCGCGGATTGAGGCCCTGACTCCCTGGCGGCTGTTATTAGCTTTAGTCTTCCCGCGAAAGTTTGATCTGGTCACGGCCCAGGATCCGTTCTGGACCGGCGCGGCGGCGTTTCTCGTCGCGCGGAGATGCGGCGCGCGTCTTGAGATCCAGCTGCACGGAGATCCCTGGGCCGGAGAACGTCCGTCAGCCGCGAGGATCGGAGTCGCGCTGTGGCTGATTCGACGCGCTGACGGCGTCCGAGCGGTCAGCGAGCGGTTGCGGCAGCGGCTGGTTGAAGCCGTGATTCCGGACGAGCGGATTTCCAAGACTCCCATCGGCCTTGACCGGACCGAAGCGGCGCCGCGCTTTTCCCGTCCTCCTGGTTTTGAAACCGTTTTTGTCTTTGTCGGCCGCCTGGACAAAGGGAAGGGAGCGGATTTGTTAATCGACGCCTTCGCCGCGGTCCAAGACAAGAATCGCAAAACGGCGTTGCTCATCGTCGGGGACGGACCGGAGCGCGCGTCTTTGGAGAGTCAGGCGCGAGGACTCGATTTGCGCACGCCAATCCGTTTTTTCGGCTGGATGCGCGACCCGCGGGGTGTCATCGCCGCCGCGGACGCGCTAGTCTTGCCGTCGTGGAGCGAGGGGTGGGGCAGATCTCCGGTCGAGGCGCTCGCGGCCGGCGTTCCGGTGATTATGACCGATGTCGGGCTGGCGGGTGAAATCGTGCGGGACAACGAGAACGGACTGGTGGTGCCGCCGGGAGATGCCGCCGCGCTCACCGGCGCCCTCCAGCGATTCACGGAGGATCCGGACCTGCGCGCGCGGCTTCGAAACGGCGCCGTGACCAACGGGCGATCGTTTCCTTCTTTCGGAAACACCGTTGCGGAGGTCGTCGCGGCATGGAAGAAGATGCTTTCCCGCCCGCCGCGCCAGGCATTTGAGCCGCCGCGCGAACCCTCCGGCCGCCGCGCCGTGATCTCGGTTTTTCTCATCGCCCTGGCGGCGCGCCTGCTCATGTTCTGGCTCATCGAGGCGCGCGGGACAGAATTCTTCTACAGATTTTCTGACGGCAACGAATATCTCCTGGTGGCTCGGAACATCCTTGCCGGACACGGATTTTCTCTTTACAAAGAACCGCCGTACATTCCTTACAGTTATTACGTTCCTGGGTATCCCTATTTTCTAGCGGGTCTTTTGTTTGTCGGGTTGGGGGTTCGGAGCGCCATTCTTTTCCAAGACATCCTTGGCGCAGCTACAGCGGCCATGCTCGCCGCCTTTGGTTGGAGAATTGTCGGCCGCCGGGCAGCGATTCTCGCCGGAGTGCTTCTGGCACTGGAACCGTCGACCGTGTTGTGGAACAACCAGATTGTCACGGAAACTATTTCCACCACGCTCATGGTGGCGGGAATGTTCGCCGTGCTGGGCGCGGTACGGAAAGATCGTCTGAGGACAGCCGCGCTCTCGGGGATCCTCTTGGGAGGCGCAACCCTCGTGCGTCATGCCATGCAGTACCTGACCATTCTGATTCCCGCCGCAGCGGCGGCTTGGTCTCCACTGCGATTACGTCGTCGTCTGGCCCTGGCCTTCGTTGCCTTTATCTGCGCCTTGGCCATGATCAGCCCGTGGATCATTCGCAACCGCCTGACATTCGGCAGTTGGTTTTATTCCACCGCCACCGGGGGAGTTGCAATCGGAAAGACTCTTGATTTTTATTCACAAGTCCGATGGGGGAAACAACTCAGCGATCTCATTCCCTATACTGGATCAGGTACTGCCGAGAAGCCGTCCATTGAGCGCTCGTTTCTCTGGCCGCGGGTACTGTTTCAGTTTCTCCGCGATGACCCGGTCGGGCTGTTGAGTCTTCAGTTACGGGGGTTAGTGCCATTTTTTTTGGGAGACGGGTACACCCAGATTCGAACGGTTCTTTCCGGAGGTAACTTGTCGGTGCCAGAAGTGATTTGGGACGGGAGTCATTCGTCGTTTTTCCTGCTCGCCTTTTCACGCCCTGATGTCCTGCCGTTTATCGCCGGGAAGACGATCTGGGCAGCGATCACTCTGTGCGCGGTTCTGGGATTGGTGTTTGGATGGATTAGCCGGCCCAAAGATCGTGGCGCGTTTCTTGTGTTTGCGTTCGTTATCGCCAATTACGCGTTGGGTTCAGGAGTCGGCGGGTATTCGCGATTCCGCTTCCCGGCAACCCCAGTCATTCTGCTCCTGGCTTCTTTGGGGATGGTCACGCTCGTCCGGCGCCGGGCGCGTTCCGAGCAGCGGTCGAACCGGCTCCTGGTGGTAACGCAGGCAATAGACCTCGACCATCCAGTACTGGGATTTTTTCATCGGTGGATTGAGGAGCTGGCTGCGCGGTTCGAAGCGATCGAGGTCGTCACGCTCTCCTCGGGGCGGCAGGCCTTGCCTCTTAACGTTTCCGTCTTCTCTCCCCGCAGTCGATGGAAGTTTCTAAGAAATATTTCGTTCCTCTGGCTGCTCGCGCGATCGATTCCGCGAGCCTGCGGCATCTTTTTCCACATGTGTCCCGAGTACGCGATCGCCGCGGCTCCGCTCACCATTCCGTTCGGGAAGAAAACGCTGCTCTGGTACACCCACCGCTCTGTAACCTGGAGGCTGCGTCTTGCCGCCCGGCTCGTCGGCCGCGTCTTTACCGCCTCGCCGGAGAGCTGTCGCATCCGATCGTCCAAAGTCGAGGCCACTGGCCACGGGATCCCCATCCCGCCGGAGGCGCGGCGCGACCCGTCTCCCGACTTCCGGATCCTTGTTGTCGGACGTCTCGCGCCCGTCAAGGATATTGGCACGGTGATTGACGCCGCCGCTCTGCTCCGAAAGCGCGGCGTTCCGGCGACTGTCACCATCGTCGGGGGTCCGGTGTATCCTGCGGACGAGGCCTACGCCGCGGCTCTCCGGGCGCGCGTTGACGCTCTGGGGCTCGGACCATATACTCGCTTCGCCGGGTCGGTTAAACACGAGGAGGCGCTGGCCGCTTATCGGGAGACCGAGGTCCTGGTCAACGCCTCGCCCAACGGGCCGGACAAGGTGGTCTACGAGGCGGCGGCCGCCGGTACGGCGGTAGTCGCGGCCCATCCCGCGTTCAAACCGCTTTTTGGAAGCCGCGCGGACGATCTCATGTTTCCCGGGGGGAACGCGGTGATTCTCGCCGATCGCCTGGCCCGCCTGGCGGCGCAAAGCCACGGCGAGCGGGCGAAGATCGGCGCCGAACTCCGGACAGCTGTCGTCAGGGACCACTCGCTTTCAAAACTCGCTGATCGCATTTTTCGATATTTTATCCCACACCACTTTTAACGATAACATTAAAAGTGGTGTGGGGTTCATCGCATGACCCTATGGAATTGAACTCATCAACGGCTCCGCGTCAGATCGCCCCGGCGGACGGTCCGCTGGGCATATTGCTCGTCGGCTTGGGCGCGGTGGCCACCACTTTCGTCGCCGGCGTTGAATCCGTGCGCCGCGGACTCTCCGAACCAATCGGGTCGCTTACCGAGATGAATACCATCCGACTCGGAAAGCGCACCGAGAGCCGATCGCCCCTCATTAAAGAATTTATCCCGCTCGCCGAACTCC
>MGDZ01000066.1 GCA_001791115.1 Candidatus Uhrbacteria bacterium RIFCSPHIGHO2_02_FULL_57_19
GGACAATGTCCTTGCGGAGCATCGTGTAAAAGCTGGTCCAAAGTTGATACGGTGACATATTATTTTTCGGAAGTTAGTTTCAAAAAGACTTCTTCCAAGCGGCTGCCGCGGTAACCTTCCTTGCCGGCCTCCGCGTCATGATGCTTGGCGATGACCGCCTCCATCGAACCCTGTTCTACAATCTCGCCCTTGTTGATGATTGCGACGTGTTTGCACAGCTGCTCGGCCTCTTCGAGGTAGTGGGTGGTCAGCAGAATGGTAAGCCCGCTCTTGCTGAGCCCCGTGAGGTACTCCCACATACCGCGGCGAAGCTCGACGTCCACGCCCGCGGTCGGCTCGTCGAGGATGAGGAAACGCGGCTCGTTCACGAGCGCGCGGGCAATCATAAGGCGGCGCTTCATACCGCCTGAGAGCGTCATCGCATTCTGGTCCGTCTTCTCGCCCAAGCCCAGATCGGTGAGAAGCTTCTTCGCGCGCGGTATTGCGATGGAGCGGGGGATGCCGTAGTAGCCGGCCTGATTGACGACGATGTTGAGCGTCTTCTCGAAGGGGTTGAAGTTTACCTCCTGCCCGACCAATCCTATCTGCATTTTCGCGAGTTCTGTCTCCTTATCAATATTGTGGCCGAATACGGAAACGGTCCCGCTCGTCTTATTCACGAGCCCCGTCGTGATGCCGATAATGGTCGTCTTGCCCGCGCCGTTGGGACCCAAAAGCGCGAAGAAATCGCCTTCGGGAATCTCGAGCGAGACGCCTTTGAGCGCGACTACGCCGTTGCCGTAGGTCTTTTGAAGACTATCTATTTTGAGCGCGGGAGCGGCCATGTGCGCCTATTGTAGCAAATTGGTCTTGATGAATTCGAAGGTCTCCCGGTGGTCCTTCACCGGATGCGTAGGAATGACTCCGATGACGCTCTCGTCATTGCCACCCTTGAAAAGCGCATCACCGATGTATATGCAATCTTCTTTTTTCCATCCCATGCGCTCGATGAAGCGGGTGATGTTGTAGCCCTTGTGCCTTCCGGCAAGGATAAAGTCTATCGTCGTCGTCCCCGCCGGCATCGCCTCGATGCCTACTTCGCGCAGAGCGGCGAGTTCTTTCGGATGACCTGCAAGTAGCGCGCGGCGTATTGATTGGTCGGGGTCGGCAGCGTATTTTTCCTTGTTCGGCGCGTGGAAACCAAGGACACTCGATGCGAATTGACTCCCACGATTCTCAAAAGTATCGTCGCGCATAGGCATTACCCAACCCTTTACGGCGCGAAAGTCTTCAGTTAGCTTTAATGCGAACTTCTTCACGGCTTCTTCTTGTTCGGCGGAAACAGCCTCGTGCCACAAGAGCGTCCCATCCTTCGCTATCGCATGGTTGCCCTGCTGGCTTAGCATGTAGTAGCGCCCCACGTTCTCGATGGGAAGCTGTTTCTTTATCTGAGTTTCGGCGCCGCCGGTGATAACTACCACGTCAAATTTTTCGCAGAGCTTCTCAAAAAGCGGCTTGTGCTCGGGCAATATCTCCGCACGGCTCGGCGTGAGCGTACTGTCCAAGTCAAAAAAGATGTGTTTAGGCATCAAAGTTCTTTGAGTGGGACATTTCCGATGTAATCGTCTTTGCCCACGTCGACGCCGTTCTTGCGAAGGATTGAGTATGCGGTCGCATAGTGGAAATAGAAATTGGGGACGAGGTAAACAGTCGCATACTCGAAGCCCGTCAGGTACTTTCCCTTCCAGTAGGGGAGTTCTATCTTCCGTTCTTCGCTCCCGACGAATTGCTCCGGCGTAAGGGTCTTGAGAAATGCGGCGGTCTTCGCGAGGCGGTCTTTGAGCTCCGCGATGGTCGTCTCCGCGTCTCCCATCTTCGGCGACTCAATACCCGCGAGCCGAGCGGGGCCGCCCTTGGCGTTGTCCGAAACGCGCTGCACCTGCATCAGGAGCGGGAACTGGTCGAATATGAGGCAGTCGTTCAAGAGCGCCCGCTCGAAATACGCCGCCGGGCGGCGCTCGGTGGCCTTGCCTGCCGCGTGTGCGGCTGCTTTGTCGAGTATCTTTGAGAGGTTGTCGAGGGCCTTAATGAAGGGCGGGACGGTTGTCGTGTACAGGTCCGTCATACTATTTCAGCTGCCCCTCCCAATACGCTGCCGAAGCGGCAACGTATTCAGCGACACGACGCTCTGCTGCAGCAGCGAAGCGGGCAACGATGGCGTCGCGCCCGCTTTCGGGCGAGCCACTCTGTATGAATTTCTCAAGCGCATCGACTTGCGCAGGATTTGAGAGCGTCAATCGCCGTCCTTTCGCCGCCGCACGCAGAAGCGTCGGACCGCCTATATCTGTTTTATCAATGATGTCATTAGGAGTTGATGAAGTATTTGCGATTGTTTGCTCGAGCGGGTAGAGGGTGACGTACACCAAGTCGATGCGCGGCACGCCGAGCTGCTCCAATTCCGCCCTATCCGCGTCGGTCGCAAGCAAGCCCGCATATATTTCGCGCGCGAGCGTGACCACACGGTGGCCCAATATCGGCGGCCCGACAATCTCCGCCACATCGCGGCAGGGAATACCATTCTCATTCAAATACTTCGCCGTCCCGGCGGAGCCCAGGAGCGTCCACCCGTCCTCTTTCAAGAGTTTCCCAAGCCGCCCCAACGCCGCATCCTTCTCATACGAAGCCAGCAAGGCCGTTTTCATCCCGCTCTTTCCGGAAGCATTTGAAAGGGCGGGATTCATGAGGGAATTGTAGCAAATTCTTACGGTTTCCCCAAAAAAAGATAGCCGGACGGGAATATGCTAGAGACTGCGGTAGAGAAAGCGGTGGATAACGCGCCGGAGCCGCGCACCCGATGGTACAATATGTTGCATGGATTTCGCACGAGGCCGCAATTTGCCGATTACGATAGGCGGGGCACTCGCGCTTCTCATTATCGCGGCAATGTATTTCTTCTATCCGCTGCAACAGCAGAACAACGCTGTACCGGAGACAAAACCCGTGTCCGCCGCTACCACCACCGACACCACGGTCGACGTCTCGGCCGAGGTCGGGGGAGCCGTAGAGACCCCTGCGGACAAGCTGCCCGAAACGAATCCGTTTACGGGATACAAAAATCCGTTTGAATAGTATGACATACGAAGCAAGGCTCATGGTGGCACGTATCCTCGGCGCGATGGTGCTCGGCGCGCTCTTCGTCCTCTCGGCTGCGCTCGCGAGCGCGCAAGAATCCACCATCACATTCCCCGTGGCCGAGCTCGGCAACTGCACGAGTAAGAGCGAGTGCCATGCCTACTGCGACAACCTCGCGAATATCAAAAAGTGCGTCGCCTTCGCCGAGAGCCACGGGCTCATGAGCGCCGAGGAGGCGCGGCAGGCGCGGGAATTTGAGCGGCTCGGCGGCAAAGGCCCGGGCGGCTGCACCTCCAAAGATTCGTGCGAGTCGTTCTGCGAAAAGCCCGGCAACATGCGCCAGTGCCTCGATTTTGCCAAGAAGTCCGGCATGATGAACGCCGAAGAATTGCAAGAAGCGGAGAAGGTGGCCGCGTACCTCGACAAGGGCGGCACGATGCCGGGCGAATGCCGCGGGGAAAAGGAATGCCGCGCGTACTGCGAAGATGGCGCGCACGCGGAAGAGTGCGTCGCCTTTGCTACCAAAGCCGGTTTTATGTCGGAAAAGGAGGCCGAGATGTTCAAGAAAACGGGCGGTAAGGGCCCGGGCGGGTGCAAGGGCAGAGCGTGCGAATCCTACTGCCAAGATGAATCTCACCGCGAGGCGTGCATCGCATTTGCGCTGGAGCACGATCTGATGTCGGACGAGGACAAGCAGCGGATGGAGGAGGGTCGGGAAAAGGCGAAGCAGGCGCTCGAAAAGGCGCCGCCGAAAGTACTCGAATGCATCGAAGCCCGTATCGGGGGCGAGCGGCTCAAGGCGATACGGGACGGCAGCGGATTTATGGATCAGAGGCTCGGCGAAATATTGCCCGCGTGTTTCAGGGAAGTGATGGGCGACGGGTCGCAGGGCGGGCCGTTCGGCCCCGGCTCGGCGGCGACCGAGTGCATGCGCAAAGTGTTTGGTGAGGATTTCGAAGAGAAGATGCGAAAGGGCGAGTTGGACCCGGGAGCGCGCGACAATGAAATTCGCGAATGCATGATAGAGCAGAGGGGCGAAGGATTCCTCGACGAGAAAGGGCAGTGGGAGCGGCCGCAAACGGGAGAGGCACCGCGCGAAGGTGAGCGGGGCCGCCCACCCGAAGGCATGCAGTTTGGTCCGCGCGAGGACGGGGACCGCGAGGGTATCGAAGCGCAGATGCGCGCGCGATACGGAGAAGAATTCGACTCGCAGCGCCGGGTAATGGAAGAGAGGATGCGCGCGGAGATAGAAGCACAAATGCGTTCGGGCAATTTTGACATGAGCAAACTTCCGCCCGATTTCCGGCCCGAAGGCGCGTTTCCTCCGCCCGAGGCCTACAACCGCCCGCCGGATGGCTCCATGCCTCCGTCGGGAGATTTTCAACCTCCGACGGAAGGCATGATGCCGCCACCCGAGGGCACTGCTCCACCGCCGATGGAGTTTGCGCCTCCTCCCGCCACCTCACGCGAGCCTGTGAGCATGCGTGATCAGTTCGTCGCAAACATCATTACTATCTTCCAGAATCTCCTCATCGGACGCTAATCACGAAGCCGCTCCCGCTAACATTTCCCCCAAGCGCACCAGCGCCGCATCCGGTGGTATTGGTATGCGGGGCAGGGGGGCGCGGTAGCGCAACTTAATTCCGATCTCTACCCGCTTTATTCGGGCGCAACGTGGGGAGATTCACACAGTAAGACGACCGATGACGGACCGGGGTACGAAGTGGTATCGGAGCCGTTTACCAATGTGACGGACATCGCCGCGGTATCTACGCCGTTTACGAAATATTACGAAGAAAAACTCACAGCGGCGGGTTGGGTGCGCGACATGATGCGCGAGGCGGGCGGGCCGGGAGCGGAAGTCACGTACTACACCAAAGCCGACCAATTTATCATCGTTTCGTTCCATTCAGTATTCAAAGTCCGGCACGAGGACGCGCCGTCGGAATGCCCATGTGATGTGGAGTTCTCGCTCATGAGCGGCACGCAATAGCCTATTTCCCCGATTCTCTAATTCGCGCGAATAGGCGAATGGCGGTATCATGTGGGTATGACAACAAAAGAACTTGAACGCATCTTCAAAG
>MGDZ01000067.1:0-28989 GCA_001791115.1 Candidatus Uhrbacteria bacterium RIFCSPHIGHO2_02_FULL_57_19
GGGCACGGCCAGGACGAGCGCGGCGCTGCCCACCAGCGTTCTCACTATTTCCTCGGCGATGAATTCTCCGTTCAATATCACCCATAGCGGCTGGCGGTTGTCCTGGCTGAAAAGCAGGAACATGGGGAGCGAGGCGCCGGCGTAGGCCAGGGCCAGCGTGTTCACCAGAGAGGCGATGTGTTCCCGGCCGACGGACAATCCGCGCCGGTAGAGTTCGGTGAAGGACAGTCTCGGATCGGCTCGGCGGATTTCTTCAATGGCCGCCGTTTGCGCGGTAGTGATGTCATCGAGCACGCCCAGGGCGCCGATGATGATGCCTCCCAGGAGCAGACCGCGGAGGTTGAGCGTTCCGCCGGGTCCGATCTGCAGATAAAAGGCCTCTTCGCTTCCTGTTCCGAAAAGCTTGGCCAGATGGACGAAGAGCGCGGCCAAAAGAGCCGAGAGGCCCAGCGAGAGAACCGTGGAGAGAAGCGCCACGGAGGTGCGCTTGTTGAATCCGTGGGCCAGATACAGCGAGCAGAGGACGATGAGCAGTGCGCCGGTGAGGATGACCTGCAGCGGCTCGGCGCCGTCGAGGATTCTGGGAACGACATAGAGCGCCAGAATGAGGATGCTGAAGGCCAAACCGAGCATGGAAGTGAACCCTTTCCATCTTCCGAAAAAAAACACCAGGCCGAAAAAGATGGCCAGGATCCAGGCCAGAGACGGTAAACGGTAAGAGTCGGTTAGATAATAGGTCGGTTCGTCAGGGCCGTAGATTTTGAGTACCACCGCCAGGTCGCCCTTCTTGACTTTTTGCGCCTCGGAAAGGCGAAAGACGTCGCTTTGTTCGATGCTGATTTTCAGGTCCTTTTCCTTGCCGGTGAGGATTCTGACCTCGATGTTTTGGACGGTTTCGGTTTGACCGGCGATGGTTCGCTCCTGCGGAGAGCCGACATTGAGCACCCGGGCTCGGGAAAATTCGTCCGGAGGGAGGGAGTCAACTGAGATCGGAGCGGTTTGGGCCCCGACCTGACTTGCGGCGGAAAAAACAGCCAGCGCGGTTAGGATCAGTATTATCTTTTGGAAGTTCATAAGATGACAAAAGCGAAAAAATGATGTAAGAATTCTGAGCAGAGCGAAGATGTACACATACTACATAAGATGACCAAACTCGAAAAGCGAAAAATCCTGGTGGCTATGTCCGGCGGAGTGGATTCATCGGTGGCGGCTCTTCTTCTAAAGAAAGAGGGGCATGATCTTGTTGGAGCGTTCATGAAGGTCTGGAGCGGCGCCGATGGAAACGATCCCTGCTGGATCGAGGATCGCCGAGACGCCATGCGCGTTGCGGCGATGCTTGGGATTCCATTGGTCACTCTGGATTTTGAAGATGAATACCGCCAGGATGTGGTTTCTAATCTTTTTGACGAGTACGCCGCGGGCCGGACGCCGAATCCGGATGTCCGCTGTAACGCCAGTGTGAAGTTTCCGCTTCTCTGGCGCGAAGCGCGTCGGCTTGGATGCGAGGCGGTCGCGACCGGACACTACGCGCGCGTCGAGGATGATGATGGGCGACTGAAGTTGATGACAGGGATAGATCCCGAAAAGGATCAGTCCTATTTTCTCCATCGGCTCCGTCAAGACGATCTTTCGCACACGCTGTTTCCGGTTGGTCATCTCATCAAGGATGAAGTACGACGGATTGCCCGAGATGCCGGATTTCCAAACGCCGACAAGCGATCCACGCGTGGCATTTGTTTCATTGGAAAGGTAGATCTTCCGGAATTCCTGGCTGGTTCTGTGCCGCGGAAAACAGGAAAGATTGCCACTGCCGATGGTAAAATCGTGGGCAGTCACTCGGGTTTGGCGCCGTACACCATCGGCCAGCGAAGCGGTATTGGCGTCGGAGGAGGTGAGCCATACTATGTCGCGGCAAAGGATACGATGACAAACACTTTAGTCGTGGCGCCCGCTCATGATCCGGTCCATGAAACACAAGAAATTGCCGTTGATGATCTTCATTGGATAAACAAAGCGCCATCTCTGCCTTTTCGCTGCTCCGCGTGCATTCGTTATCATCAGGCGCTCCAGCCATGCCTAATCGCGGACAATAACACTGTCAGATTTGACGCGCCACAACGCGGGGTGGCGGCCGGGCAGTCCGTTGTTTTTTACGATGGAGAACAATGCCTTGGCGGGGGGATCATCCGTTGAAGGTGATATACTATAGAGGTATGAGACGCTTGATCGCGATAGTAGCCATCGTCGCCTGCCTGCTTCCAGCCGCTGCCTCCGCGGCGCCGACGCTCCGCGACGGGTATGCCCCGTTCGACCGCGCGGCGCTCACCGCGAGGTCCGCGATCGTCATTGATGCCGCGACCGGCGAGACTCTGTTCTCGCATCGGGCGGCCGAGCCGCATCCCGCGGCGAGCCTTTCTAAGCTCATGACAGCGGTGACGTTCCTTGAGCAAAAGCCGCTTTGGACCCGCAGGGTTTCGTTGAAAGAGGAGGACGAGGTCGGCGGAGGCCGGCTCCGGCTTTCCGTGGGATCGCTTCTCACCATCCGCGACCTGTTTTACTCCGCCCTCGTCGGATCCGCGAACAACGCGGCCATGGCTCTGGCGCGAAACTCCGGCCTGACGCGCGATGTCTACATCCGCGAGATGAACATCCGCGCCGCCACCCTCGGGATGACGCGAACTCGTTTCTTCGAGCCGACCGGCATGGATCCTCGGAATACCACGACTGCCGATGATATGGCCAGGCTGGCGCGATACGCATTCCAGAACTACACGATCCGCAGGGCCACGACGACCGGGGAATATCGTTTCACCGCGACCTCGCCCAGGGTCGCCAAGATTATCAAAAATACCAATCGCCTGCTTGTCGTTGATCCCGACATTTACATCACCGGCGGCAAGACCGGCTATCTCGATGAATCGAAATACAATCTGGCCATTCGCGCGCGTGACGAGAAACGAAGCGAGGTAGTCGTAGTCGTGTTCGGCGCCCCCACCCGCGACGCGTCATTCGACGAAGCCAAGGCTCTGGCCAAATGGGCCTGGACCAACTACGACTGGTCGCCTCATTCATCGGCCGTTGCCGCCGGAAATTGATTATGACCGGACATCAGCTGCGAAAAAAATTTCTCGATTTTTTCGTTTCCAAGGGACACGCGGTGATTCCTTCGTCTTCGATCGTGCCCGAACACGACCCGACGGTGCTCTTCACGACTGCCGGAATGCATCCCTTAGTCCCATACCTCCTGGGCGAATCTCATCCGGCGGGTGGTCGGCTCGCTGATTCCCAAAAATGCTTGCGCACCGATGACATCGAGGAGGTGGGCGACGAGAGTCATCTGACCTTTTTTGAGATGCTCGGCAACTGGTCGCTCGGTGATTATTTTAAAAAGGAATCAATTCCTTGGAGTTTTGAGTTTCTGACGGACAAAAAGTGGCTCGGCGTTGATCCCAAGAAAATGTACGTCACGGTGTTCGCCGGAGACGCCGATGCCCCGTTTGATGAAGAATCGGTCGAGATCTGGAAGGCGGAATTCAAAAAGAAAAAGATCGGCGCGGAACTCTCCAAGAAGCACGACATCGGGTCCGGCGGCCGCATTTTCGCCTACGGCAAGGAACAGAATTGGTGGGGGCCGGCCGGACAGACCGGGCCGTGCGGACCAGACACGGAGATTTTTTACGACACGGGCAAAGAACACGATTCGAAGCGGGGAACGGCCTGCCATCCGAATTGTTCTTGCGGCCGATTCGTGGAAATTTGGAATAACGTGTTCATGCAGTACAACCGGAAGGCCGTCGAAGAGAAGGGGTACCGATTTGAACCGCTCGAACAGAAGAATGTGGACACCGGAATGGGTCTCGAGCGGATCACCGCCGTTCTGCAAAAGGTATCGGACGTCTTCCGGACGGATCTGTTTGAACCGATCATTCGAAAGGTCGAGGCCATAACCGGTCGGAAATACGGAGAGAACGGGGATGACACCAGAAAGATGCGGATTATTGCCGATCACCTCCGGGCGGCGACCTTCATTCTCGGAGACGATTGGGGCGTTACTCCTTCCAACAAGGATCAAGGGTACATTTGTCGCCGACTGATCCGCCGCGCCGTGGTGCAAGCGTGGCTTCTGGACGTATTCAGACCGTTCGCTTCCGATGTGGCCAACGAAGTCATCATCGCCTACTCGAGTGCCTACCCTGAGCTTCAGAAGAACAAAAAGAGGATTCTTGAGGAACTGGTAATCGAAGAGGAGAAATTCCAGAAGACGCTCGAACGCGGCATCAAGATGATCGGCGAGATTGCCAGCCGCGGTGAAAAAACCCTTTCCGGACAGCGCGCCTTCGAACTCTACGCGACCTACGGGTTTCCTCTGGAAATCGCCCGAGAAATACTTTCCGTCAAAACCGGCGGCGCAGTCAGCGTAGATGAAGAAGCGTACCGCCGCGAATTGGAAAAACATCAGGATATCTCGCGCGCCGGTTCAGTTGGGAAATTCGCCGGCGGACTGGCTGATCACACGATCGAGGTGGTCCGCGGCCACACCGCGACGCATCTTCTGCATCAGGCGCTCAAGACCGTTCTTGGATCCGAAGTAGAGCAGCGCGGCTCAAACATTACAGCCGAACGGCTGCGTTTCGATTTTTCCTGGCCGGCGAAACCTTCGACGGAGCAGATCAAGGCTGTCGAGAATCTGGTCAACGAGCAGATCGGAATGAATCTTCCGGTGCGTTTTGAGATTCTTGATGTTGAACAAGCCAGGCAGACCGGCGCCCTCGGTTACTTTGAGGACAAGTACGCGAGTTTGGGCGGCAAGATAAAAGTTTACCTTGTTGGCGACGACCAACGGGGGTATTTTTCAAAGGAAATATGCGGCGGTCCGCATGTTTCGCGAACCGGTGAATTGGGCGGATTTAAGATACTCAAAGAAGAGGCGGTTTCAGCCGGGGTGCGTCGAATAAAGGCAACGATCGGAGCTCCGAAGGAATAAAAGAGCTTTTTTGGCTCAATAGAGCCAAAGGTAATTCTGAGCTTGACAGTGTATTTGACCTAGATTAAACTTCTTCCAAGAAGCGGCAAGGAGTTTTGCCTTGCCGATATTTACAAATCAATAATGAGGAAAAGAAAGCAGAAACAGCCGGGTTCTGCGGCACCGCAGCCCACCAAGGAAACGATCGAGGCGCGCGGGACTGTAGTGGAACTTCTTCCGTCTGCGATGTTCAAAATCCGCATCGAGGACGGACACGAAATCATCGGGCACCTTTCCGGGAAAATGCGGCTGCACTCCATTCGGTTGTTGCCCGGTGATGAAGTCAAAGTTGAAATGACTCCCTACGATCTGACCAAGGGACGCATCGTCTATCGTTACTAGGTCGGCGGATGGGGGCGTGCGCCCGAGGCGCACTCGCTCCTTTTTGTTTACAAACAGAATGTTATGAAAGTCCGCGCGTCAGTGAAAAAAATTTGCCGGGACTGCAAAGTGCTCCGCCGAAAGGGACGCGTGGTTGTTATCTGTAAAACTCCCAAGCACAAACAGCGTCAGGGTTAATGTATTATGGCCCGCATCGCCGGAGTCACTCTGCCTAACAAACGAATCGAGGTGGCTCTCACCTACATTTTTGGAATTGGACAAAGTCTGACAAGTAAGATTTTGGCTGAAGTCGGCATCGATCGGAATGTTCGAACCAATGATCTCTCTGAGGATCAGGTCAACAGACTGCGGGAGACCATCGAAAAAAATTATCGGGTGGAAGGTGAACTCCGCCGCGAAGTTAGCTCCAACATCAAGCGGCTCCGGGACATTGGGTCATGGAGAGGCACGCGACACGCCAAGCGTCTTCCGATTCACGGCCGCTCGAAAACCAACTCGCGCACCGTCCGAGGTAATGTTCGAAGAACCATGGGAAGCGGACGAAAAACGCCGGCTCAAAAGACCTAGTGACGCGGATCTTGCGGATTTGAGCTGATTACGCGGATAGAAAATTATGATGAAAGAGACTCCAAAAATCACAGAGAAACCCGAGACTGCCGAGGGCACGGAAGTTAAGGCTAAACGACCGTCGCCGCGCGGTAAGAAACACGTCGTTCGAAGCGTTCCAGCCGGACGGGCCTATGTTCAGGCCAGCTATAACAACACCATCATTACCCTGACCGATCCTCAAGGCAACGTTTTGGCCTGGTCATCCGCCGGTCACATGGGATTCAAAGGGCCGAAAAAATCAACGCCCTACGCCTCCTCGCTCGTTGTCCGCGATGTCGTCGAACGAGTGCGTGATTATGGCCTTCGAGATGTAGACGTGCTGGTCAAAGGCATCGGCAGCGGTCGCGAGGCGGCCGTCCGGGCGCTTAACGCCAATGGAATCAACGTCATGTCCATCAAGGATGTCACCCCTATTCCACATAACGGATGTCGGCCGCCGAAACCACGGAGAATCTAGGATAGCGCTGTAGTATGGCTCGAAGACTCGGACCAAAACACAAATTATGCCGGCGCGTTGGAGAGCGTTTGTGCGCATCGGACAAATGTCCGGCGGTTCGGCGTCCCTACGCCCCGGGCGCCCATGGTCCATCACAAGGCCGTCTGCGGCTGACAACCTACGGCACCCAGCTTCGTGAAAAACAAAAAGCCAAGACCGTTTACGGAATTCTCGAACGGCAGTTCCGGCGCTATTTTGAGGACGCCAAGCGGAAAAAGGGAGACACGGCCGAATTTCTGATTCGCCTTCTGGAAATGCGGCTGGACAACGTGATTTTCCGGCTGGGTTTGGCAAAAACCCGCGATCAGGCGCGTCAGCTGGTTTCTCACGGTCATATCACGGTGGATGGCAAACGGGTAAACATTCCATCGTTTCAAGTGCGCGTCGGACAAGCCGTAGCCGTATCCGATAAAAGCAAATCCTCGCCTTATTTCGCTGCCGTCCTGCCCGGCCTAGCCAAGAGGGAACCGCCCAGCTGGTTGTCCATTGATCCCGCCGCCGGAGCCGGAAAAATTCTCTCTAATCCATCCGGCGAGGAACTCAAGCAGAATTTCGACACTAACATGATCATTGAATTTTACTCACGCTAACCTCAATCGGCCGGCGTCCAATTGCGTTCGGCCGAAGCAACCTCCTATGGAGGACATCCTCTACCCGTCCAAAATAAACATCGTCGAAGGAAAGGAAGCCAACACGGCCACCCTGGTGGTCGAACCGCTTTTTCATGGTTATGGAACCACCGTGGGCAACGCCCTTCGGCGGGTTCTGCTGTCGTCCCTTCCCGGTTCGGCGGTAACCGCCGTGAAAGTAAAAGGGGTTCAGCACGAATTTTCGACCATTCCCAACGTTAAGGAAGACGTTTTGGAGATCATTCTCAACCTTAAACAACTCCGCTTGGTCAGTCACAATGACGAGCCGGTCAAACTCAGACTTACGATTGCCGGAGAAAAGAAAGTCACGGCCAAGGATATCGAACCGACGGCTGATGTGGAAATAGTTAATCCCAAACTGCTTATCGCCACGCTGACCGATCCCAAGGCGGAGTTGGAAATGGAAATTACCGTGGAACGAGGACGGGGCTACGTGCCCACCGAGGAACGGCCCAAAGAGAAATTGGAGCTGGGCACCATCGCCGTGGATGCCTTGTTCTCGCCGGTTCGCAATGTCGGTTTTCGGGTGGAGAACGTTCGCGTCGGCGACATTACTAACTTTGACAAGCTGCTTCTCGAAGTGGAGACGGACGGATCGATCTCTTCGGAGGATGCCGTCCGGGCCGCCACGGAGATTCTGATTAAGCATTTCAATCTCGTGATGGGCATGGGCGGCGAGACAGAAACCGCGGTTTCCGAAGAGCCGTCGCCGGAGGTTGAAAAGTCGGAAGAAACTGAGGCACCAAGCGAGACAGAAGAGCCGGAGGCGCCAAAAAAGAAACGAGCTTCCAAAAAGAAGGCATGATATGCGTCATCGCAAGGTCGGAAAAAAATTAGGACGCACCACCGGTCCCAGAGAGGCCCTGCTTCGGAATCTGGCCACCTCGGTCATTCTTTACGAACGCGTCCGGACAACCAAGGCCAAAGCCCGGGCCGTTCGTCCGTTGGTTGAAGATCTGGTTACCATCGGCAAAACCCCGGGTATACCAGCCCGACGCAGGTTGACGGCGATTCTCCGGACCGAGGGCGCAGTGCGCAAGGTTGTCGAGGTTCTAGGTCCGCGTTACCGCGACCGGCGCGGCGGCTATACCCGAGTGACAAAAATCGGTCGCCGACAGGGGGACGCCGCCGAAATTGTCCAGATTGAATTTGTATGATAGCGGTTAAGCGCGAAACGCATCAAATCGACGCCCGAGGCAAGGCGTCAGGCCGCCTGGCCAGCCAGGTGGCTATTCTCCTGATGGGAAAAAATAAGCCGACCTACATACAAAACGTGGATGCCGGAGAATTCGTCGAAGTGACTAATGCCTCGGCCCTCAAGTTTACCGGCAAGAAGATCGAGCAGAAGCAGTACAAATGGTCGGCCGGCTACCCGGGAGGTCTTCACGCCCGATCTGTAAAAAGCGTTTTCGAGAAGGATCCCGGCGAGGTCCTGCGCCGCGCCGTCTACAATATGTTGCCGCGAAACTCCTTCCGCGTGCCGCGAATGAGGCGTTTGAAGATCACGAAATAGTATGCCAACGAAAAAATCTACAACCTCCAAACCCCCCGCGGACAAGCCAGCCAAAGCGGTGTCTGCCAAGAAACCAACGGCGAAGGTCGCGGCAAAAAAGAAGGCCGCTCCGAAAGAGGAGGCGGAAATCCGCAAAATTTCAGAGGCGCCGACGGAGGAGGAATCGCGCCGCGATTATCTCCGGGGAATTGGCCGTCGCAAGGAATCCGTGGCTTTGGTTCGTCTTTATAAAAACGGATCGGGAAAGATCGTCGTCAACAATCGCGATTTCGCCCAGTACTTCCCGGTTTTCGAACTTCAGCAGATCGTCAAATCTGCGACCACGACCGTTGGACAGGTCGATAAGGTTGATATTTCGGTAAAGGTTATGGGAGGCGGTATTCGCGGACAGGCGGACGCGGTGCGGCTCGGCATCTCCCGGGCTTTGATCGGCCTGAACCCGACCTTCCGACGGAGCTTGAAAAAAGTAGGATTTCTCACGCGCGATGCTCGGGTCAAGGAACGAAAGAAATACGGCCTCAAACGCGCCCGCCGTGCTCCGCAGTTCGCCAAGCGGTAAAACCTTTGTCGTCCTGAGTTTATCTGCCTGTCCGGTAGGCAGGTCGAAGGATCCCGTCCCGCTTAATGGGACGGGTTTTAGATTGAAGAACGGGCGTTTTTGTGGGAAGATGAGGATATTGTTATGGAACACCGGACGGACCGAATTGTGAGAAACACCGCGCTCTATACGAGTGCGGTTATCGGGCAAAAGACCCTGTCTTTTTTGTATTTTTGGTTCCTGTCCAGCCATTTCGGTCCGGCTGATCTGGGCGGTTATCTGCGGATGCTTTCCTTAGTCGGGCTGTTTTCCATCGGGATCGATTTGGGTACGACGGCGATTCTTACTCGCGAGGGAGCGCGGCATGAGGCAGATGCCCTGCGGATGATAAAAAATGTGCTGGCTCTCAAGATACCTCTGGCCATCCTCACCGCGGCGGCTCTTTCCTTCACGGTGATCCGCACTTGGCCTTTCGGTGTTTTGTTCCTTCCGGTTGCCGTTGGTATTCTGCTCTCCGACGCCTTTACCACCTCTTTTTTCGCCGGTCTTCGCGCCAGACAAGCCCTCTCCTACGAGGCGGCGGTCTTGGTGCTTTTTCAGATCATCGTTTTCGCATCGGGCGTGGCTCTGACTCTGGCCACCGGAGATCTGCGGCTGGTTATGGCCGCTCTTCTCTTTGGGAGTCTTTTCGGTTTGGTTTTCATGGGCTGGGCGGTGCGTCGAGTCTATGGCGCTCTGCCCTGGCCGTCGTTTGACCGGGCAACGATTCGGCATCTGATGAGTCTGGTTCCGGCGTTTGCCGGAGGAATAATCTTCACCAAGATTTATGCCGTGGCCGACGTGACACTTTTGGGTTACCTGGCCGGTGATCGGGAAGTCGGTCTCTACAGCGTTCCAGCCAAGGTCGTCACCGCCCTCCAGTCGTTGCTCCCGGGAGCTTTTGCCGCCGCCATTTACCCTTCCATGGCCAATTATTTTTCAACAGCGCCGGAGAAACTGAAGACGCTTTTCGAAAAAAGCGCCGGGTATCTTCTGATTCTGGCTCTGCCTATTGCCACGGGCTTGACCCTGCTGGCTGGGAAGATTCTGGCGGTCATCTGGCCTAACTACCAGGATGCCCGAGCGGCCTTTGTGGCCATCATGCTCGGTCTGCCTTTTATGTTTCTCTCCTTTCCAACGGGATCGCTTTTGAATGCCTCCGGGCGTGAAAAAAGAAATACCGGAAACCGGGCGGCGGTTACGGTTGCCAACATTCTGCTTAACCTTCTTTTGATTCCGAAAATGGGAGTGGTTGGGGCGGCGGTGACTTTCACCGTATCAAACATTCTGCTCCTGTCGCTGGATCTGGCGGTTGTTCTGCGATTGGTGTCGGTGGACCTTCGCGCAATTCTGAATCTGTTCTGGAAAGGAATGGCCGCCTCGGCGGTTATGGCCGCCGCGATAATTCTTTTGCGGGAAAGGATTCCCTTGCCTGTAATGATTGTTCTAGGAGCCGTCGTCTATTCCATATCGGCGGCGGCGTTGCGCCTGATAAGTCGGGAAGAGTGGCGCGCGCTTCTCGGCCTGATTCGCCGGCGCGAACCGTCGGCGGCCGCGGAGATATGAAACGGATGCTTTTGGTTACTCTAGATTTCCCGCCGCTCCGGGGAGGAGTGGCCAGATATTACGCCGGATTGCTGGGCGCGTTTCCCCCGGAATCAGTCGCGGTTCTGGCTGAACCCGCGCCCGAAGACGAAAAGTTCGACGTCGTGGCGCCGTACCGAGTTATCCGAAAACGGATACTGGGACGCCTTTGGCCGCGGTGGAAATGGGTCTGGTTGAGGATCATGAGGGTACGCCGGCGGACTCCATTTGAAGTTCTCTTGGTCGGGCAGGTTCTTCCACTGGGTTATGCGGCGCTGACGCTTCGATTGTTGTTCCGGATTTCCTACGTCGTTTTTGTTCACGGACTCGACCTTCTGTCAGCCAGACGCTCACCATGGAAGCGATTTTGGGCCGAGCGCATCTTGCGCGGGGCGTCGCTGGTCGTGGCCAACAGCGGCTGGACCAAGGCCAGGGCGTTGGAGTTCGGAGCGCGCGATGGACGGATCGAGATTATCCATCCCTGCCCCAGAGCGCGGCCCCTTGATCGCGGTTCCGTGGAGCGGATCATCAGCCGCTGGAATTTAGCCGGCAAGCGGGTTATTCTTTCGGTCGGCCGCCTGGTTTCCCGCAAAGGGCACGACATGATGATCGAGGCGCTTCCTGATATCATTCGATCACATCCAAGTGTCATATGGATCGTGGTTGGCGACGGGCCCGAAGGCGAGCGATTGCGTCACGCGGTATCAAAGCGTGCCTTGGCGAATCATGTAGTTTTCACCAATGTTCTGAATGATGAGGATCTTGCCGCGGCGTACGCGGCAGCTGACGTATTTGTTTTGCCAACGCGAGAAGAGGAGTACGATGCTGAAGGTTTTGGACTTGTTTTTCTTGAAGCGGGAGCCGCTGGAGTCTCCGTTGTCGCGGGCCGAGGTGGGGGAGTTGACGAAGCGGTTGTTGACGGAGTCACCGGGTTACTCATCGATCCGCGCGATCCGATTGCCATCGCCAGAGCGGTGAATCGGATTCTTTCGGATAAGGAACTTGCGCGACGCATGGGAGATTCGGGACGATCAAGAGTTGAGAATCATTTTCAATGGTTACAACAGTCCTCAAAATTGGAATCCTCAATCAAACAAACAGTTTCATAGTACATACTATGAAACCGCGGTTCCATGGACTAGACCATGGAACCAGCTGCTTCTAAAAGCATGTCCACTGTAAGCGTCATCATTCCCGCATTTAATTCTTCTGCCACCATCCATCGATGCCTGGATACCGTTTTTGCGCAGACACTCACGGATATCGAGGTGATCATCGTAGACGACGGTTCCACCGACGAAACAGTGCGGATTATCGAAGAGTTCGGAGACCGCCTGACAATCATCCGTGAGCCGCACGCCGGCGCCGCTGCGGCTCGGAATCAAGGAGCGAAAGTCTCCTCGGCTCCGTTTCTTTTTTTCTGCGATGCTGATCTGGAGCTGGATCCGCGGATACTGGAGAAGATGACCAATGTCGCGAATAAGCGCCCGGATGTCTCCTTTGTCTACTGTGGATTTGAGTGGGGCGGCAAAATCTTTGGCATGCGCCCATACCAGCCGCCATGGTTGGTTCGCCAAAATTACATCTCAACCATGAGTCTTATCAGACGCGAAGACTTTCCCGGTTTCGACCCAAACCTTATGCGATTTCAGGATTGGGATCTTTGGCTAACTATGATGGAACGCGGAAAACGCGGCATAGGAATTCCTGAAGTTCTGTTCCACGTGCAAGACGCTCCCAGTTCGCTTTCCCGTCGCGGCGGAATCTCAAGATTGGTCGCCACTTGGAAGGTGCGCCGAAAACATCATCTCCGAATGCGCCTGTCGGATATTTTTACCGCAGTGAAAGAGAGTTTTTTGGGATTATTTAATCGCCGGGTATGATTGATGTTTCGGTGATTATCGTCAGTTGGAACACGCGCGAGCTGCTGGGTCGTTGTTTGAAGTCGCTTTTCGAGCAAACGCACGGCGTGTCATTCGAGGTGTTCGTCGTGGAAAACGCGTCATCTGACGATTCGGCAGAGATGGTGAGGAGTGAGTTTACGCAGGTGAATCTTATCGCGAATGACGCGAATCTTGGTTTTGCCCGCGCCAATAATCAAGCGATTGCCGAAGCGAAAGGGGAGTGCGTTCTACTTCTCAATCCGGACACGGAATTGATTGATGACGGGATTTCGAACCTCGTTGCCGTGGCGCGTAAACATCCCGAAGCCGGCATCGTGGGCGGAAAAATCCTGAATCCCGATCGGTCGATCCAGGCATCCGTGCGGCGATTTCCGACACTGTGCTCGCAGGTGCTAATCACGCTGAAATTCCATCACGCCTTTCCCGATATTCCGTGTCTGCGCCGTTACTTTGCGAATGATGTCAATCCAGAAAGCGAGCAGTCGGCGGATCAGGTCATGGGCGCTTTTTTTCTGATTTCGCGGCAAGCGCTTAACATAGTAGGTACGCTCGACGAACGTTTTTTCATCTGGTTTGAAGAAGTTGATTATTGCAAGCGAGTAGTCAATGCTGGACTAAAAGTGCTTTATACGCCAGTCGCTCAAGTTGTCCATCACGGCGGAGAAAGTTTTGCCCAAGTATTTGCTTTGAAAAAGCAGAAAATGTTCAATGCCAGTTTGGCAAAATACATGCGAAAACATTTTGGAAGGCGCGCTTGGCTGGCCATCCAGATTCTTCGTCCCGTATCACTCTTACTCGCCTGGTTTTCAGGTTTCGTTCATGGTTAAACTTTTCAGTCTTTCTTTTCTTCTCACGATCGCGGCCTACGGGCTGTCGTTTTTGAGCGTCCGGATTCCACTCGTAGACACTATTATTTCAGCGGCTGCCGCCCTCGCGGCAGTTGCCCTCTTTAGGAAATCAGTCGTCTGGGGTGTTTCGTTTGTTCTGGCGGAGCTTGTCTTTGGTTCATTCGGAAGAGTGTTTGTGCTTGATCTCGGGACGCTGGCGCTTTCTGCGCGGCAACTTATCTTTCTCGTCGCGCTCGGATTTTCCATGGCAGCGCTGTTGGATTTAAAAAAACGCCAAGGCATCCGGCAGACGACTTTGTGGCCAATTGGGCTGGTCATTGCCTTTTTGGGGTATGGTGTCCTTCGAGGTATCATTGCTGGGAATACACTCGAAAATGTCATCGGAGACGCGAACGGCTACCTTCCGCTTTTCCTCGCGCCCATCTTTATTCTGGCGGCAAAAGAGGATGGGGGGATACGGAAGATTTTGTTTGTAATTTTTGGCGTCTCGGCTGCGCTCTCTGTTCTTACCTTCGCCGTGCTTTGGATATTCACCCACGACCTGCCAGAACCAGTCCTGCGGGCAATCTACACCTGGATTCGTGACGAGCGGATCGGAGAGATTACTCGCGCGCCGGGAGGATTTTACCGGGTGTTTTTTCAATCGCATGTCTGGTCGCTCGTCGGCTATTTCCTGGCGTTGGGGTATCACGAATCAATTACAAAAAAGGCGCGGGCTCTTCCTGCGCTTGTGGTGGTCCTCGCCGCGGGGACGCTTCTGGTGAGTTTTTCACGAGCATTTTGGCTGGCGCAGGCAACGGGATTGGTCGTCGGCGGTGGTTTGATCATTGCTTTTAAACATCTTCGATCCAAAGGATGGCGCGCGTTGAGCGGGACGGCTCTGCTCACCGTTCTCGGGTTTCTGCTGGCTCTGGGTATAACAAGATCAGTCGGCGGCGTTTTGGCACCGCGCTTGCTCAGCGTGAGCGGTGAGGCGGCGGCCGACAGCCGTTGGAATCTTCTGCCGGTGATGTGGAAGGCTATCGGCAAACATCCGATGCTCGGATACGGTTTTGGCAAGGAACTGACCTATACCACGCGCGATCCGCGGCTCATCGCGCAGAATGGAACAGACCAGTACACCACCTACTCCTTCGAGTGGGGCTATCTCGACTTTTGGCTGAAGATGGGACTCGGCGGTCTCGTTGCTTATCTCCTCCTTATTGGCTGGATCATTCGCGATTTGTGGCTAAGACTGCGCGGCGAAGGCAGTAGAAGTAATCAGAACACCTGGCAGACCGTCGGGATTTTGTCCGGCTTTATAGCTCTCGTCGTAGTTCATGCCTTCAGCCCGTATCTGAATCACCCTCTGGGAATCGGATTCCTACTCTTGACTTGGGGTTACGCCAATCACCCCACCAACGTCTCTTAGAGACGTGATGATTTTAAGCTACGTCTCTAAGAGACGATTGACCCGATGACGTCCTTATGTCCGCGGAGGAATTCCTCAGCGGACATTTCTTTTTTCCCTTCCGGCTGGATTCTGAGAATTTTGAGCCCGCCGCTTCCGCAGGCGATGACCAGATTGGCGAAGACCTTCCCGGGTGAGTCGGATATGTTCGGCTCGACGGAGATTTCGAGCGGCTTGATCCGCATGGTCTTGCCGCCGTGTTCCCATTCGGTCCACAGGCCGGGCCAGGGCTGGTAGGCGCGGTGGAGGCGTTCGATCTCGACTGCGGTTTTCGACCAGAGAACGCGTCCGTCTTCACGAGAGATAATTTTGGTAAAAGTGGCAAGGGAATGATTTTGATCAGTCAGGACGGTCTCGCCAGCGACATACTTGGCGACTGTTTCCGGCAGCATCAGCGCCGCGACGTCAGCAAGACGCGCCTCAAGTTCAGGCGCCGTCTCCGTTCCGGTCATCTTGACTATTTTTTGCGCCAGAAGTGGCCCGTGGTCCATTTCGGCGTCAAGGAGCATGATCGTTATCCCGGTTTCCGGATCCCCGTTGGTGATCGCCGCCTGGATCGGCGACGGTCCGCGATATTTTGGAAGAAGCGAGGGGTGGACATTCAAAGTTTGGTGCTTGGGAACATCAAGAATTGCCTGCGGGATGAGTTTGCCATAGGCGACGACCACGGCGACATCTAATTTGAGTTTGGCGTAGGATTGTGCCCAGGTCTCGTCTTTAAGCGATTCCGGCTGTTGGACGCGCAGTCCAAGCTCTATGGCGGCGGACTTGACTGCTGGCGGAGTAAGAGTCTGTTCGCGTCCGACCGGCTCGTCAGGGCGGGTGACAACCGCGACAATATCAAAGCTAGCGTCAAGGGCCAGCGAACGCAGCAAAGGGACGGCGAACGGCGCCGTCCCCCAGAAAGCGAGACGAATTTTACGGTCAGAGGTCATTGTTTTTTTCGCGGCCGGCCTCCCTGACGTTCTTGGCCTTGTCGATGATCAGGATTCCGTTTAAGTGATCAATTTCGTGTTGGATGATTCGAGCGAAGAGACCCTCGGCGTTGATGTCTATTTTATGTTCCTGGCGATCGTAAGCTGTGACTTTGACGAGAATCGAGCGGCTGACCTCGCCCCAGACGCCGGGGACAGACAGACAACCTTCTTCGGATGTTTCCTTGCGCAGACTGCGGCGGATGATTTTCGGATTGATGAGCACCAGCGGCCCGTCTTTGGTGGAGACCACGGCCAGGTTCCAGGGTTCGCCGACCTGATTGGCCGCCAGACCCACACCCTCGGCGGCGAACATGGTCTCGATCATCCGGTCAAGGAATTTCTGAAACTCGTGGTCGGCCAGCCGCTGGAGCGGCAGATCCGTCGCCTTGCGGCGCAGCCGTTCGTCCGGATGTTGGACAATCGGTAGGGGAGTCATAAATCAAGATCAGGAGTCGATATCAATAGTCCAGGTTGGATCGACGAGCGACAATATTTTGAAACGCATTTGGTCGTCTTTGGGAATTTTGAGAGTTATTCTACTCATGGTGCGCCGGCGCGGCATGGTTACCTGGTCGATTGATGTCTTCGCGCCGGCCCGGAGGAGGGCGGCCAGCAGGATTTGCGTTTCACGGTCGTTCGGCCGGTGTTTTTCGCTGGTCAATCTGACTAGCAGACCGGCGGGCGGGTAGAGGAGACGCGTCCTGTCTTCGAGCTCCGCTTTGTAGAATTCGGCGGCGCGGCCGGATAAGGCCTGAAGGACGCGGTGGTCCGGATCCAGAGTCTGGACGAGAAAGGGCGCTTTTTTGCCGGCCGCCAAATTGGAAAAGGCGGCCAGGATGGTTAGCGCCTCCTCATTGGCTTGGTACTCGGGCTTGTGCCAAAGGCCGTCGGCCAGAATAACGCCCACCAGACCTACCGGCAGATCGTAGAGCCGCGTCCGATACCAGTGCAGAAGCGCCTCGGTTCCCAGCAGGACGTCAGCGGACGGAATAGGAGGCGGCGTCTGGCCTTCTTTTTGACGGGCTATCTCGGCAATGGTCGCCTGGGGGATTGCTTTTTTAAGATCCTGGGCGAGTCGCTGGACGCCCAGTTTTTGGACGGCTATGCGCGGACCGCGGCATTTTTCACAGAAGAGCGGAATGTCTCTGACCGTCCGACAGTTTCTGCAGACTAGGCCGGATCGTTCGGCGGCCATCGGCTGACGGCACGACTGACAGGCGGCCACATCCCGGCAATCGCGGCAGACGACTAGTCCACCCAGCCCTTTGCGGTTATGGAACAGTACCGAGATTTTTCCGTTTTGTCGAGCTTCGGCGACGGATCGTAAAAGCTGTTCTGATAACAGGCCGGGATTTCCGGATTTCCATTCATTTTTAAGATTGATAAGGATGGTTTCTGCTCCGGACGGAAGGGGCGTGTTCGGATTTTGATGAAAGGCCCGAATGCTGGGCGTTTCGGCCACCACTCCTAGGGGAATGCCCAGAGCGGAGGCTCGTCGAGCCGCCAGTTCCCGGGCGTCGTAGCGGGGATTGGCTTCCCCTTGCTTGTGTGATGGATCTTCCTCGCGGTCAATGATTATCGCTCCCAGATCGCGCGCCGGCGTCAAAACGGCGAGACGAGTTCCGATAAGCAGAGGCGCAGATCCTCGGGCAAAGGCCAGCATCGAATTCCAGGATTCTTTGATGCCCAGTGAACCCGAAAGAGTGACTAGGCGAGGAAAGTCGCTACCGAGGCCGTCGGCCAGAAAGCGCAGGTCGGCCTCTTCGGCGGCAAGAATGAGCGCCTGTCGGCCGCCTGCAATCGCCTGGCGAATCATCCGGCAATGGGCCAAGAGCCGTTCATCCGGCGTACTCGAAACCTCCACCCTGCCCGTAACGGAGCTTTGATTCGGAGTCGGGCTCTCTAGGGGTGTTTCAAGATCATCGATCTCCCGTTTGGGCCTGGTCGGAAGAAAGGTAAAAACGACCAACGGGAGACTGGTTCCATAGGCCCGCGCCGCCCACTCGAGGATGTTGATGTCGAATCGCAGACCGGCAATGCGCTCGGAGACATTTTTCAGGGTTCCTTTTTGAGCAGTTTCGTTTTTGACCGAGCGGACGACGCCGGCAATCAATCCGGACCTGAAGGGAACCTTAACAACGTCTCCCGGAAGCAGATTCAGACCTTCGGGAATCAGGTAATCGAAAAAAGAAAACCGCGGCGGCAAGCGCAGAGCGGGGATAATTTCGGCGAACATAAAGCTCCGGTCTACTACGGGAGAACCATGTTGGCCACCAGGTGGCCGACGCCGAAGGGACCTTCGTAGGAGTGTATTTTCGGCTCGTAGGCCATCCGGGCCAGCAGTCCCAGGAGAATCGAGATAGGCCGCAAGCCGCATTCCTTGGAGGCCTGACACATTTCGGTATCGAGAGCCAGGAGGCCATCGGTGTCCTTGGTTTTGATCAGTTCGACGACCTTGGCGTCGAGGGCCGCGCCCTTTTTTGAAAATCCTCCGGGAGCGTCATTGGTTAAGGTGTGCGACAGATCGGCGGAAGCGATGAAGGCAATCCGTTTGTTGGAATTCATGATCTCTTCTTTAAGTTTGTCGCCGAACTCGTAGTGCGCCTTGTAATCCAGCCCGGCAGGAGCCATGGGCACCAGCGAGATGGTCGGAAGATGGGCAGACAACAGAAGGAGCGGAACGGAAACGCCGTAATCAAGAACCTCTTCTGAGGACAAAGACAGCGAGGTATCGCGGCGCATAGCGCGCTGAATTTTGTCAATAAGCATGAAATCGGATCGAAAAGAGGCCGTGGTTTGGTGATCACCGAATTCCTTCAGTGAAATTGTGTACTGCGCGGCCAGGTTGATAGTAAAGGCGTCGGGCAAAACGTTTCCGTGGGGCGAAACGATTACCAAAGTGTCCGGCCGGGCGATATACATATCCTGTTCAAGGGCCTTCATGGCTTCGGCGGTTTGTTTCAACTTTTCCAAATTATTCTTGCCCACTGAAGGGATGAGCAAAGGCGGATGGGGCGCGATGGCGGCGAAGACGAGCATAGGATGTTATTTTTCCGGCCAAGGCACGGCGGCCTCCTTACTCGAGAACTCGGATCCCGACTTCGTCGGGACCGCGCCGTCTCGCCTCGTTCTAAATCGTGCGAAGCTCGCCGGCGCTTCCTCAGACAACTCGAGTTGCGTCGTCCGCTTGCCTTGTCCAAAAAAAATTTGTGAGAGGATTAAGGATTGGTGGCTGTTTCGAGGTCGCCGGTTAAGAGAACCGGCTCGCCCAAGGGGTGGAGATTAACCGCGCCGTCCAGGGTCCAGACGATATTATTCCATTTCCAACCGTAGGAGTTGAAGACCGACTCGCTGGAGATGGGCCGCCGCTCACCATTAGAAATGACATAAACGGTCGGACTCCCTTTGGCTCCCACCAGCGTCCCATCGCGGAAGCGGATGGGTTCGCCAGTGCGGTAGTGAGTCAATTCCTCGGAGGAAATCTGCGTGATGGGATGAGAGCCGAAATTGATGTTCATGATCTCCTTCGACCAGATGGGATACTTCACCCCGTCCTGCACCCAGTAGACTCCGCCGCTGATTTTATCCTGAAGCAGGCCGCCTTGGGGGTAAGCCGACTCTAGGGTAATGGCCTCACCTTCGGGATATGACGCCAGATCCTCATCGGTCACGTCCACCAGTTCATCAGCGTTGAATCCCAGGGTGCGGAAGACTTTCATGGAAATGATCGGCCGGCGAGCGTCATCAACCAAAAGGAAGATGCCGCCATCAGTCGCGTGCAGAAGAGAATAGTTGGCAAAACGAATGGGTTTGCCCTCATCGTATTTTTCCAGGTCTGATGAAGAGATGGGAACTACCTCGTCAAGATCGGTCCGCGAAGCCAACGCGGAAATCGAGGCGAAACGGCGACGGATGCTGTTTTGAATGAACCAGAAGACGCGATTATCGGCGGTGACGATGGTCCCGTCGGGATGCGTTTTGGAAAACCAGCGGTCCCAAATGCTGGCGAAATTAACGTTGCCGTGAAGGTGGGGCGTGTAGGTGTAGAGAATGGCCGTGGCCATATTGGCCGGGGTCACCGGCGTTCCATCCACCAGCTTGGTAATGCCCGGTCCGAAACCGGCGGAGGTTTTTCCGTTCGTCAGAATATCGGGAATGTATCCCTCGCGCAGCTGGCGGGCCGCGCCCGAAACCTGTTTACCGAACCCGCGAAAGCGAGCCACCGACGTTTCAGCCGTGGAACAGTCGTCGCAGACCCCGTAGCCCATGGCCCAATCGAACTGGCCCTGGGTCGGCAGTTGATCCTCAACCAGACTCTGTTCGCGCTGCATCAGCGCCAGGAGGAATTTCGGCGAGATGCGGTTGCCCGTGGCCACTCGCCAGATAATCTCAGCCGCGGTGCGGGTGATGCCGTCAGTGTCCGTGAAATACTGGTAACCGAGAGTTCCTTTGCGTTCCAAAAACCGCTGGATATCGGCCAGATTCATGCTGTCACCCCGCTCCAGTTCGTAATCGGGCATCAGGTAATCTTGATTGAAGGCCAAGGCCGGCCGGCTGAGCGCGAGGACCCCGAGAAGAGTATAGATCGTCAATTTTAACCGGAAATTTCTCATAAGACGTCTTTATCATAGCATCCATCTGATATTAAAAACAACCGCCTTTGGGGTTATTTGTGATCCCCAAGGTTTAGAGCTCGAGGACGATTGAGTCATTCTTGACGCTGATCGTCAGCCGGGAACCGTTAATAATCTCTCCGGAAATGATTTTGAGAGCCAAGGGGTCGAGGATCAGAGTCTGGATCGTCCGTCGTAAAGGTCGAGCGCCGTAGGCCGGGTCATAACCCTTTTCGGTCAGCAGCCGTTTGGCCTCTTCGCTTATCGTTATGGAGATGCCCCGCTCGGCCAGACGCGAGCCGACTTCGGCAAGTTGAAGATCGACGATGCGCGAGAGGACTTCCTTGCCAAGGGAATGGAAGATGACGGTCTCGTCGAGGCGGTTCAGGAATTCCGGCTTGAAGTTTTCGCGGACAAGTTCCATCACCCGCGAGCGCATCCGCTCCTCGCCCTGCTCTTTTTCCGAATGCCCGGAAAAACCCAGCGGCTCGGATTCCTGAAGGCGGAGAATGACGTCAGAACCAATGTTGGAGGTCATGACAATCACTGCGTTTTTGAAATTAACGGTCCGGCCCTTGCTGTCAGTCAATCGCCCATCATCCAGAATTTGAAGCAGCGTGTTCCACACGTCTGGATGCGCTTTTTCTATTTCGTCGAAAAGAATGACGGAATAAGATTTGCGTCGAACGATTTCCGTGAGTTGGCCGCCCTCGTCATGACCGACATATCCGGGAGGGGAGCCGATCATCCGTGAGACCGCGTGCCGTTCCTGATACTCCGACATGTCGAGCCGGACCAGCGCACCTTCGTCGTTAAACAGGGACGCGGCGAGCGCCCGTGCCAGCTCCGTTTTACCGACCCCGGTCGGTCCGAGAAACAGAAATGATCCGATGGGGCGATTCGGTTCGCCGACGCCTGCGCGGGAGCGCCGTACGGCGTTCGAGACCGCGCTTACCGCTTCGTCCTGTCCGACGACGCGGCGCTTCAGTTCGTCCTCGAGAGACGCGAGCTTCTGCATCTCCGCTTCGAGCATTTTTGAAACAGGGATGCCGGTCCAGCGCGCCACCACTCGGGCGATGTCTTCCTCGGAAACTTCCTCCTTGAGGAAGCGATGCTCCTTCTGGATGTCGCGGAGGCGCACCTCGAGTTTTTTGATTTCCCTTTCCAGCTCAGGCACTCGCCCGTAACGGATCTCCGCGACTCGTTCAAGGTCGCCACGGCGCTCGGATATTTCGGATTCCTGCCGAAGCCCGTCAATTTCGCGTTTCTTCTCGCGGATGCCGGAGATGGCGTCCTTTTCATTTTTCCAGCGAAGTTCCAGGGTTTTCCGCTTTTCATCCAGTTCCGCGATCTCGCGCGCGACGGTTTCAAGACGTCTTTTTGCCTCGGCCGCCTCCTCGTCTCCCAGAGCGCGTTTTTCAATCTCGAGTTTGATGATCTGCCGGTGGAGCGCGTCGAGTTCGGCCGGACGACTGTCAATTTCCATTCTAAGCGCGGAGGCGGCCTCATCGACCAGGTCCACCGCCTTATCGGGAAGAAAGCGGTCGGAAATGTAGCGGTGCGAGAGTTTCGCCGCGGCAATTATAGCCGCGTCGGTGATGCGCACTCCGTGGTGCACTTCGTATTTTTCCTTGATGCCTCTAAGGATCGCGACGGTATCGTCGGTTGACGGTTCGATCACCAACACCGGCTGGAAGCGGCGTTCGAGGGCCGCGTCCTTTTCGATGTGACGGTGGTATTCCTTAAGCGTGGTGGCGCCGATCGCGCGAAGTTCGCCTCGAGCCAGCGCCGGTTTCAAGATGTTGGCCGCGTCGAGCGATCCGCCCTCGCCGACTGCTCCAGCTCCGACCAGAGTGTGGAGTTCATCGATGAACAACACAACGCGGCCGTCCGAGTTCTGGATCTCCTTGATCACGGCCTTAAGCCGATCTTCGAATTCGCCGCGGAATTTCGTACCGGCGACAAGCGCGCCGATATCCAGCGCGATCAGCTCCTTCTCCTTGAGCGACTCGGGAACATCTCCTCCGGCGATCCGCTGGGCCAGGCCTTCGGCAATGGCCGTTTTTCCAACGCCGGCCTCCCCGATCAAGACCGGATTATTTTTGGTTCGGCGGGAGAGCACCTGCATGACGCGGCGGATCTCCTCGTCTCGGCCAATCACCGGGTCAAGTTTTTCCTGACGCGCCAGCTCCGTCAGATTCCTGCCGTAGCGCTCCAGCGCTTGGTATTTCGATTCCGGTTCGCTTGAGTCCACCCGCTGGGAACCGCGTACCTCGCGAAGCACATGGAGCACCCGGTCGGACCGGACACCGGCGCGCTCAAGGATTGACGCGGCGGAATCCTTCCCGTCGAGAATCGACAAAAAAAGATGCTCGGTAGATACGAAATCGTCTCCAAATCGTTTGGCGATTTTTTCAGCAACCGCCAGGCGCCGCGCTAGTTGCGGGGTGAGTAATACCTGTGCCGCGGCGCCGCTGACTCCTTCGACGCGGGAGAGAGAATCAATGGCCATGGCGATATTCTTGGCCAATCCGTCCGGAAAAACCTCCAGTTTTTCTAAAATCGTGCGGACAACGCTGTCCTCCTGCTCGATCAGAGACAGCAGAAGATGCAGTGGTTCGACTGCCTGCTCTCTGTGTTCATGGGCGATTTCCTGGGCAGCGGCGATGGCTTCCTGTGATTTTGTGGTAAAACGCTGGGGGTTCATAAATTAGCACTCCGAGTGTTAGAGTGCTAACAGAATATCAAAGACCCTATTTAAGTCAAGTATCGTCACAAGCGGTAAAAAATGGCTACGATAAGCCATTTTCTTGTAAAAGTGCTAGGTTCGCGGATTGACAGATTGGTCTATTTGTGCTAGACTGCCGATTCTTTGTGCCCGCTATAAATCAGCGCACAAGGCCAAATCTATGCTTACTTCTTCTGTCATTATCAGGGGAGTCATCGGCATCGCTCTTACGGCGCTGCCTCTTATGACTCCTTCCGTTAACTTAATCAACGTTCCTGAGGGCGATGAGATCGTTTTTGAGATTCCTGTCCGTGAGGAAGCGATGCGTACACTTAAAGTGACCGTCACCGCCTATTCCTCGACGCCGGATCAGACTGATTCCACGCCGTTTATCACGGCCAATGGTCAGCACGTGCGTGATGGCATCATTGCCGCCAACTTTTTGCCCTTCGGAACCAGGGTTCGTTTTCCCGAACTGTACGGCGACAAGGTCTTCACTGTGGAGGACCGGATGCACCCGCGCTTTTCAAAGCGTGCGGACATCTGGATGGAGACTCGCCAGGAAGCCGTGCACTTCGGACTCAAGCGGGGTGTGACTTTGGAAGTTCTGCCTAAAGCCAGGGCCTTGGCGCTCGGGGAGTAACCATAGCGCAGCTTCGGAGGTCCAACCTCCGAAATTGAAACACCCTCAATTCAGGGGGTGTTTTAATTTGCGAGGAAGGACAATTTTTGGTATCATTTTTTCATGAAAAAACGGGTTTTTTTGGCAGTTCACCTTCCGGAAAAGCTAAAAAGGGAGCTGGGGCTGGTCATCGGAGAGATGCGCGAAAAAGACCAGCGTGCTCTGATAAAATGGGTCAACGGAGACGGCGCCCATATCACTCTGCACTTTCTTGGGGATCAGGATGAAGAGGCGATCCGTCGGATCAGCGGGATTGTCCGGGAAACGGCGGGGGAGTATCGTCCGACAGTCTACGCCCTTGATGCGGTTGGATTCTTTCCGGACGCTGGCCAGCCGCGGATCATTTATGTCGCCGCGAGGGAGAGGGACGGAGCGATGCTAGAGAGTCTCCGTGAGAAAATCGGAAGGCGTCTCGAACAGATCGGAATCGACGTTGATCACCGAACATGGCACCCGCACATCACCCTGGGACGGATTAAGGCCCTCGGGCCGAAATCCGAAACATACGCGTCAACGCCAGTGGAGCCGCGGGAATTCACCGTCGATACCGTTGATCTTACTGAGAGCCGTCTCGACCCTGCGGGCGCGATTTACACTGTGATCGAGCGCTTTCCTCTGCATGGAACGGGTTCTAATTCTTGACACTGAGGTCGACCGCCTGACCCCCAAACAGGCAGCAGTTCGGCTGTCAGTTTTTTTGGATGATCCGCGGCCTCATCTGGCGGTCACGGCCAACCCGGAAATCCTTTTGCGGGCGCATCGAGATTCCGCTTATCGGAAACTGATCGGAAGCGCGGATCTGGTCCTGGCCGACGGTTTCGGATTGATCATCGCATCTTGGCTGACCGGACATCCACTGCCAGGCAGAACTGCGGGAGCCGATATCATTCATCAACTTCTGGAGATCGCCGAAAAGAAAAGTCTGGAGGTTTATTTCGCAGTGAATAGTGGCGGTTTGGTCCGTTTCAAAGAAGTAAGTCAGGCGACGCGCCGTCATCATCTCAAGTTGATTGTCCGGGGAAGGGATCTGTGGGCAGGGGAGGAGGCGAGTGACCAGACGGCAGTGATAATTGTCGCCAACTTCGGCGCGCCGGATCAGGAGCGGTGGCTGCGCCGAAATCAATCATCGTTTCCGAAAGCGCGCCTGCTCATCGGCGTCGGCGGAGCTCTGGACTATCTGGCCGGGCGCGTCCCCCGAGCACCGCTGCCTCTCCGCCGTTTGGGTCTGGAATGGCTGTGGCGGCTCGTCCTCCAGCCCTGGCGCCTGCCGCGGATCTTGCGGGCAACAATAATCTTTCCTATTGTTTTTCTGACTCACCGTCCTCATGGCAACTGACCAAAAAATCCGCGTCCGCTTCGCCCCATCGCCAACGGGATTTTTGCATATCGGCGGATTGCGCACCGCGTTATATAACTACCTGTTCGCCCGACGTTGGGGGGGAACGTTTATTTTACGAATTGAGGATACCGATCGAACTCGGACCGTTCCAGGAGGCGCGGAAGGTATCATCAGGACACTGCGCAGAGCCGGCCTCGATTACGATGAGGGGCCGGATGTCGAGGGCCAGGAGCGTGGAAAATACGGTCCATACGTCCAATCGAAACGGCTGACGATTTATCGCGAACATATTTACAAACTGGTCACCGCCGGCGCGGCCTATCAGTGTTTTTGCTCTCCCGAGGAGCTGGAGACCGTCCGCCAGATCCAAATCGCCGCCAAACAACCGACGATTTACAATAAAAAGTGCCGCGAGATGTCTTCGCCGGATCGAGCCGCTCTAATCAAAGACGGACGTCCGCACGTAATTCGTCTGGCCATACCCGAAGAGGGGAGTACGACTTTTTCTGACATAATTCGGAAGGAGATAACTTTCGAAAACCGACTCATTGACGACAGCGTGCTGCTCAAATCGGACGGATACCCCACCTACCATCTGGCCAGCGTGGTGGATGATCATCTGATGAATATCACCCAGGTTATCCGCGGCGAAGAATGGATACCTTCCACTCCCAAACACGTCATTCTTTATCGAGCCTTCGGCTGGACGCCGCCGGAATTCGCCCACCTCCCGCTGCTTCTGAATCCTGATCGAAGCAAGCTTTCCAAGCGCCAGATGGATGTGGCCGTCGAGAATTATCTGGACCGCGGCTATCTGCCGGAGGCGCTCATCAACTTCACGGCCCTTCTCGGCTGGAACCCGCAAGCCGACCGCGAGGTGTACGAACTGGACGAACTGGCGCGATCCTTCAATCTCCCCGACGTCAATTCTTCGGGAGCAGTGGTCAACCTGGAGAAGCTTGGTTGGCTTAACGGCCAACACTTGCGGCGTTTATCGAAAGAGGAGTATGCCAGACGGGCTGTTCCTTATCTGGAGGCGGCAAGCCTGATTACTCCCTGTCCGGGCGGGTGGGTCAATGAACAATCCGGAACGATTTTCTCTTCCCAAGACCTCCAAAACGCGCTATCATTGGAGCGCGAACGCGTCAGAAATTTAGGCGATCTGCCGGAGGCGCTTTCCTTCATATTCGGGGCAGTACCTGAGTATGACGGAGATCTGCTCATTTGGAAGGATGCTGAACCGGCGCGGATAATGAAAGGACTCGGAGAGCTGGCTGAATTCCTGGAGCTTATGAGGGATTGGACCGAATCCGCCTTGGAGGCGCGCGTAAAAGCATGGATTGATGAGCAAGGATACGACACGGGCCAGATACTCTGGCCGATGAGAGTGGCCTTGACTGGAAGGAAGGCTTCGCCCGGGCCGTTTGAGGTGGCCGCGGTGCTGGGAAAAGAACGAACCCTCGCTCGTCTGCGTAAAGCCGTCGAAAAATTATCATGAACAAATTTCCTACCAATCATCTCCGATTGCCGATTCTCGCCCTGGCGGGGATGCTGGCGGTCGGATTTTCTTTTGGCGGATGGACCGTCAAATCCCTGGCTCAGGAGAGTTCCAGTTCCACGGATGAAGTAGAGTCGGTGGAACAACCTCCTACCGACGAACAGTCCGCAGATCAGCCGACGGACGAGGTCGAGGATACGACAACTCGCGACGAGATCATTAAGATCAACGACCAAGTCAAGTCGAAAAAGCAGCTGATAGAGAATCTAAACCAGCAAATTGAATCGCGAAAGAAGGAAATCGCTCGGAAACGCAACGAGGCGGCCACCTTGGAAAATCAAATCGGTATTCTGGAGAACCGGACGGCCAAGACCGAACTTGATCTTCTCGAAACGCAGGCCGAAATCGAGGCCGCCGAGTTAGAAATCAGGGGGCTTGGCCTGGCCATCAAGGACAAATCCTCGCGGATGGAAAAGCAAAAATCGTATATCGCTGAATATTTGCGGACCATTTACCGCTATGACGACCGCGGTTATCTCGAGATCCTGCTGCTCAATGACTCCTTCTCAGAGTTTTTCGACCACATCAAATTTTTGGAAGACGTTGAAAGAGATCTGGCCGATCGATTGACTGGATTGAGGACATTAAGAGCCGCGCTGGAGGATCAGAAGTCGGCCAAAGAGCAAAAAAAGACCGCCCTAGACGAGCTGGGGGCAAAGCTTGTCGAAGCCCGCGACCGGTTGGCCGAGGAACGAGGAGACAAACAGGCCTTGGCCGAGGCGGCTACACTAACCGAAACTCAACTTCGAAGCGAGCTGACTCAACTGCGGGCCGAACAAACGGCCATCGACAATGAAATCGTCTCTCTAGAAAACGAAATGCGGCGCAAACTGGCCGCTAGCGATAGATTTGCCGATTTGGGTGACAATGTCGTTTTAACCTGGCCGGTGGATCCATCCCGGGGGATTACAACTTATTTCCATGATCCTGAATATCCTTTTCGCTATGTATTCGAGCATCCTGGACTGGATATCCGAGCTGGACAGGGGACCGCGGTAAAGTCTGCGGCGCCTGGGTTTGTTGCCAGAACAAAGTATGGCGGCAGTAAGGGTTATAGTTATGTAATGATTATTCACGCTGACGGGATTTCCACGGTTTACGGCCACGTCTCTTCGATTTTGGTCAAGGAAGAACAATTTGTGGAAAGGGGAGACGCGATTGCCCTTTCTGGCGGGATGCCGGGTACGCCAGGCGCCGGACAGTTGACCACCGGGCCGCACTTGCATTTCGAGGTGCGTTCCAACGGTATTCCAATCAATCCGCTGGATTATCTTTTGAAATAAATTAATACTAACTTATTAAAAAAAATTATATGGAAGAACAAACACAGACTAACGCGATTCTCGCGGTTGTCGATATCGTCGGCATCGTGGTCGGATTGGTTTCAGTCGGAATGATTGTGAATGTTTTGAAAGAAGTCGGCGGAGTGATGGGTAAGGCCTTAGTTCTGTTTGTGATAGGAACGGTTTTTCAGGTTCTGGCTTTGATCTGGACATTGGTCTTTTCTCGGTTGGACATAAGCGAGCCGTTTTTTGACATCCACCATCTGCTGATGACCACTGGACTGATATTTTTTGTCGTCTCTTCGATCAAGCTGGTGAAACTCAAACAATAAAGGACGGGGGGTGGTTATGGCAGATGTAAAAACAAAAATTCAACCCTGCATTTTTATGACCGAGCTCATTGCCGGATTTTTAGTTCAAAAAATAGGAATACTGCCGGTGAAAAAAATCATTGAAAAAATATTGTCATCAGAATTATCGCACGCCTTCAAATACAGCCAGGAAGGAGTAAAAATCGGCGCGCAATGCGCGGATTTCGGAGAAAGACTTAAGCGGCTGCATGACGAATTATACGAATTTTCCGAGACATTTTTAGGCATTCATTTAGCCAGGGATATTTGGATTAAGGCCATTTTTGAAGTAAGACGGGAATTCGGTGATGACATAATGTCAAAATTGGTCAAAGATGGTTTGGTTCCATTAATTGTCAGCGCCCACGGGATTACATTTGTCGGGACTGCGTAAACCTATCCCGTCGAGGGGGTGTCGATGCAACGGCGGGGTATTACAGGCGATTCACAATGCCAGCCCACC
>MGDZ01000067.1:29050-43221 GCA_001791115.1 Candidatus Uhrbacteria bacterium RIFCSPHIGHO2_02_FULL_57_19
AGGCGATTCACAATGCCAGCCCACCGCCGTTGCGCGACTCCCAAAGGGTGTCGATGCAACGGCGGGCATCTTATGCGACGCACATTGCGTGTCGCATAAGATATATTGGGCGACGCTACTAATCGTTTAACACACCCTCCCCTATTTGAGACTGTAGAAAAACTCCATTTCTACTGCGATCACAGCGTGATCTCGCCACGAAAGCGAGTTCTTCTACAGTCTCATTTTACTTGTAAAACACCTTGTTTCCGTAGCGCAGATCCACATACTGCAGTTCGCGGCGGTCGCGCAGGGTGCTGGTGAGCGCGGTCTTGAGGATATCCAGCTCTGAGTCAAGCTTGTCACCGGAAAAAAGGTAAAGATCCCAGCCCTCGTTTGTTCTGACGGACATCTCCAGGGCATTATCAGCGGCTATGGCGGCAGCCAGGACGCCGATGCCGTATTCTTTGAGCGTTTCCTGACTTTTGAATATCGTCTGTAAGGTTTCAGGCCGATTGACCTGCTGACGCGGACTATAGCGGCTCTCTCCGCCAACAAACAGAACCGGATGACGTTCTGTATCTGTGGCCGTGGACGCCGGCAGTCTGGGTGCGGTATAGATCGTACTCGTAGCCGTTGTCGGGATTGACGACGTTGAGGTCAGGAATTCGGTGAGTGCCAGTCTCGAAATCAGACCAGCGGCCGCCGGGGTCATTTCCGACAAAACCAGGCCTGATCGGTCGGCCAGATACGCTTTGCCGGCGGAGACAACCACTAAGCCCGGCTCTTTTTCGACAACGACAATTTTGAGTACGTGCATTCCGTTCCGTTCCAGGCGCACATCGTCCAGGAATAGCGCGGATGATATTTTTTTTTGAAGCGCGTCCCCAGCCGCAAAAAAAGTGTTTCTTCGAGGAACTATAAAATAAATTCGTTCGTCTAGATAACGACGGGTGATGTCCCGTATGACATCGGCGTGTCCGGCCGAAGCGCCGGAAACGGTTACTTCCAGAACGGAAAAGGCCGGCGAAAAGACCAAAAGATAAATCACCAGAGCCGCTCCCCCGCCTCCGGCCAGCAGCCAGAGAATCAGCCGGGTTTTCGGTTTCTTTTTTACAGGGCGTCCGTAGGGATTGCGGTAACGTCCAAGACCGGACGACATCCGACGGAATGAATGGCGATCGCGGGCGTACGATTTCATATCCACCAGCCGGATTTGGGCCGATAAGATCTAAACAACCCGGCTCGTTTGGCGTGCCGTTTTAACGCCAGAACGATCAGACATTTTAGAAGGCGCGGATAAGATAAACCTGAGGCCCGCCACAGTTTGGGAAACATGGAGATTTCGGTAAAGCCGGGAATGGTATTGATTTCGTTTAGGAATATTTGTCCCCTGTTTGAAATCAGAAAATCAACGCGAGCCATTCCCTTGCCGTCAATGGCCCGAAAGCATTTTACGGCCATCTCTTGGATCGTCCGGCGCTGTTTTTCTGTCAGCTTTGCCGGGATAATTGATTTTGACGCTCCGTCCACATATTTTGCGTCGTAGTCGTAGAATTCGTTGGAGGAAATGACTTCTCCGGGCACTGAAGCCCGCGGATCATCATTTCCTAGAACCGCGACCTCTATTTCGCGGGCTCGAGATACGGCCCTTTCCACCAATGCTTTTTCGTCGTATTTGAGGGCCAGGCGAACTCCGGCCACAAGCGCTTTTCTGTCCCCTGCTCTGCTAATGCCAACACTGGACCCCATGTTCGCCGGCTTAACAAAAAGTGGATAACCCAGCGATTTTTCAATGCGTCGTACAATATCACGAGGGTCTTTTTTCCAAGCGTAGGCCATAAACCATTGGTGATCGACGATCGGCAAACCCGCGTGGAGAAAGATCTGCTTTTGGACAACCTTATCCATCCCAATAGACGAGGCGAGGACGTTGCAACCGATGTAAGGAATGTCAAGAATTTCCAGAAAACCCTGCAAACAGCCGTCCTCGCCGAAAGTGCCGTGCACCAGCGGAAAAACAACGTCAACTTCGGATTTTTTTAACTGACGGCTCCAGACGCCAGTTTTGGAAATTTTGATCGGAAGTATTGAGAACTTTTTAGGGTCGAGCGCTTTCATCACCGAACGCGCCGAAACTACCGACACCTCGTACTCCCCCGACCTGCCGCCGAAAATAACCGCCAGACGCAAACGCTTCATATGACGATTCGAGGCATCGTAGGATTTATCCTGGTGATGACTTCATAGTTTACCGTGCCGATTTTGGAGGCCAGATCTTCAGCGGCGATGACTTCCCTCTCCTGACGTCCGATGAGCACCGCCTCATCCTCAAGTCGCACAGCCGGAATGTCGGTAATGTCAGCCATCATCATGTTCATGCAGACGCGACCGAGGATCTTTGCTCGTCGTCCGCGGATGAGGACCGAGCCGACGGAGGACAGTTTCCGATCATAGCCATCCCAGTAACCGATCGGAAGCACGGCAACAGTCGAATCGCGGGTAACTCGTTCGGTGAGACCATAAGAGATAGGTGTTCCCCGTCCGACTCTTTTGATCTGGGCGATGATCGTCTTCCAGGTCAGAGCCGGCTGTAAATCCAATTTAGTCTTTTGAGCCGAGACTCGCGTTTCTTTGGACGGCCATAATCCGTAAAGTCCGATTCCCACGCGAGCCAGATTGAAATGCGTCTCCGGAAAAAGAATGGCGGCCGCGCTGCAGGCAGTGTGTTTGATCCTAGGATCGATTCCCAGCGCTCGGAGCGCGTCCGCGGCCCGTTTGAAGCGGCGGAGTTGGTCAGAAGCGTAGCCATGATCGGTCGTATCCTCGATGTTGGCGAAATGGGTCGAGATGCCCTCTATCTCAACTCCCCTGCTGCCTTTCGCCAGTTTGGCCAGTTTGATGAGCTCGCCGCCGTCGACACCCTGCCTGGTTGTTCCGCTCTCGATTTTGATGTGAACGCGCGCCGGCCGGGCGCCGCGGATCGAGGAAAGCGCCTTGATCGTCTGCTGATTATAGACGGTCATCCGAAGATCATTTCGGATAGCGTCACGGAGACGGTCAAGCGGCGTGTAGCCGAGGATCAGGATCGGCTTGCGGATGCCGTTTTTTCGAATCGCGATGCCCTCGTCGACATTGTCCACGCCGAACCAGTCGGTTCGGTCGGCCAGGATTCCGGCGGTTTCCCGAAACCCGTGGCCGTAAGCGTTGGATTTGATCACGGCCATCAATTTCGTCGCCGGTCCGAGAATACGACGAAACTCCCCCACGTTGTGGAGGAGCGATGTTTTGGAAATCTCGACCCAGGTTTTGGGGCGTCTAGTCATATCAGCGGGGTCCGATGCGTTCAAAGCCGCAGTACTTGCGCAATACTTCGGGTACGGTCACGGATCCATCTTTTTCTTGATAGTTCTCAAGGATGGCAATTAAAGCTCGCCCTGTAAAAGCTGTGGCGTTCAATGCGTGGCAGAATTCGAGTTTGCCCGACCCCTCCGGTCGGCACCTGATATTCAATCTACGAGTCTGGAAATCAGTGGTAGTGGAGGCGGAGTGCGTTTCCCGGTAGCGGTTCTCGGAAGGAATCCAGGTTTCGATGTCGATGGTTCTGGCGGAGGGGGCTCCAAAATCACCCGTACACAGATTTACGACGCGATATGGAAGCTTCAGACCGGTCATGAGTCGCTCTTGGAGTGACACAAGGAAACGATGCTCGGCCTCGGATGCGGAAGGAACGGTAAGGACAAGCATTTCTACCTTGTCAAACTGATGAACACGGAGGATGCCCTTTGTATCCTTGCCATAGGATCCGGCCTCGCGCCTAAAGCAGGTGGAAAAGGCCACATAGCGCCGCGGAAGATCGCCGCCTTCTAAGATTTCGTCCATGTGCATCGGGATCACCGATTGCTCAGATGTTCCAATGAGACGCTGGTCTTCGCCATCGATCTTGTAGATTTCCTCCGTGTGTTGATCGAGAAAACCCATAGCCCACATGGTTTTCTCGCGGACAAGTACCGGAGGAAGAACAGGCTCAAAACCTTCAGGAATTAACGTGTCCAGGGCGTAACGAACTAACGCGAATTCAAGAAGAACCGCTTCGTTTTTAAGGTAGCCGAATCTTGTCCCGGAGACCTTGGCCGCTCGCGCAGTGTCGATGATGTCCAGGGCTTCGCCGATCTCGAGCGAGCTTTTTGGTTCAAAATCGAATTTAGGTTTCTTTCCAACTTCCCGCGCGACCACGTTACCTTTCTCATCCTTGCCGACGGGAACGTCGGGCAGCGGAATGTTGGGAATCTGGCTGAAGACGATCTGGAATTTTTTGTCCACAACGGCCAGTTCTTTCTCCATCTTGTCCTGCTCCAGATCGAACTCCTTCATCCCGGAAACGAGTTTTTTCTTTTCGGATGCCGAAGCCTTGGCGATCTTTTCGCCGACCTGATTTTTTAAGGCGCGGCGATCATCAACCTGCTTTTGAAGACCGCGACGTTCTTCATCAAGACGGATGACTTCATCGATGTCGATTTTCGAGCCGCGGTTCTTGATCGCCTTACGGATGGCCGCGGGGTCATCGCGCAGAAGTTTGATGTCGATCATAGCGAGCGTTTTATTCGTTTTTTTATCAGCGATGATTTGTGGCGTTGGACGCGAAATTTGGGAAGATGGACGATGCGCGGCTTCTTCTTTAAGGCCGCCAGCTGATGGCGGAGCGCCGGGTGCTGCGGGTCCTGGTCGTAACCGACGCAGAGGATGTCGGGTTTAATCCGGCGGATTACCGTCCACTCCCCTGCTCTGTCACCGAGCACGACCTTGTCCACCCAGCGAAGCGCGCCGACGATTTCCATTCGCTCGCCTTCATTGAATGTCGGAGCGCGGCCTTTCAGACGACGCACGGACTCATCCCGCGCCACGACTGCGACCAGCCGGTCTCCCCTTCTCCGCGCCTCTCGCAAAAATCGGAGGTGTCCAGGATGGATGAGATCGAAGGCGCCAAAGGCCATCACGGTCCGCATAGTTAGTCTTTCATCGGCCGGAGCGTCGGGAAGAGAATAACTTCTTTGATGTTGTGGTTATCGGTAAGCAACATTACCAGGCGGTCAATTCCCAGGCCCGCTCCGCCCGTCGGGGGCAGGCCCACTTTGAGCGCCTCGATGAAGTCGGCGTCATACCGCTGTGCCTCCTCGTCACCGCCGGAACGTTCTTTTTCTTGTTCACGAAAACGCTCCTCCTGGTCCAATGGATCATTAAGCTCGGAGAAGCCATTAATGAGCTCGAACATTCCGGCGACCAGCAGCTGAAAGCGTTCGACATATCGCGGATCATCTAGTTTTTTCTTGGCCAGCGGTGAGAGTTCCAGCGGATGGTCGATGATGAAGGTGGGGTTGACGATCTTCGGCCGGACAAAGGTTTTGAAAATTTCATCAAGAATTTTTCCGCGGCTGTCCGCAACGGTTACCGCGGCTCCCAGCGATTTGGCTTTGATTCCGAGCGTCTCGCGGTCAGGGAAGTTTTCAATGTCAATCTTGGCGTGTCGCTTAAGGGCCTCGCGAAAGGTCAACCGCTCATAGGGCGGCGTGAAATCTATTTGCTGGTTGCCGAATTTAACGGATTCCAGTTTTAATCCCGCCGCCCGCACCAGCGCCGGCAAAAGTTCCTCGATCTGGGCCATCAGCGACTGGTACTGGGCATAGGCCTCATACCACTCGATCTGGGTGAATTCGGGATTGTGGGTATGGTCAATGCCTTCGTTGCGAAAACAACGCGATATCTCATAGACCCGCTCGAAACCGCCGACAATCAGGCGTTTGAGGTAGAGTTCCGGCGCGATTCGCAGATACAGGTCGGAATCCAGGGCCTGGTGATGAGTGACGAATGGTCTGGCCGCGGCTCCGCCCGGGATGGGCTGGAGCACGGGCGTTTCCACCTCCAGATAACCGCGTGAGTCGAAAAAGGCGCGGAGCGAGGAGAGCAGTTTGGCCCGCGTTTCGAAGACGCCGCGAACCGCGGAATTGGACAGGAGATCAAGGTAACGCTTGCGGAAGCGAATCTCGACATCGTTCAGTCCGTGCCATTTCTCCGGCAAAGGCATCAATCCCTTACATAGGATCCGCGTCTCTCCGACTTCCAGACTTTTTTCGCCGACTTTGGTGGTGAACAGTGTGCCTCCGACTTCTATGAAATCCCCGACGTTCAGGTTTTTCCGCATCCAGTCATAATTAGATGCTCCGATCACATCCTTTTTCCAGGCGATTTGCATTCGGCCGCTGCCGTCCTCGAGATGGGCGAAGGTCATTCCCCCATGGCCGCGGATGGCTCGCAGTCGGCCGGCCAGAATAATCCGATCTCCGCTTTTTTGAAGAGCCGGATAGCGGCCGATTGCCTCCATCACGGTATGCGAACGCCTGGCGGTTGAGGGGTAGGGATCGGTGCTTTCGGATTTGAGACGAGTGAGCGTCTCCAGCCGGGCAGCGGCTTCATCAATTATCATAGAGACCTCTGCAAAACTCCATTTCGACTGTAAGTTTCAAATTTCGGCTGCAAACTTGCATAAACTCCTCCGCTTATACTCCGTATAAACATCGTCGTTTCTGCAAGTTTTCGCTTCGAAATTTGAAACTTTCGTAACGAAAGCGAGTTTTGCAGAGGTCTCATACGAAATTTCTGTCAAAAAGCCCGTTAATATTACAGCAATTTAAGTCGGGTGTAAAGCAAAATCCGTCCCGCTAAGCGGGGCGGATTTTGCTTTATTGGATACTGACGATGGTGTAGACGGTCTTTCCCGATGGAACCGTCACCTCGACCGTCTCCCCCACTCGTTTACCCAGCAAGGCCGCGGCCAGCGGCGTTTCGTTGGAAATGCGCCCGGCCAGCGGGTCGGCTTCATTGGCTCCGACGATGGTGTAGGTTTTTTCGCGAGTTTCGCTTTTTACGGCCACCGTCGAGCCGACGGTCACCGTGTCCCCAGTTTTCCGTTCGATGATCACCGCGTGATTGATGTAATCCTCGAGTTCCAGCAGGTGTCCTTCGACAAAGGCCATTTCTTCCTTGGCATCTTGATATTCGGCGTTCTCCGAGAGATCGCCCAATTCCTTGGCTTTGTTGATGCGCTCGGCCACTTCTCGTTTTTTTATCTTGAGTTCGGCCAGCTCAAGCCTCATCCGTTCCAGGCCGTCTTTGGTGGTGTAGGCGGGATTCGGGGACATAAAAGTCGTAAAACTGACCCGCGGGGGTCAGTTGTTGATATTGAATTCTTTCGACAATATACCAAATTCTGATTTTTGTCGTCAATCGTTGTTTATTGATCGCCCAAAGTACCAGGCCAGGAAGTCTCGGGCCACGGGCACGGCGAGTGTCGATCCCTCGCCGCCTTCCTCGATCAGAATAGCCACGGCGATTTCCGGCGAGTTATAGGGCGCGAATCCGACGAACCAGGCGTGGCTTCGTTTTGTGCTGCTCCATTGGGCCGTTCCGGTCTTGCCGGCGACAGCCACTGGAACTGACTGCAATTCTTTGGCACTGCCTTCGGTTACCGTCCGGCGCATGCCAGCTCGCACGGTACGCAGGACTTCGGGGGAAATGATCGGATCGTCGGAGTTATCGGAGGTCATCTCCTGCAGATTGCCCTGGGGATCGCGAAGGCCGCGAACCAGATGCGGGCGTTTGAGTTTGCCGCCGTTGGCTATAGCCGCAGTGGCCGCGGCCATCTGCAGAGGAGTGACCAAGACGTCGCCTTGACCGATGGCAAAATGATAAGTATCGCCGATGTACCATTCCTCACCCTTGGTTTTGAGTTTCCATTCGGGATCGGGCAGGAGGCCCTCGGCCTCGCCGGGCAGTTCGACGCCGGTTTTCTTTCCCAGCCCGAATCGAGAGGCGTAAGCCGTCATCCGTTCCACGCCAAGTCCGGAAAATTTTTCAAACCCGCCGCCGACGTAGTAGAAAAAAGTGTTGACCGAATCGGCGATGGCCTTGGTCACCTCGGTCGGGCCGTGGCCGCCAGCTTTCCAGTCGGGAAACCACCAGCGGTTGGCGTAAGTGATGCCGCCGGTAGATAGAATGGTTGTCCGAGGGGTAATGACGCCCTCGGAGAGAGCGGCGGCGGCGAAGATCGGCTTTATCGTCGAACCCGGAGGATAGGTTCCGGCCACGGCCCGAGGAAAAAGCGGCTCGTCGGGATCCTCGGCAAGACGCGCGTATTCCTCCGCGGATAAGCCGGCAGCGAATTGATTGGGATCGTACCCGGGCAAAGATACCAGAGCCAGTACCTCTCCGTTTAGCGGATCCATGGCCACGGCCGCTCCTCGCCGAAGACCGCGGGCGGAGAGTTGGCTTTTTAGCGTCCGTTCCAAGTATTCCTGAACGTCAACGTCTATTGTCAGTTCCAGTGCGTTTCCGTCAACCGGGGGCTCAATGGCCAATACTTTGACTTCTCGGCCGGCAGCGTTGATTTCCACCTCTTTGCGTCCGAAGCGGCCGCGAAGAAGCGTTTCATAGAACGATTCGATTCCGGCTTTTCCCAATCGGTCGTTTCGCCCGTAGGAAGAGTTCAGACGGGCATACTCATCCTTGGTGATGCGCCCCAGGTAACCGATCAAATGCCCCAGACTTTCCATTTTATCGGAAAATCTGACGAACCGTTTTGTAGAAACAGCCACGCTCGCGCCGGGAATTCCATTCGTTTCCACGCTGAGTTTCACCGCCTCCTGGTGGGAAAGATCTTCGCGAATGACAACCGGCTGCAGGCCCCGAGCTTTGATATCGCCGATTGATTCAATAACGGATTCCGCGGTTATTCCGCCCAGCTTTGCCAGATTGGTAATGACTTCTCTGCGCCTTTCGATGTCAGTCGGAAGATCTGAAGGAGTGATGGCCAGCGATAAAGTAGGCTGGTTTTCGACCAAAGGAACGCCTTGGCGGTCGTAGATCAAACCTCGCTCTGAGGGGGTTGAGAGGACGCGGATGCGATTCCCCTCGGCCAAGGCGGTATAGTGTTCGCCTTCCGCGATCTGCAGAGCGAAGGCCCGGCCGGCCAGGAGGATGAAAACGGCAGTGAGGGCGCCGGCCATGGCGGCCAGCCGCCGCGGCCGGATGGCTACGCCGACGTAGGTCGAGGCCGTTTCCTCAGTTCCCTTGACGCTTATCCATGGCGCCTGGTCAATATCCTGATTTCCCGAAGGCGGCACGTTTAGGTTTTCCGTAAAATCCGGAAGGCGCGACGCGAAGGGATCAAAATTATCAGGCAGGTTCGTCATAAGACCCGGACGATGGCTTCGGCTGTTCCGACAATCTTCAACAGGCGTTTTTGGCTTTCGGTGACGGGCAAAGTGTCAGAAACAATGACTGATGCAGCGCCAGCCAAACGTATTTTTTTGGCGGCGTCTCGCGAAAGAATCCCGTGGGTTGCGGCCACGGTGATGTTTCGGACGCCGGAGGCCCGCAGGCGACGGATGGCGGCTACCACCGTGCCGCCGGTGTCAATCATGTCATCGACAATGATCGCTGATTTTGTCCCGCGGATGACTTTTCCGGGCAGGAGGCGGACGACATTGGGTCGTGGCCGTATTTTTTTGAAAACAACGACCTGGTTTGTTCCCAGGATGCGGGCCGCGCGCCCGGCGCGCTCTGCCGCTCCCCTGTCCGGAGCGACAGTCAGCAGGTCGGCGCCCGCTTCGATTTTTGACAGCAGGCCGTCCAGAATTGAAACGGCGCTCGCCGGTACGCGGAAGAAACGGGAAATTTCAGCCGCGTGCGGATCAACGACAATAACCCGTGAGGCGCCGGCCGATTCGAGAAGATTGGCCACCAACCGGAGAGCGATCATCTCTCCTTTCTTTTCAACGTGATCCCCGCGACCGTATCCCAGATAAGGCAACACGGCCGTTACGCGTCGCGCCCCGTTTTCCTTCAAGGCGCGGATTAGAAACAAAAGATCAATCCAGTTTTCGGCCGGGGGCGGCGTGGATCCCAAGGCGACGACTGAACGTCCGCGAACGTTGGAGAGGACGCGGACATAGCGTTCGCCGTCAGCGAAGCTTCGGAATTCGGCGTGTCCGCTGGTAGTGCCGGCCGCGCTGGCGATTTTCTTGGCGAGTTGAGTCGAGATCGGGGTGGAAAAAATCATGTTTCGAATTCCTTCATTATAGTTGTGACTTCGTCGTCCTCGACCTGAGGAAACGACTCGTAGAATGCGCCGACCGCGCCGTAGAAGACCGGAGTTTCCAGAACAACCACCTCGTCGGCTTCCTTGTAGAGGAGCGCGATGGAATCCCCGGCTCCGTGAGGAACGGCGACGACGATTTTCTTGGGTTTTCTGGCCCGTACTGAAGCGATGGCCGCTCGCATGGTGAACCCCGTGGCCACGCCGTCATCCACCAGAATGACGGTTTTGCCGGCCAGGTCAAGAGGAGGTCTTTTTCCGCGATATACGGCCAGACGTCGTCCGGCTTCTTTTTTTTCTTTGGCCATCTCCCGTTTCAACCACAACCTGTCGACCGAAGCTACCTCGGTTTCATTCATGATCCCTTCCCCGGTTTCGGTGATGGCTCCGATGGCGTACTCGGGATTGCTCGGCGCGCCGATTTTGCGCGGGACCACCAGGTCGAGCGGCAGTTTGAGCTGGCGAGCGATTTCGGCGGCCACCGCCACTCCGCCGCGGGGAAGAGCCAGTAGGACGGCTGTTTTATCGCCTTTGAATTTAGTCAGCGCCTGGGCCAATTTTTGTCCAGCATCCTGCCGGTCGCGGAAAACCATAAGCGAGTTTTGCAGAGGTCACCTATGTAGTATACTCCTTGACGGAGGTAAGACAGATGGCTCTGGTGATAGACAGGGCCGTCAGGCCCTTGGTACTTCATCTGCCGGCGTGGGTTACGCCCAACGCCATATCAATCGTCCGGGGATTGGCCGTCATTCCCGTCGTCCTGGTCCACCGGGAGCATCCGTTCATTGCCGGATTTGGCATCCTTCTCCCGGCTATGCTCCTAGATCTTGTCGACGGACCGCTGGCCAGAGCCCGCGGGCAGGCCTCGCAGATCGGGGCCTTTCTCGACGCCACCGCCGACAAGATCTTCATCCACGGGGTGCTGTGGCTGGCCTGCTACCCGCGGATTCCTCTCCCGGCGGCCGTCGCCATGTCCTATCTGGACGCGCTGCTCACGGTGATCCGTCCGATGAAGCGCTATCTGGGAAGTACGGCCAAGGCCAACGATTTCGGCAAGTGGAAGACGGTTTTCCAAGCCGTGGGAATCGGTTTCTACCTAGTGCGGCTCCCCATCCTCGAGACCCTCGGTCTTCCGATCCTGATCGGCGCGCTGGTTATGGCCGCCCTTTCATTCGGAGGACACGCCCGCGACCTCTTTCGGAGTAACGACTTCTGAAAGCGGTCGCTTTTTTTGTTCAGACGGATTTTAACCGCCTTTAATTACGGCAATGGGTTTCAGTCGGGCGACTTTACGGGCTAATCCGGCGCGATCGACGATCCTAACCACGCGATCCACGTCTTTATAGGCCTCAGGCGCCTCTTCGGCCAACCCTCGGGCTGAATCGCAGCGGATGACGATGCCCTGTGACTCCAATTTTTGACGCAATTCGGGGCCGGAGACGGTCCTCTTGGCCGCAGCCCGGCTCATCCTGCGTCCGGCGCCGTGGCAGGAGGTCCCGAAGGCCTGCTCCATCCCCTGCTCCGTGCCCGCCAGAACATAGGAGGCGGTGCCCATGGTTCCGGGGATGAGCACCGGCTGGCCGATCTGGCGATAAGCGTCAGGAATCTCCGGCCGGCCCGGACCAAAGGCCCGGGTGGCGCCCTTGCGGTGCATAACTACCTCGACTGAACGGCCATCAATTACATGCGTTTCGCGTTTGGCCACATTGTGAGCCACATCGTAAACCAGCGGCAAGGTCAGATCGGCATTTTTCAGCGCCGGCTCCAGAATCCTGCGCCAAGCGGCTCGCACCGCTTCCATGATCATGTGGCGGTTGCACCAGGCGAAGTTGGCCGCGGCGGCCATGGCCGAGTAATATTTTTGACCTTCGGGAGAACCGATGGGAGCGCAGGCCAGTTCGCGATCGGGAAGAGCGATCCCCCATCCCGCCAATTTGGGAATCATCAGACGAATGTAGTCCGTGGCGATCTGGTGGCCGATACCGCGACTGCCGCAGTGTATAGCCACAGCCAGGCATCCTTGTTTCAATCCAAAGGAGCTGGCCGCCGCGGAATCGAAGATTTCATCTATCACCTGGATTTCCAGGAAGTGATTTCCAGAACCCAGAGTTCCCAACTGATCTAAGCCGCGCTTTTTTGCGTGGTCCGAGACGGCCGAGGGATCGGCGCCGGGCATGGAAGACGATTCCTCGGAATGATCGAGGTCGTTTTGGGAACCGCTGCCGCGCTCGACCATCAATTGGGCGCCACGGAGCAGCACTTGATCCATTTCTGAAACGCTAAGCTTGGTCCGGCCGCCGCGGCCAACGCCGGAAGGAACATCGCGGAAAATTTGGTTGGCCAGCGCCGGGAGATGCAGGCGGACGTCCCCCTCAACAAGGGATGAGCGCAGCAGGCGAACACCGCAATTGATATCGTAACCGACGCCGCCGGGTGAGATGATTCCGTCCTCGGCGGAAAAGGCGGCCACGCCCCCGATGGGAAACCCGTAGCCCTCATGCATGTCCGGCATGGCCAGGGCGTATTTTTGAATTCCCGGAAGAGTGGCCACGTTGATTAACTGCTCAATCGAGCGGTCGTTTTCGATTTCTTTGAGCAAAACTTCATCGGCGTAAATCCTGGCCGGCACCCGCATGTCTGCCCGGTGCGATCGCGGGATCTCCCAGATCTCGTCGGAAATTTTTCTGATGGAGGCGGGCAAAGGCATAGGCCGTTAAATATCGAAGATGATATTCGTCGTCCAGCGGCTAGCGGAACGTTTTATCTCCAGCTCGTGATGGGTGACGGCCTTGATTTCAAGCGCTAGGCCTTTGATCGGCCGGCCGATGAGACGGGCTCGCAGCGAGGTATCGGATATTTCCTCGAAGACGACGTTGGTGTAAGCCTCGTTGTTGGTATCTCCCCAGCGAAGGGCTTCTGACAAAAAATCAACCAGAAGCGCGTTGCGGTCCGGAGAGCTGACGGATACTTCGCGACTTATTTCATTCTCCCCTGCCCACACCGGACCGCTGGCGTTTGTCATTCCGCGCAAGGCCTCGGCAAAAAGCTCGGCGATGGATGCCGCGGAAACTCGGATCCGCAGATCAGCAGTATGGGTGAGCATCTCGACGGGGGGCATAAAAATTTTTACAACGGACTCTTGATGTTTTTTAAACTTGGATTGGTCACATGAGTGTAAATCTGGGTTGTTCTGATGTTTTGATGCCCTAAAAGTTCCTGAACATATCGCACGTCAACGCCGTTTTCCAGCAAATGCGTGGCAAAGCTATGCCTCAAGCTGTGGAAGGTAGCATCCTTTCCAATAACTGCGGCTGCCAGAGCTTTTTCAAATATAATTTGCGCGGTTCGTGTTGTTAGCTTGCCTCCGCGTTCGCTGGCAAAAACATAATCGTTCCTATTTCTCAAATTTATGAGCGAGGCGACATCGGCTTTAAGTTTTTCCGGGAAAACCGTTATCCTATCCTTCCGGCCTTTCGCTTGTTTGACGTGCATCATTAGTTCATTCAAATTTATATCTTTTATTTTCAGATTTATCACTTCGCTTACTCGCAGACCGGCGCCATAAGCCAAAGCAACCATCAAACGGTGTTTGTTATTTTTAATAGACGCGATTATACGGTTAATTTCATCTCTCGTAAGCACCACGGGCAATTTCTGATTCCGTTTAGCAAACTTTAAATCTATTTTTTGGTTATCTTTAACGACATCATGATAAAAAAACTTAAGGGCATTAAGGTATAAATTAATTGTTTGCGGTGAGTAGTGTTTTTCTTGTTTTGCCAGTAAAAATGAGCGGATAAACTCATAATCCATTTTTTCAAAGTCTTTTCCTTTGACTCTAAAAAAATCCGCCAAACAGCCGATATAACTCTTAATTGTTTGCCGGCTATAATTACGCAAGCGCATTTCTTCTTCCGCTCGAGTAAGGTATTGTTGCATATAAGCTAAAATGATATGATTTCATCAATAGTCACATTATACTAATAGCTCACTTACAACACAAGATAAAGTACCCCATACGAACTTCGTTCGCATATAAACG
>MGDZ01000068.1 GCA_001791115.1 Candidatus Uhrbacteria bacterium RIFCSPHIGHO2_02_FULL_57_19
ACGCTTTTCCGAGCGCGCTGTCCGCCGAAAGCTCTTTCGGCCCGCCTTCGAACTGCTCGAAGTAGTGCTCGTGCAGTCGCATGCCGTCGAATTCGAACGAACGGCGGCGGATGAGTTCGGCGACGGGATGCGCATTCTTCTCCCAATCTTCCATGGCAAGTTCTGCGATCTGTTTGGACATCGCGTTGAAATTTTTCACGTAGCCTTCGTAGAGGCTCAAGTGCTGCTTGACCGATTCTTCCGAGATGCCGTCGAGTTTCGGCAGGTCGAACTTTTTTGCTTCGTACATAATGAATAGGGGTTAGCCACTAGGGTATAGGGTTTAGTAAATACAAAGCGAATTATATCATCGCGGTTCGTGAAGGGAGTATGACGGTATAATTTCCTGATGCGCAAAAGCGTCCGGGTGAAGGGCATCGCGATACTTGTGTTGCTCACACTAACGCTTTGCATATGGTACGCGGCGATTCGGGAAGATACGCGCGGGCTCCTCACCGTTTCTTTCCTCGATGTCGGCCAAGGCGATTCTATTTTTATCCGAGCGCCAAGCGGCAGGCAGGTGCTCATCGACGGCGGCGCGAACACGGGTGTATTGCGCGAACTCGCGCGCGTGGTGCCCTGGTACGACCGTTCAATTGATGTCGTCATCCCGACTCATCCCGATGCGGACCACATAGGCGGGCTCATTGACGTGCTCGCGCGCTATAGAGTGGACACTGTCATTCACTCAAGCGTCGAGGGTGATACAAAAACATTTGCGGCATTCAATCGTGCAGTGGCGGACGAGCATGCAAGAGAAATAATCGCTATGCGCGGACAAATCATTGACCTGGGGAAGGGAGCGCGCCTCGAAATACTTTCTCCCGACCGGCTCGTCCCGCATGTGGACACCAACGACGGCTGCGTTGTCGCGCGGCTCGTCTACGGCGCAACGGCATTCATGCTTTCGTGCGACGCGCCGCAATCGGTGGAGAACTATCTTGTCGCGCTCGGCACGTCTACTCTCAAAGCGAACGTCGTGAAGGCGGGGCACCATGGCTCCAAGACTTCATCCTCGCCGCTTTTCCTCGGATACGTCGCGCCTGAATACGGAGTATTCTCTCGCGGCTGCGACAATAAGTACGGGCATCCCGCGCCGGAGACCGTTACCCGCTTCGCGCAATTCAATATTCCTACAGCGGACACATGCAAAGACGGCACGATTACCTTCGTGTCCGATGGACAAACAGTCGTCAAAAAATAGTATTCCTATCTTCCGCAGTAGCGAGAGATAGGAATATTCGAACAGCGCCAAAATAAAAGGGAATTGGACTCCCGCTCTCGTTGAGGTATGGTGATAATAGTCAACAGGGGAGATTACTCGCATGAACGCCCGGCATATCATCTTCGCTTCTTCGCTGCCGAGAGGCCTCGAAGTACGGATTGTTCTTATGGCGGTTGCAATCGCACTTTGTGCTACCGCATTCGTTGTCGTCTTCGCCCAAATCGCGACGTTCGGTGGCATACCGTTCGAGAGGGCGGAGAGGATTACAGGAGTGGGGGCGAACATCTTGACGGTTATTTGGCTTCTGCAATTGAAATTCAAGTTCAGCCATGCGCTCCTGATTGGGGTCATGGTCATGTTCTTCTCGGATTCCGTGGTCGATATATTCAACGGTCCCAAGGTCGTCGACCTCGTACGCGGGGCGGTTTGCTTCTGGATCATCCTTCGGATGTATTCTGAAGGACCGAAATAATTCCTTGCCCCGACCTGTTCATTGAAACGGTCGCGCACCCATGATGGATGCGCGGCCGTTAGATTAGAGATTTATCGAATAGTTATACGAGGCCGGCTTTCTTGAGGGTCAGAAATGCACCGCGTCCCAGTACCACAGCGAAGCTGGCTACGGGACTTCGGCTCCAAAGCTGGTTGAACCGAGTGGTTATGAGCTCGTTACTTTACGAGCCCTGCTACCTTCAATGTTTTATATGCGCCTCGCTTCTTCATCGTCTTGAGGCCTTTTGCCGACACGCGGACGGTGACCTTCTTGCCGAGTTCGGGAATGAAAAGGGTTTTCGTCTGGAGATTGACCTGGCGGCGGCGTTTGCCCGTCGGGTTGAATTTGGTAGCACGGACGCGGTTGGAATACCCGCCGCCGACCTGCGATTTCTTTCCTGTTATGTCACACACTCTGGCCATAAGTTCCGCATGCTAGCATGCGGTAATGCAAAGTGCAAAATCCAAAAACCAAAGTGATAAAGAGCAATTTAAAAAAGAGTTCATCGCACGCCTCATAGCACTAACCGTTCGTACACTGCGCTTTGCCACGCAATTACGCAAAGACAAAAGTTTATGGGCCGTTGCCGACCAGCTTATACGATGTACCGGATCAATCGGGGCAAACGTGGTCGAGGCAAAGGGTTCTGCGAGCACGCGCGACTATACCCACTTCTTCGAGATTGCACTCAAGTCGGCGAACGAGACGAAATACTGGCTCGTTGTTATTCGAGAATATTCTCCGGAGTTCAGCAAAGAGGCGAGTGCACTCCTTGATGAAGCTGACCAAGTTTGTCGCATTATCGGGTCGAGCGTTTTGACGCTAAAGGGGAAACGCTGACATTTTTACGTTTACATTACATTTTGCAATTTGGATTTTACAGTTTGATATACTCCTCGTATGGTACTCATTGATACGTTGTTCATCATCGCGGTCATCATTTTCTCGGTCATCATCCACGAGGTGATGCACGGGGTCGCCGCCGACAAACTCGGCGACCCGACGGCACGCTACGCGGGCCGGCTCACGCTCAATCCTATCCCGCACCTCGATATGTTCGGCTCAATTATTTTGCCCATCCTCTGCGCGCTTGCGCCGGGTGGCTTTCTTTTCGGTTGGGCGAAACCCGTCCCGTACAATCCGTACAACCTTTTCCGCGCGCCGCGCTGGGGAGAAATGATAGTCGCCGCCGCGGGGCCCGCCTCCAATCTCGCGCTCGCGCTCATCGGCGGCCTACTCATACGCCTACAGCTCTTTCCCGATATTGCCGCCGTGCTCATGTACGTGGTTGCCGTGAATATTTCGCTCATGGTGCTCAACCTTATCCCCGTGCCGCCGCTCGACGGCTCAAAAATACTCTCGAGCGTTCTCCCCAAGAGCCTCGGCTACGATGCCCTGCGCGACCGCATGGAGCAAAACCCCTTTCTCGGATTCGGCATCGTCCTCCTTATCATCATTATGTTTGGCAACGCCTTCGGCAGCCTCGTCTACGGAATCGCACGCGCAATTTCGGGTCTCTAATACGCAAGGGGAATCTATCCACTCACATTGCTCGACAGTGCCACCTGCCGTGTCATTCTGTGGGTATTACTACTAGAGGGTCATTTTTCTATGCTTAAAAAACTAGCGTTCGCAGCCGCAGGTATCGCATTACTCGCTTCTCCTCTCCTCGCTTCAGCTGATACCGCGAGTGAACTACAAGCAAGAATTAGCGCCCTCCTCGCACAAATCGCGCAGCTGCAGCAACAATTGAATTCGTTGCAGACCACCACTCCTGTTGAAACACCACAACCTGTCTTCGACCCCGTTCCGACCATCCGTGTCTGCCCGCAAATCCTCCGCACGCTCGAGCAGGGGATTTCAGGCAACGACGTAAAAGAAGTGCAGGCGTATCTCGGCGTCACACAAACAGGCTACTTCGGCCCCGCGACCGCACAGGCCGTTTCCGCATTCCAAGGCAAAGAAGGCCTCACGCAAGTCGGCATCGTCGGTCCTATGACGCGCGCCGCCTTCGCCCGCCGCTGCGGGTGGGGTGGCAACAATCAAACATTCAACGCATCGCCGACCTCCGGCGCGGCACCGCTCACCGTTACTTTCACCGTGAGAAATGCGGCTAGCACGAGTTACATCAATTATGGCGACGGTAGTGCAACCGAAACAATGATATCTGGTTGCTACTTCGGAGATAGGTTGGATTGTACGCTGGGTACCCTCAAATCCTCGCACACGTACACAGCTGCCGGTACCTACACCGCCACACTCTCCCAGCATATCGGCGGCCCAATGGGACCTGAACAAATACTCGGCACCGTGACGATTACCGTCGGCGGTCCGATAAGCTCACAATCGTTCACCGCTTCGCCCACCTCGGGCGCGGCGCCGCTTAGTGTGAAATTCACAAAAACAGGAACAGAGGGCGATTTCTCCGTCAACTTCGGCGACGGCACGAGTGGAACAATGCAATCTGATTGCGCGTACGGTCCTGCGAGTTGCAGTATGACGTCTTCCGTGAAGCACACGTATTCCGCGCCGGGCACATATGTTGCGAGGCTCTACAACAACCTGATGGGTTGCGCCGGCAATAATGTCGACTGCTCGCAGGGTTCCGTCACCATCATCGTAACGAACACTCCGCAGACAGGCGGTATTACCGTGACATCGCCGAACGGCGGCGAACGATTGGATATAGGGAGCCAAAAGACCATCACATGGGGCGATGGCCGGACATCCGTACTGACAAATCCCTACGACATCTTCCTCGACCGAGTCGGGCCAACCTGTACGAATCCCTTGATGGGTTGTCCCGCGATTGCATACATGCCGCTTACTATCGCCAAAGGGGTCACCGCACGTTCGTATTCATGGACGGTCGGAAATGTACTCGAATCAGTCGTCGGCAACAAAACGGGGCCGGGTGATTACACGGTAAGGATTTGCGACAGCAACAATACGACATGCGATAGTTCCGACTCGCAATTCACCGTCGTGGATCCCGTGTATGAAAGCAACAAGGCGCCCGAAATAAAAAGCTTTACCGGTCCGGCCTCTCTTACGGTCGGGCAAAAGGGGACATGGATCGTGACAGCTTTTGACCCGGAAGGCAAAAAGCTCACCTATACGTACAGTTGGTGCGACGTGACCAACGGCGGAAACGGCGTCTGTACCGCGCAAGCGTATCCCGTGGGCGGCGAGACAACCAACGCCTACACTACCCACTTCCCTTCGGCAGGCACGTACAAGGCCTCCGTTTCCGTCGGTGACGACATCGGCAAGAGCGCGCAAGCCTCAGTGATTGTCACCGTTACCGGCAGTGCGAACCCGACTCTCACCGCCTCTCCGACCTCCGGCACCGCCCCTCTCTTCGTTATATTCAAGACT
>MGDZ01000069.1 GCA_001791115.1 Candidatus Uhrbacteria bacterium RIFCSPHIGHO2_02_FULL_57_19
CCTGTCGCTCACCTCACCGGTCGGGATCCTGGCTGACGTGGCGCCGACGATTTTAAAGATCATGAACTTGCAGCAGCCGGAGGAGATGACCGGACGGCCGCTGATCTAATATGGGTCTGTTGCCGAATGTCATTTTGACTGCAATTTCCGAATTTCGGCCATAATCGCTTCAAATTTTTTTGGCTTACCTTACAGGTAAACCTCAAAATTTCTTCAGCGATTCTATCTCGAAATTCAAAAATTTCGTTTCAAAAGCACATTCAGCAACAGACCCAATATGCCAGAGCTTCCGGAAGTGGAGACGATACGATTACAGCTTCAGAAGAATGTGGTTGGAAAAAAGATCACCGACGTCCGGGTTGTTTCAGGTCGTAAATTGAATTTGTCTCCAGCGCAATTTATCCGCGCGGTCCGCGGTGCGACCATCAAGGGTGCTAGACGGCGGGCAAAGCTACTGCTTATCAATCTCGGAAATGGGTGGACGATGGTCATTCACTTGAAGATGACCGGACGCGTTTTGTTAGAGAAAGATGGAACTGCGGTAAGCAAGCATGCCTTCGTTGTTTTCAAACTCTCCGGCGGCAAACAGCTTGTCTGGGAGGATGTCCGGAAATTTGGATTTTTAAAATTGGTCAAAACATCAAAACTCGATGATCTTTGGAAAAAACAAGGATTCGGACCGGAACCGTTGGATTCTTCATTTACCCCGCAAGTACTTGCCGCCTGTTTGGCGCGGCATAAAGGAAAGCGCATCAAACCGCTCATCATGGAGCAGACCTGTATTGCCGGTCTCGGCAATATCTACGCGGCTGAAGTGCTGTGGTTTGCCGGTGTACATCCAAATCGGGCGACGGGCAAAATTCGGGACGCGGAGGTCAAAAAGATGTATGATGGCATAAGAAAAATCCTGCCGCGAGCGATTGATTACCGCGGCTCATCTGCTGATTCCTATCTGGATCTTTTTGGCAAGCCCGGCGAGTTCGTTCCGCGACTCTCTGTTTATGATCGTGATGGAAAACCATGCCTGCGCCGCGACGGCGGCATCATCAAAAAAATCCGCACTGGCGGACGAGGAACATATTATTGCTCTGTTTGTCAGATATGAATAAAAAAAATGTTTTTTTCGTGCGATTGGTTGCTTTCGCCATAGGAGTCGCACTCCTTTTCGGAGCGTCTTACCTACAAAATAAATACCAAAAAACAGCGCCTTCAGAACCACTGCTCGAGCCCGCCACCCTCATCGCCAAACGGCCCGATCAGCTGGTCAGTTATTCAGTTGGTCCAGTTACTCTCTCTACGACCAATCCAGTAATCATCACTGGGCTCGAGTCAAGCACCAATTTCTACATCACCGCCGCCAATACGAGTGACCAAGTTGTGACGATCAATGTAGTGATGCCCGATCGTCAATCACTGCCAGACTGGATCTTTCACTTGTTCCAATTCCAGCCGGGAAAGGTGTCTATCCCAGCTCGGGGAGAAACAACTTTGGAATACCTGGTTTCGAATGAGGGAGACGGAGAAACTGAACTTAGTTTTGCTATCTCGGTGATCGAGACTGGTGAGTCTGGCACGCTCCCCGTCACCATCATTTCAGAAAACAGTCGAAATCCAGCCCAAGTCGGCCAAGAATTGCCATCTTCAGCAGCTGTAGCTGGAAAAGTTACCAATGCGGCTGGCGAGCCCGTGGCTGGAGCGAGCGTTGATCTCCGGTTTCTGGGCGGCCGGTATGGTCATAAAACTACCACTGATGAGAGCGGACACTATCTCATCACAACGAGCGCCATCGAAGACCTTCAGGCCTATCTCGGAACACGTCCATTACCATATCCAGAGTTGAGCTACTATTTGATAATCGAAGCCGATGGATTCGAGTTGGGTTATCTAGATGGACTCCAGCCCGCAGGCGGGGAAACCTTGGCGGCTGATGTAGAGCTCGTTCCTCGGACCAGAACTATCACCTATCGTCAAAAGGCCAGTTTCACTACCGACGGGGCCTATGGGTATTCGGCAGTCATGGCCAGGCGCGATTTTCGCCGAGTGATTGGTTTCCAGTATCAGCACCCACCCGAGAAGCACGAGCCCGGCCACTTTGTGGCCATCGATCAGGATGGAAACGAGGTCTGGCGGATTGCCACCGGGGATGAATGCTGGGGTTATGACGTTGCTTCTGATGGCAAGGTGGCGGCGGGCTGTCACGATGGGAAGGTTTACATGGCCGATGACCAAGGGGAGCTACTGTGGAAGATCCAGGTCTCGGAAAGTCGTGATTTAAACCGCGAGGTGGAGTTTAGTCCTGATGGCACCGAGTTACTCACCGGCCCCTTCCGTAGCCCTCGCGCTGATGCCGCTCTTCTTGATGCAAGCACCGGAGAGCCCAAGTGGACCTTTACCGGACCTAATCAATGGTTAAGGAATAGTCGCTGGAGCCCTGATGGTAGTCGAGTTGTGGCCGCTTTTGGCCAAGGGATGATCGTCATGCTGACTCGTGATGGACGAGCGCTGTGGACGCGCTCGATTGGTGAATTCCCAACACTGCTCGAGGTTGACAAGGAGGGCAATGTAGCCGCTGCCGGCAAGAATCGGGAGGTGTTCAGTTTTGATAAAGATGGCAACCTTCGCTGGCGCACCAGGATAGCCAATCATGTTGTGACTGATGGCGGGATCAGCGCCGACGGCACGCTGATTGTTGTTGCCACTGTCGGCGATTGGGTGGTCGCCCTAAATAATCGTGGGGAGATAGTCTGGCAGCGGCCTGTGCCATTTGTGGGGGGCAATAGTCTTGACCTTACTCCAGACGGTGAGTTAATCATGATCGGGACAACCATTCTGAATCGCCGTGGCACTATTGTCTGGCAAGATGAAGCCGGCGGCGAGTCGGGGGTGATGAGTGATGATGGTCAGTTCCTAGCTGTCGGAGATCGTGAAAATTCGATTCGTATCTATCGTCGCCTGGATGGTGATTAATTGTATGAACAGATCACGAATCTTTTCACTACCAATTCCCAACATTGTTAGGGTCTGTTGCTGAATGTGCTTTTGAAACTAAATTTTTGAATTTCGAGACAGAATCGCTGAAGAAATTTTGAGGTTTACCTGTAAGGTAAGCCAAAAAATTTTGAAGTGATTATGGCCGAAATTCGGAAATTGCAGTCAAAATGACATTCGGCAACAGACCCTGTTACCAAAAGTTTAACTGGATATGAAAAGAATTAACATTCACCTTATCCTCTCGGTCATCGTGGTCGTGGGAATGTTTGGCGCTAACCCCACGCACGCCGCTGGTTGCACCTCCGGCACGCTCATCAAAGGAACGACGTTCCCCGCCGTGTATTATTGCGGCGCCAATGGCAAGCGCTACGTGTTCCCCAACGAGAAAACCTACAACACTTGGTACAGCGACTTTTCAACTGTCATCACAATTTCTGACGCTGACTTGGGGAGCATCTCGATCGGTGGGAACGTCACCTACAAGCCCGGCGTGCGCATGGTGAAGGTCACAACCATGCCGAACGCCTACGCGGTTGCCGCGGGCGGCACGCTGCGTTGGGTGAAATCAGAGGCGCTCGCCTCGGCTTACTATGGCGCGAATTGGAATCAGATGATTGATGACGTTCCCGACGCCTTCTTCACCAACTACAAGTTTGGAGCTGACATCGATGACACCTCTGACTACAACCCGAGCGGAGAGCAAGCCGCGGCTTTATCCATCAATGTTGATAAGGGTTTGGTTACAGCTCGCGCCGGGCAGACCTTTTATCCAGCGCTTAAACAAGAGGTCGTGTATTTTCAAGGTGGTGGGCTGACTCTAACCGGCCATCTCTGTCGACCGGAAGGTTTTGGTCCCTTCAGAGCGGTGATTTATAACCACGGTGGCCTGGGAACCTCTTTGGGAGGAGACCCCGAAGGAACCTGCTCGGCCGTTGCGGATCTGGGTTTTGTAGGATTTTCTCCACTACGACGTACAACCATGTCCTTAGCTGGGCATATTGATGATGTCTACGCGGCATTAACATTTATGAAGAATCTTGAATATGTAGATGATAATCGTCTTGGGATCATCGGGTTTTCGCGTGGAGGTCTTTTAACCTTAGAAGCGGCAACGGAGCGAACCGACTTTAAAGCTATCGTCATGATGGCCCCTGCTCCCGGTGGTAACGATGAAATCGATACGTACATTCAACAAGTAGGCAAGATAAACGCGCCAGTTTTGTTACAAGTCTCTTCAAACGACACCGTTCAAGCCAATCATGTAGCTATTGTAAATGATATCCATTCGGCACTGCTGGCAGCAGGAAAAGAGGTCACGCGTTTCATTTATCCGCCTTATGGTAATGATGGCCACTATATGTTTTTCGAAATAGGTGATTATTGGAAAGACACGGCTGAATTTTTGACTTCAAATTTATGAAATCCTACGACACGATCATCGTTGGAGGGGGAGCGGCGGCTTACGCCGCGGCGATTTACGGCGCGAGATATAACCTAAAGGTTCTTCTGGTTGAAAGAGAATTCGGCGGCGAGACGGCCTTGGCCGGAAAAATCGAAAACTACCCGGGCTTTACGGCCGTTGACGGCTTCGAACTCATGCAAAAGATGAAGGAGCAGGCGGTCGGAGTCGGCGTCCAGGCGGTAGACGGCGATGTCGGATTGGTTAAAAACGAGTACCACTGCTTCGAGATCAAGATCGGCGGCAAGATTTACCAAGGCAAGACGATCATCCTGGCCACGGGTTCGGAGTACCGCAAACTCGGTCTTCCGCGCCAGGACGAACTCAAAGGGAAAGGCGTTCATTATTGCGTGACTTGCGATGGGCCGTTGTTCAAGGGAAAAGTCGTGGGGATCGTCGGTGGCGGGGACTCGGCGGTCAAAGGCGCCAATCAGCTTTCGGAAATGGGGGCGGGGCATGTGTATCTTATCGTTCGCGAAGACAACATCAACCGGGCTGAACCCATCAACCGGGAGCGGCTGGCCAAAAAGAAAAATGTTACCGTTCTTTACTCCACCGAGGTAAAGGAACTTATCGGCAAAAAGTTTATTGATGCCGCGCGCTTGTCAAAACCCTTTCAAGGGAAAGACATTGTCGAACTGCGGGGGCTGTTCGTGGCCATTGGTTCTGTGCCGCGAGGCGAATTGCCCAAGGCCCTGGGGGTCAAGCTGGACGAACGGAACCAGATAGACGTCGATCCCCGGACCATGAAAACCAGCGTTGATGGAGTGTTTGCCGCCGGGGACGTCACCAACGCCTCGGGGTCATTCAAGCAGATCGTCACCGGCGCCGCGCAAGGGGCCATGGCCGCCACCTCGGCCTACAATGATGTCCAGAACCACCCGAATGTCTGCGTTCTGCATGCCGTGCCGGCGGCTGGGCTCCTCGGTCCGGGGAAATAGGGATTGTATGCGCAAGGGCTTCACTTTTATTGAGCTCCTGGTAACCACCACCATCATTGGTTTGATTTCCGTTACCGTTACCGTCGGAGTCCAGGAGGCCATGCGTTACGCGCGAGACATCAAGAGGATCGCCGACGTGGGGACCATCCGCACCGGGCTCGAGCTTTTCTACGACACCAACCTGTTTTATCCCATCGACCGGGTGCCCGGGCCGGACGGTCTCTTTCTGGGACAGCCGGAAACCAAGGTGCTTTCCGATCTTGGTTTTGCCTCCATGCCCGGCGGTTCTCCTTACCTCCTGACTGTTCCGGCCGACCCCTTGGAAAATAAACAAATCATCTACCGCTCGCTCCAACTGGATGGCAAAGATTGCGATGTTCCGCCTTGTCACACTTTTGAATTGATTTTTGAGCTGGAACAAGAAACCGGCGGCCTGCCCCAGGGGCGGGTGGTTTTTTCTCCTGAGATTTCCGGCGCCGCCGCCCGGGCCGTTCGCGGCTCATTGCCGGTTGTTTCCTTTTCCTTTGGGCGGGCGGTGACCTTGGGCGCTGTGCGCACCGCCGAGATTTTGGCCGAGACGGCCCGGGGAGTCGCCGACAACCCCAACGTGGAGACGGCGGCAACGGTTATCGTCGCTCCGGCGGCCACGGCCGCGGTGGTGGCCAACGCCGTTACCTTGCTTCCTTTGGCCCGCATTCCGCAATTTCTCATCTACTTTTTCAGCCAGCCCTTTCTTCTCCTTTTCCGCAAGCGCCGCCGTTCCTACGGCATTGTCTACAACGGCCTCTCCAAGATCCCGGTGGATCTGGCCATTGTCCGCCTGCGCGATCTGCGCACCAACGCCGTGGTTCGCTCGGCAGTCACCGACCCCCATGGGCGATATCAATTTTTGGCTCCGCCCGGAACTTATCGCCTGGAAGTGGCCAAACCCGGTTTTGATTTTCCATCGGATACTCTCCGCGGAAGAAAAGAGGATGGTCAATTTATTGATCTTTATTTTGGCGATCCGATCCGCGTCGAAGTCGGGGAGGGATTAACCAAGACCATTCCGCTTGATCCTCTCGGCGCTGATCTGCCGGATAGGACGCTTCTTCGGAGCGACCTGTCCCGCCGCCTGCGCCATGGAGTGGCTCTCTCCGGCGTGGCCTTGACCGCCGGCACGGCCATTGCCGTGCCTACGCCTCCGGTGTTCATCCTACTTGGCGTCCATCTGGCGGTTTATCTTATTTTCCGCCGTCTGTCCGAGCCGGTGCGGGCCCGCGGCTGGGGCACGGTCTATGACGAGGGGAGCGGCAAACCAGTGCCGCATGCCGTGCTCCGGCTCTTCGCGCTTCCCTACCATAAGCTCATCGCCAGCGCCGTCTCCGACGTCCACGGCCGCTACCATTTCCTGGTGGGCCAGGCCGAGGTTTACCTGACGGTTTCCAAACCGGGGCACATTAAAACCGAGACCGATCCCATTGACCTCTCCGCCGCCGCCGGACCGACGGTCATTGCCAACGATATTCCCCTCCGCCGCGAGCGGCCCATCCAGCTGGCTGACAAAGAACCTTCATCCTGATAGAATGGCCGACATGAACGCGCTTCTTGAGGTGAGGAATCTTTCCGTCCGGCTCAACCAGGCGGATGTCATCCGCGACGTTTCTTTTTCAGTGGAAGCCGGAAAAACCGTGGCGGTTATCGGCCCGAACGGATCGGGTAAAACCACGCTTTTCCGGGCGCTCTTGGGCATACTGCCCTACGAAGGGGAGATTATCTGGCACCGCCGGGCGCGCTTCGGCTACGTGCCCCAGCAGCTGGAGTTCGACCGGGCTTTTCCGCTGACCGTCCGGGAATTGTTTTTGCTGAAAAGGCCCCGAGCCGGATTTTGGCTGCCCTCCGAATCGGTTTCAGCTCTGATACAAAACGCGCTAAACCACGTTGGCGCGGAACACCTGGTCAATCGCCGGGTCGGCCATCTTTCAGGCGGCGAGCTCCAGCGGGTGCTCATCGCCACGGCCCTCTTCGAGAAGCCGGATGTGCTCTTTTTTGACGAGCCGACGGCCGGCATCGACATCGGCGGCGAGGTTACTGTTTACAAACTAATCGAACATCTGGCCGAGGAGCTGAAGCTGACCGTCTTTCTTATTTCGCACGACCTGGCCGTGGTCAGCCGCTACGTTGATCAGGTGCTTTGTATAAATCAGCGCCTGCTGTGCAGCGGCGCTCCGGAGAAGGTGTTGACCGCCGAACAGCTGCGCGCCCTCTACGGTTCCGAGGCGGCCGTTTATCGGCATGAACACGAGGAAGAAGAAGGTCGTCGCGGCCATCACGGTCAACCGTTATGAGCGATTCAACAACCTTGACACTCGTGGGATTGATGATCGCCCTGGCCGCCGGGCTTTTGGGAATTTTTGTCGTCTCGCGGCGGATGTCGCTGGTTGCTGACGCCCTGTCCCACGTTTCGCTTCCGGGAGTTTCTCTGGCGCTCCGTTTCGGTTTTGATCCTTTTTTCGGCGCTTTGGGCGTTTTGATTTTCGCGGTTTTGGGCATCGAGGGCATTCAGCGCCGCCGGCCTGCTCTGCGCGACACGCTTGTCGGCGTTACTTTCACCGCCGCCTTGGCCGTCGGCATCCTGATCGGGACCGACGAGGGGCTCTTGGAGAGTCTTTTTGGTTCCATCGAAAAGATGGATCGCGCTACCGCCCTCTCGGCTATTCTGGGGGGTTTGCTTATTCTCGGCCTTACCGCCGTCAATTTTCAGCGTTTCGCCAAAATCACCTTCTCCTCGGAAATCGCCGCCAGTGAGGGAATCTCCGTCAAACGGTCGAATCTTTTGTTTCTGCTTCTACTTGCTCTCTCTGTGGCCATCGGACTCAAAACCATCGGCGTTCTGCTTATGGGCGCGCTGATCATTTTGCCGGCGGCAACGGCTCGCAACCTTTCGCGAACCTTGCGTTCGATGACCGTGGTCACGCTAATGGTGGCGGCGGCCGACGTGCTTTTGGGATTCCGGGTGGCCGAACAATTCAATCTTCTTCCGGGGCCAACGGTGGTTGTCATCGGCGCCCTGATTTTTTTGGTTTCGCTCCTGGCCCGCCCCGTTGAACAACACTTCCATCATGCCGGCCATTGACGCACAGATCGTCAGCGCCTTGAACCAGGCCGCCTCGGGGGCTTTTGCGCCTCTGGCCGTGGCCGCCGCCTCATGGCTTATTTATCTTCTGGCTGCCGGGGTTCTTCTTCCTCTGGTTTTCGAAAAGATGCGGGCCGCGGGGTTTCGCCTTTCGGCGAGAATCGTCGCCGGTACGGGCCTGGGGTTGGTTCTTCGCGCCATCTTGGGAAGCATCGCCTTCCGCCCTCGGCCGTTTGTCGTTTTTTCAGACATTAACAAGCTGATAGAAAAATCAGCCGATTCGCCGGCTTTTCCTTCGGGACACGCCGTGGCCGGGTTTGCCATTGCTTACGGACTGTTTCTTTGGAATCGGAGAGTGGGAACGGTCGCTTTGATTCTGGCCGCGATCATCGGGATCGGGCGCGTCGCTGTTGGCGTTCACTATCCGAGCGACATCATCGCCGGAGCGTTGTTGGGGATTCTTGCCTCCTGGCTTGTATGGCGCATTACGAAAAGGGTATGAAAAAGAAAACATTGGTCGTCGTAAGCGGCGGGTTTGACCCGATCCATATCGGGCACGTGCGCATGATTAAAGCGGCGAAAAAGTTGGGAGACAAGCTGGTGGTGATTTTAAACAACGACAATTGGCTCATGAAGAAAAAGGGGTATGTTTTCATGCCCGAAGAGGAGCGCAAGGAAATAATAGAGGCCATAGCCGGAGTTGATGGCGTTGTCCTAACCAAACACCCCAAAAATCCCAAAGATATGAGCGTGTGTGCCGAACTAAAAAAGATTCGGCCGAACATTTTTGCGAACGGCGGGGACAGGAAGTCGGACAATACACCGGAAGTTTCCGTTTGCGGGGAAGTAGGAGCCAAAATGGTTTTTAACGTCGGCCAGGGCGGCAAGATGCAATCCAGTTCTTGGCTTACCGCGAAGTATTTGAAAAAAATGTCGTCGGGCGGCGCCTGTCATCACCTCCGTTCTCGTTGAGACAGACGATGCCATCCTGCTTGCGTCCATGGGCCGAGCTCAAGATGTAAAAAAATCGTCGCCGAGATCGAACGGCGACGATGGAAAAAGTATCTTTAAGGGACCTCTTTTTAACTATTAATCGTAAATTTTATGAGTCGAAAAATACTGACAATAACGGGCGTCGTGGCAGTAGTCTGGTGGCTGGCACTGCAGTTTATGGAACGGCACGACGCGCCGGTTAACTTCCTTTACAACGCGGTCTACGCCCTGCCGCCTCTAGTCGGCGCCTACTTCGGCTTCCGCTACGCGGCTCCGGCCTGGGGCGGCTGGAAGAGCGCGGTGGGTAAGGCGGTGATCTTTTTTTCGGCCGGCGCTCTGGCCAATGGAGGCGCGCTCATCATCTGGACTCTATATAACCTGGTTTTCAAAGTTGATGTTCCCACTCCGAGCGCGGCCGATATTGCCTGGTACCTGATGTACGCCACCGAGATCGCCAGCATTATTGTGCTTCTCTCCGTGACCGCCAGGCAGAAAGGGTGCAATACACTGATGGTCGGACTGATGGCCGCGGCCGTCTCTCTCCTATTTCTCGTGTTCGTGCGTCCGCTTCTCACCGGGACGGACTTCGTAACCACGGCGGTCAATGCCGGCTATCTGGTGGCCGACGCGGTGTTTATCGCCCTGATTTTGGTGGCCCTCACTTTGTGGACCGGCCACTTGTCGCTGTTTCTCAAATACGCCTTGCTCAGCTTTGGTCTCCGGGTAGTGGCCGACACTCTGTTTCTCTTTCGTCTGGAAGCGGGCACTTATTGGAACGGGGACATCTCGGATTTGATTTTCGCGGTCTCCGGCTTTCTCCAAGGATTGGCCATAATCCTGGCCATGCCGGTGGCGATTGCCCCTAAAGCGGCGTCCGCGTCGAAGGTATGAACAAACAGTCACTTGCCGAATGTTCATCGGAGGCGATACTAACCTGCCATCAGTATCTGGCCGAAATCATCGGCGACTTTCCCGCTTCCAAAGTTTTGGAAGCGGCCATCGAAGAATTGCCCGAGAGTTCGCCTCTGCGGGCCATTAAGTTCGGAGACGGCGTCGGAGAAAAGGAGTTGGGGAACCTTTTCGCGCGGCTTGAGGGACTCAAGGGCCAGATAGAGGAGCTTCACCAGGCCTTCCGCAACCAGCTGGTGGATGTCATCGGCGCGCGAGAGACGGAACGGGCCACGGAACGGATTCGTTTGTGTCTTAACGAGTCTGAGTAGATTCATTTCGAGAATAAGTCGCGCGTTTCATTCCAGATTTCCGGTCGCCCGTGTTGTTTCAGCCAGTACCACCATTCGGCGCCCCACAGATAGACCTCGGGCAGGCCGACCAGGCGGGCGAACTCGATATTGCGGCGGACGCGCTCCGGATTCATGGTCCGAAATTGCTCCTCGACCGTTAATTCGGCGAGGGGTTTTTGGTTCCAGGGTTCGGCCTGCAGTTCGGTAATGATGATCTTCGGGCCGAGGATCCGGACCGCCTCGGCCTTGCGGCGGTAGAAACCCGGAGTGAGCGGGTAATAGACTGTTCCGAAAAACTGGTTCCAGGCCAGCCGGTAGAGGGAGATGCCCAGAACATCAACCAAGTCAGCGGCGCCCACCCAGCTGGATAACTCTCCGCTTTCCGTGGTCATGACCGGATGATTGGGGTCGAGTTCCCGGACCAGGGCGATTTCCTGTTCCAGAAAAGCGCGGTCCCCGGGCGGACAGACGCCGAAGGAATCGAGCAGGGGTTCGTTTTCCACCTGCCAGACCTCAAGCGCCGGGGAATCTTTGGCGTGGAGGACGATGGCGCGGATGGCCGAAAGCGTCAGCAGGCGCTGCTGGTCTTCCGGCAGATTTTGGGCCCAAGCAGGGACGTGGCACTCCGGCCAGCGGGGGAGCCGCCGTCCGACGCCGAGAATGACCCGGGCCTTGGCGCGTTCCGCTTCCCGCAGTTGCCAGTCAAGGTCGTCCCAGTTAAACTTGCCTGGTGACGGTTCGATTTCGTCCCAGTAGGCAGCCAGGCGCAGCCGGCGGACGCCGAGATCATCAAGAATCGCCCGATAGGTTTCTTTCCAGTCCAGGCCAAGATATTCCGCCTGGCGTTTAGCGAAAGTTACGCCAAAATTGATCTGGTCGCGGCTGGGCAAATTATCGCGGATGACCTGGACGACGAACAGGACGGCAAAAATGAGGGAGACAGCGGCGACGGCGCCGAGAATCAGGTTTCGTCTGCGCATAGTGTGGATATTGTAGCATACCTGTTATGAAACTTTGGGAAGTCATTTCGCGAGAGATTGCCTTCGAAAACCGCTGGTGGAAAATCTGGCACGAAAAGGTTCGGCTGCCCAACGGCGTGCTTATTGATTACTATCCGAACGAGACACCAGGTGGGGTGATCATCGTCGGCGTTACCCCGGCCGAGGAGGTCATTCTCCGGCGTCAGTACAAGCATGGGATCCGGGAAACCGTTCTGGAACTGCCCATGGGGCGGATCGATCCGGACGACAAAAGCCCCGAAGCGGCGGCACGGCGGGAGTTCCGTGAGGAAACCGGTTACGAATCGGAGGAAGCCGAGTCGCTGGGAGAGTTTCCCGTTTTTCCCACCTCGTCCACCGGCACCTTCCATCCTTTTCTTTTCCGCGACGCCAGGCGCGTCGGCGATCCCGACCCCAATCCGCAGGAAGCCGGAGAACTAATGCTCGTTCCACTCTCCGAGGTTTGGGGGCGGCTGCGCGCCGAACGGACAACCTTGAACACTCTGGGCGCCATGGCCGTTGCTCTCGAACGCCTTGGCCGCCTTCCTTCATTATGAAACGCGGCATTTTCGCTACGACACTTATTCTTATCATTCTGGCCGCTTTGTCTTTTGATTTCGGATTCTATGAGACTTATCTTCGGCGGCCAGGATCAAAATCAGAGAACGTCCCGCTAACGGTCGAGCCGGGAACAGGGGTCAAGGCCATCGCCGCCGAGCTAAAAAATAAAGGCGCCATCCGCAGTCGTTTTATTTTCGAAACCTATGTTTGGATCTCCGGCACCCAGGCCAGATTCCAGACTGGGAAGTTTTATGTCCGCTCCGGCCAGTCCTACGCCAAGATCGTCAAACAGCTGACCTCGCCCGGAGTTTCCGAGCGGGAAATTACCCTGCTTGAAGGATGGGGCATCCGCGAGATGGCCGAGTATCTTAAGCGTCAGGGTATCGCCGAGGTTGAGGATTTTTACAGAATCGCCGGCACGCCGGCCACAGACTATCGGAACGACCGAGATGCGTTTCGTTCCAAGGATTTCTCGCAGGAATTCGCTTTTCTTGCCGGCCGACCGGACTATGTGTCGCTCGAGGGTTATCTTTTTCCAGACACCTATCGCATCCCTTTGGAGGTAACCGCCGAAGATATAGTCCGGGTGATGTTAAAGAATTTTGATCGGAGGATTAATCAGGAACTCCGAGCAGAAGCCGAATCCCGGGGACGGACTCTTTTTGAAGTGATCACCCTGGCTTCGATTATCGAGCGCGAGGTGCGCG